>JBMOLK010000243.1:0-51510 GCA_049325575.1 Bacillota bacterium | reverse complement strand
TTTATTAACATTAATCTCCGGTGCAGCGTTAACGGTTCAAGTAGGAGTAAACGAAAAGCTTCGTTCTCATATCAAAAGTCCTGTTCTAACCTCTTTAGTCAGCTTTACCGTTGGGTTAATCGGACTGGTTATTGTTTATATTATTGCCGTACTATACAAAAACCAGACAGTTCCTACCATCTCAAACATAAGGCAAACCAGTTGGTGGATGTGGCTAGGCGGCTTATTAGGTGCATTTTACATATTTACTACCATTGTATCCTTGCCCAAAATCGGTACTGCCAATATGTTGAGCCTCATTGTAGCCGGACAAATAATACTGGCTGTTGTTTTCGATCATTTCGGCATTCTCGGAAACACACTGCATGCTATTACTCCTATGCGGGCTGTAGGTATTGTTCTATTGATTGCAGGGGTTTATATTATCCAGGCATATTAGTTCATATTATAAAAAATATGCAAAGTCCTCCCATTATAATCATATTACTTTTTTCTATAATGAGACAAACTTAGCTTATACCCTATATTCATTGACCCTTCAAACAAATCTTCCTCCGTCATGTTTACTGGTTTAAAGGCAACTTCCGTTTTACCGTTGTAGTATGACCAATATCAAACAGATACATCGGCATCAAGTTAACATGCGACATCTTTAGATTGTTAAATATTGCAAATAGACTATCTATGGGATGTCAAACTGAACATTAGCACTGATGATAGCAAAAATAATTACATTGTACTAATTCATCAAAAGTTCCTATAGGTGTAAAATAGCCAACAAGCTCGTCTGATTTACTAGAACTTGTTAGCTATTTTTTATAAAGGGGGTATTGGTATATAATAAAGATTTCTATCTAAAAACCATGTCAATATATTTCATCTATAAGCTTTTCTAAATACCGATATAACATCCTGCAGCGACGGCTGCCTTGGATTTGTCGGCATACAGGTGTCAGCCAATGCCATATTTGAAAGGGCTTCCAAATCATGCTCCCTTACACCCAAATCTTTTAATTTAGATGGAATACCAAGTGCCTTTGTGAACCGCCTTATGTCAGCAACAGCCTCAATCATAGCACGGTATGGAACCATCCAATCTGCACCTTTTACTCCTAAAGCTGCAGCTATGTCTTTGAACCGTTTCTGTACCTCCCGGTCTGCCCCGTTATACTCCATAACATATGGAAGCAGCAAAGCATTACATACACCATGAGGAAGATTATAAATGCCGCCAAGTGAATGCGCCATGGCATGAACCATGCCAAGACCCGCATTTGAAAACGCCATACCGGCAGTATACTCGGCGTAAGCCATCATTGAACGCGCTTCTAGATTATCACCGTTATCTACAGCAGTTTGAAGATACCTGCGAATGGTTTTTATGGCCCACAATGCATCCTTATCTGTAATAGGCGACGCTTCCTTTGATAGAAAAGCCTCTATAGCATGGGTAAGTGCGTCCATACCGGTAGCAGCTGTCAGAGATTTTGGCATGGACAACATAAGTTCAGGGTCGTTAACTGCTATGCTCACAATACAGTTGTTGTCCACAATTACCATCTTAGTATGCCTTTGCTCATCTGTGATTACATAGAAGGATGTAACCTCTGAACCTGTACCTGCAGTAGTATTAACTGCTACGATAGGAAGTGACTGCTTATTGGATTTGTTGATACCCTCGTACTGCTGCACAGAACCTCCGTTTGTTGCAAGTATTCCAATGGCCTTGGCTGTATCAATGGGCGACCCTCCACCAACAGCTACAATGAAATCTGCTCTGGAAGCCTGACAAAATTCAAGTCCGCTGTTTACAATGCTTACTGTTGGATTGGGAAGTACGTCTTGATATACAGAATATGATATACCGGCGTTTAACAATACATTCTCAACCCTTCTGGCTACACCCGCCTCAACAAGGGACCTGTCAGTTACTATTAGAGCCCGTACCAATCCTCTCTTCTTTACCTCTTCTCCCAGGAGGTTTAGTGAACCAGGTCCAAACAGGTTAGTTTCTACACAGTTATATCTTTTAGCTTTAGTCATTGGCTACACCCCACCTAAGTTTTAAATTCCCGGGAACGCAAATCCATTGGGTCAATCCTTAATAAAGTTGACATTTCCTCTTTTGTTGGCATCTCTGTAATATTTACTCTATCATAATCAAGTTCAAACCCAGTATTGGCCTTCACCTCATCAATTGAGGAAGTCGGATGCACCGACTCAAGCATCAGGCGTCCTTCCCGGTATGCAAAAACGCATAAGGGAGTTATTATCTTGTGAATATTACCCCGTGTTGTTACAAAATCCACCTTTTCAACAAAAGTCCGTTTATCATGTTTTGTCCTCCACAAAACTACTTTTCGAACCGTCGGTATTAGTACCGCACTACCTGCGCCACCGGGCATTCTTACCTTTGGCCTGTTATAGTCACCTATAACCGAGGCATTGACATTACCCTCAATGTCAAACTGTATACCGCTAAGAAATGCCACATCAAGCCCACCTCTCATCGAGAGGTCAAAAACCTCCTGGAGCCCAAAGACAGCTGAAGCACCCTGGATCAGTTCACTCCCTGCCGTGGAACAGCTGCTTATTCTGGCAGGCTTTGGGTTTACTCCACCCGGTATGTTAAGGTACACCAGATCAGGTGCATGTGTAGCTTTTGCCATCATTATGGCTATCATAGGCATATGGGAAGCCACACCGTGAAACACTGCTTCCCCATTTCCTATCTGCCTTGCCAGAACACATGTAATAATATCTGAAACCCTTACCCTACCTGTATAAGACTTTTCATGATTATTAGCAGAATAATACATTAGATGCTTACCGCCTTTCCGTTGCCACCACGCCTGTCCTTTCGCTCCCAGACACTCAAATACCGGGTTAGGGCATCTTCATCTTCCAAAGCCTTAAATGTTTCCACAGCCTTCCTGTCTATATCATAAAACGATGGGCAGGAACAAGGTGCCGCACCGCCTGGAGCATGGACTACCGCTGTCACCAGAAAGTGAGGAATATCAATATTTTCTGCTCCGCCAGCGCATACTTTTGTTTGTGAAACAATATTCTCTGCCGTCACGATAACCTTTTTTGATGCCCTCGACAGGAGTATATCCTCATATTTGGGGCCTAAAATACGCGCATTACCGTATTTATCTGATTCCTGTACATGTATAACAGCCACATCAGGAACCAGTGCCCTCACCACTGTAATTTTCTCTCCCCCAAAAGGATCCTGTATGATTTTATAGTAATCTGCAAACTTAAGCAAATCACCGGCTTTTAGTCCCTTGACAGGCATAAACGGAACTCCCATCATCGAAGCCCGAAGAGCACATATTACCGTATAACAGGCATGCTCATTTGCCTTTACCATGCCGTTTTCCACAGATCTTCGATAGTGCGTGGCAAGTCCAAACTCTGTCTCATAGCTTATAAAGCCTGCATCTACAGAATCCACGCATTTTCCAAAGCACAGCATATCAACATCAATAGCTCCTGCCGTCTTAACAATTTTAAGACCCTTCCTGCCCTTTCTTACCAGCTCACGTACCATGGCCATTGGTGCCCTGTGAAGCACATTTCCCCCTAGAGCAACCATATCTCCATTCTTTACTATATCTGCGGCCTGTGAAAGCGTGATAACCTTTGTCATATAAAAACACCTACCTTGCAGCATTACATGCTATGTGTACCGCATCCCATACTCCTGCAAAAGGCGGAGCATAGCACAAATCTGCCATACCCAGCTCTTCCGTTGTCATCCGGTTGTGTATAGCTACAGCCAGGACATCAATACGCAAAACAGCTCCCTTTTCTCCTGCAGCCTGTGCCCCTAAAATCCTTTTGCTGCCCTTCTCATAAATAAGCTTTATTGTAATAGGTGTCGGATTTGGATAGTAGGAAGGATGGTCGTTTGCAGTCACTAAAACCGTGGAGTAATCATATCCTAAATGCTTTGCATTGTTTTCCGACATACCTGTGCGTCCAAGTTCAAGTCCCAATACCTTTATAGCTGCTGACCCCAGCGCCCCAATAAACTTATCGTGACGCCCCAGTATATTGCCGCCTGCAATACGGCCGCACTTGTTTGCAACCGTACCCAAGGGAAGAAAGACATTTTCCTCCATACCCCGGTGGTAAACCTCGGCACAGTCTCCAGCAGCCCAAATACCGGAGATATTCGTTCGAAGCTCCCTATCTACTATTATTGCGCCGTTACCCGACATACGAATTCCCGCATCGCGGAGGAATTGTGTTGCAGGACGTACACCTATGGCCATTACTACAAGATCAGCTTTATATGTGCCCTTATCGGTTTTGACCGCCTCAACATGGTCCTGACCCAAAATTGCCTCCACCTTCTCTGAAGTATGCAGCCTGATCCCATGCCTTGAGATCTCTTTTGCCGCAATATCGGATATTTCACTGTCAAAAGGAGCCAGAATACGGCTTGAAGCCTCAATGCACCTAACGTTTTTATTTAGTTCAGCCATTGCTTCTACAACCTCTATACCAATATATCCGCCGCCAACAATAACAACATTTTTGACAGACTCTCTCTGGGCAGCCTCCTTTAACATCACTGCATCTTCAATCGTTTTAAGTACATACAAGCCCTTAAGCCAGGTGCCCGGTATATCCGGAATTATAGGAGAGGCACCACAGGCCACCATCAGCTTGTCATAGTAATCTATCAAAAGGTCCCCGGTAAGAAGGTTACGAATTATTAGCTTCTTGTCTGAGGGTATAACCTTAACTACCTCATGCTGGGTTCTAACCATAATACCTTGAGCCTCAAAATCTTCTTTGGTTCTTGCTATCATCCTTTTCCAGTCATCGTTTACATTTGATACAAAATATGGCAGTCCACAGGCCCCATAGGACAAATGCATGCCCTTTTCATAAACAATCACTTCTACACTTTTATCAGTGCGTTTGATCTTTGATGCTGCAGACATACCTGCAGCTACACCTCCAATGACAATAACCCTCATATTTGATCCTTTCCCTTCAGAGCCTTCTAATCCTAATTCATTGAAATCCTCTATATATTATCAATCACCTATGCTGCGTATGGCTGATTCAGCATCCAAAAGAGCATTGGCAGCAGATTTCCTGTTCTCAAAAGCTTGAGAGAGCTGGCTGTACAGGTGACTTAGCTTATTACCGGCATTTATCATTTTGGGAAGTGGTTTTGCATGATCCCTTATCATCTCCAAATGTGTCATATACCAGGGAAACCTTTCGCTGTCAAGCTGGTAAGTTGACATTCTCACGGGTGGACCGGCATAACTGCCAACAATACGATCAACCCTCCCGGTGGTCAAATAGGCAAGGAAAGCATTTGCCTCTTCCCACTTCTCTGATTTTGCATTTATTGCAAAACTCCACGTTACGTTCCAGGGTGTCTTAAAACTTGCAAAGCCTATATCCCATGGTTCACAACACCTATCATCCATAACTGTACCAAGCTGCCCACCCCATGTAACCGCAAATACGGATTTTTTCATCTGAAATGCACTGCGCACCTCATCATTTCCATAGCACCCTGTATCATCAGGTGCATAAGCCCTCAAAGACAGGTATTTCTCAAGACCCGCGAGGCCCTTTTCATTGTTAAATCCCGGCACATGAGTCCCATGGTCAAAAGCATCTATACCTTCATTCCGGAGGTAAGGCAGTACATCAAGGAAAATCTCACTTGGATGTGCTTTAAGTACAATCCCCCACATTCCATCCATACCATGAACCGCTTTTACAGCCGATATCAATTCATCGGTTGTCAGCACACTGCCAATCTGGCATTTTAAGACTTTATCAACCACGGACTTACGGTAAAGTATGATATGTCCGTCACAAAATGAGGGATAAAGGAATGTACTATTCCCTACCTTCATTTCCTCCATTATTGCCGGAAGAATGTCGTGCATATCATAATCATGATCACAGGGGTATCTGACTTCAGCTATATAGCCCTTATCCACAAAATCACCAGACCACAAGTGTCCAGCCACCATAACAATGTCATAATTCCGTTTCCCCTCAAAAGACTCCATCATGGTAAAATAATAATCTACCCAGGGCACTATATCAAAATCTACTTTTATTCCAGTTTTTTTCCTATATTCCGGAATTATGGCGTACCTTTGGTCAATATACACATTAACTGCCGGATCCCCAACAGCCAGTACTTTGAGAGTCACATCCATATTCTCACCCCCGCCTACTTACCGAATTCCGGTTCAAAATCCAGTATACCCACAATAAATGCATCAATAGGAGCACTTTTACTCATAGCGTGCTGTGTAGTCTCATCTGTAGTTACAAGAACCAACTCTCCTATACCTGCACCAAGACTATCGGCAGCAACGAATATCTGTGTTTTATCACCGTAAAAAGGTTCAATGAGTAACAGCTTGTACCCAAGAAGCTTGTCACTTTTACTAGTAGAAACTACTGTTCCCTTAACCCTGCCAATAATCATAGTTGCCACCTCCATTTCCTATATATGGAATAATCACATGTGCTTTATTTAACAAGTTCCAGTAAATCTCCTTGTTTTAGCAGAAAAGCATTTGCTTCATCTGTATCTATATGCAGGTCAAGCTGGTAGTTTTGGCTTACCCTTACTACAATATTATCCATAATTCCGCCCTTTGGGCCGGGAATCATTACCTTAACCCGGTCCCCGTCTCTTACACCAAAATACTCTGATTGTTGAAAAGACATGTGTATATGGCGTTCTGCCACAATGACTCCCTTTTGTATATCTACGCTTCCTTTTGGGCCGATTATGGTAAGACCTGGTGTTCCCTCTATATCCCCCGAATTACGCACTATAGGTGTAACACCCAGTGTGCGGGCATCTGAAGCTGAAACCTCTACCTGAGTTTGTACACGTTCAGGACCAAGAATTCTAACCCTCTCTATTTTACCTTTAGGACCTGCCAATGTAACGATCTCCTGTGCGGCAAACTGACCAGGCTGTGACAGTTCTATCATAGGAGTCAGCCTATACCCATTTCCAAACAATGTATATAAGTGGTCGGTTTGCAAATGGACATGGCGTGCCGAAATACCCACAGGTACTCTTTTTGGTCCCAACGCATCAATCTTATAACCCATCTGCCCTATCTCGCGGACTACAAGACTTGTTACGTATTCAACAAACCTGGCATCTATCACCATCTCCATTCAGCTCCTTTATTTATAGAGTTTTACTTAAGAACTGGAAGTATATTGGCAATGTCGCTGTGAGGGCGTGGGATGACATGGACAGCAACAAGCTCACCAAGTCTCTGTGCAGCTTCGGCACCAGCCTCTGTAGCCGCCTTTACCGCTCCGACTTCACCTCTTACAATGACAGTCACAAGCCCGGAACCAATTTTTTCGGTACCTATAAGTTCAACATATGCAGATTTAAGCATTGCATCAGCTGCTTCGATAGAAGCAACAAGCCCCCTTGTTTCAATCATTCCTATTGCTTGCATTTTTGCTTCCTCCTTCCCACTATGAACTTCATTATCTCTGTATGAGGATTGCTGATTACAACTGCGACCTTCACTGGATTATCCATCATGCTCTCACCCGCATGCCTTGCCGCCTCAACAGCAGCACTTACGTTTGAGGTTGTACCTCCAACTATTACAGTTACCATGCGCCCTCCAAGCAATTTCTCCGCCATAAGGAAATCCACTTGTGCTGCCTTCACCATGGCATCAAGCAAAAATACAGCATTGGCATAGAAGCTGATTTCAATAACACCGATTGAATCATAATTATTATTTTTCATAGGCCATCAGTTACTTCAATACCGGAAGTATCTTTTCGATATCAGCGTGGGGACGTGGGATAACATGTACTGCAACAAGCTCGCCCAATCTCTGTGCAGCTTCAGCACCTGCTTCTGTAGCCGCCTTTACCGCACCTACTTCACCCTTTACAATAACTGTAACGAGCCCTGAACCTATCTTCTCGGTACCTACCAGCTCAACATTAGCTGCCTTAAGCATTGCATCGGCTGCCTCGATAGAAGCTGTGAGACCCCTGGTTTCAATCATTCCTATTGCTGACATATTGAATTACCTCCTAAAATAGTATTTTGTTTGGCTCTACTTCACGGAAATTTATTTAATGCTTGTTTAACCATTTGCAGATAACATCTTCACTTAACCTTGACTTTACCAATAGCAGCAAGTTTATTAACCCCCTCATAAGGCCCATTTATTATATGGGCAGTAATTTCATCCAGTGTAATATGCCTGGCTGCAATTTCTTTTGCTACCTCAAGTGCAGCAGAGACATTAGATATTGTACCGGTAAATTTGACCTGCACTGTAAGTGGAATTCTAGCTTTTGTATCTTTAGGATTTATTGTGTCAATACCTATGATAGTTATATCTGCAGCTTTACATGCTTTATCCATGGCATCAAGAGCCACGCAGTATCCTGCTACTTCCAGGAAACCAACTGCAAAATCGGACATGGATTCACCACCTCCTTATATTATCCGAAAGCCGCCCTCCGCCAGAACACACCGCCTCTGTCTAGTGAATGAACGGGGTGATGTGAGCCCTTCTCCAGTTGGCCCCGCTATTGTCATAGTAGCATAGCCTTCCCCTCCAAAGCCGACACCTGCAAGGGTACACGCGTTTTTCACAAATATTGTAGTCTCTACTTCACGGGCAAAGCGTGTAAGGCTATCCACGCTTCTAGAAAACATTGATGCTGTATGACGATTGCCATGCTCTGCCTTTACAGCCATTTCAATTGCTTCATCAAGATTTCTGCAGCGGACAACAGGAAGAACCGGCATAAGCTGTTCAAGCTGTACAAATGGATGATCAAAAGGAACTTCACATATCAAAAGGCGCACATCTCTCTTACCCGAAACACCTATACGCTCCAGCATTAAGCCGGCATCCTTTCCCACCCATTCCTTGTTAACATGATAGGCATGACGTATTCCGGAGCTACAGCCGCTACTGCATAGTTTCTCCTCAACACTAAGTACAAGGTTCATTATCTCTTCAAGCTGGCTGTTGTTAAGAAGAAACGCACCTTCTTCCACCATGTGGTATATAAAATCATTTGCTGCTTGTTCAACAACAAAAACTTCTTTTTCCGCCAGACATATAATGTTATTGTCAAAAGATGCTCCAAAGAAGATCTGTGTTGCAGCATTTTTAATATCAGCTGTTTCATCTACAATTACAGGAGGGTTACCGGCACCCGCCCCAATAACCTTCTTACCGGACTGAAGCAGTGATTTTACCATAGCAGACCCGCCGGTCCCAACCAAAATCCGAACCTTTGGATTTTCTGAAAGCACCTTTACTGTTTCCAGCGAAGGCTCACGCACCATTGTAACCAGGTTTGCAGGACCGCCATTACCAACTACAGTCCGGTTTATAAGGTCTACCGCGTAAGCACAGCATCGCTTTGCAGAGGGATGAACATTGAATACTACAGTATTACCACCTGCTATCATGGTAATGGTATTGTTAATTATTGTTTCTGTAGGATTGGTAACCGGAGTTATAGAGCCAATGACTCCAAACGGCGCATGTTCTACAATAGTAAGCCCATCATCTCCTGATACTGCATCCGTTTTTAAGTCCTCCGGCCCAGGTGTCTTATCTATAACCAACTTGTGCTTTAATATCTTATCCTCGTAGCGCCCAAGCTTTGTCTCTTCCCAGACCATTTTTGCCAGGGTCTCCACATGTGTATGACAGACTTGACGTATCGCGTTTATAAGGCGTTCCCTGTCACTTAGTTTGAACTCCTTTATAAAAATACGCTGTGCCTCATATGCCGCATCTATGGCATCTTCAACTCTTTCATATATACCCATCTGCTTTGGCGTGGATATGCTCTCCGGTTGTATGGTAAGAGTTTGTACCTGCTGCACCATCGAAACTTCCTTGGCAGCTTGTATTGATGGATTTTGTGGTATGGCCTGCTCCACATTTTTAAGTACTTCCTGGATAATACGCTGAATATCCTGCTCGTTTATGTTCATGGAATCACTCACCTTTTATAGGTTTGAAGGATGGTTTGAGTTACTCTTTCTACTATAGTCCGGATTACTGCTTCCTTGTCCGTGTCACCGGTTTTAGGCAGCTTATTGGAACTAGAAGTATGAGGAGATTCAAACCCTTCCAAATTTGTTTCGGTAAGAGAACACTGGGGCATACCTCCAGAGTTAATTCCGAGTCTCTCACGTATCTGTACAAGCCGGGAAACCTGATTACAGCTAAGTTCATTAGCTTTACCAATAATATTACCCGTGTACATCATAACAGTTGCATAATACTCAACCGACTCAAGCCTGTAATATGCCTCAAACAGATCCTTCCCCCATGTCAGAGCACCATGGTTGGCAAGTAGTACTGCATTATGAGAACGACAATAGGGAGTAATGGAATCAGGTACTTCCTCTGTACCGGGTGTCGCATAAGGCGCAATAGGAACGGAACCCAGATTGACGACGGCTTCAGGTAGTATAGCCCGGTCAAGATTCAGGCCGGCTATGGCAAAAGAAGTGGCCACCGGCGGATGTGCATGGGTAACAGCCAGGACTTCGGGATTTTCATTGTACACTCTAAGGTGCATTTTTATCTCAGATGACGGTTTGCTGCGGCCAAATATAACCTTGCCGTTTAGGTCCAGCTTCACCAGTATATCCGGTGTCATATAGCCTTTTGATACACCTGTAGGTGTAACCCATATGGCGTTAGGTCCTACTTTTACACTGATGTTTCCATCATTGGAAGCTACAAACCCTTTTAAGTACATGCGCTTTCCCACTTCAATTATTGCTTTCTTTGCTTCAAAGTCAGTCATGTACTGTACACCATCTATTTTTAACATCTTCACACCTCCCTTTCATTTTAAATTTATACGGCAGGCGCAAATAATTATGTCAACTAATATTATTATCTACCTTTTGTGGTTTTTTGTCAATATTTTTTGTGTTTATAACAACTTTTTATTTGTTTTTTGCATTCTTTTCGTTTTGCTTTTTTATTGTTTTGGTGTATAATATACTAAGAACTATGAAAATATGAAAAGAGGGATAAACTTGCTTCCTGTAGCCCGTAAATCAAAAATCAAGGAACTCGTTCTTGAAAAGAAAAGTGTCTCGGTATCAGAGCTGGCAAAGATGTTCTCCGTTACAGAGGAAACAATACGGCGCGACCTTAAATACCTGGAAGATGAGGGTGTCCTTATACGTACTTATGGCGGCGCCTTTATACAAGACGGTGTAGAGAACGACATCAATGTTGATATACGTGAAACTATCTTTGTAGAAAACAAGGAAAAAATTGCAATAAAATGTGCTGAGCTTATTCACCATGGTGATTCAATCTTCCTTGACGCTTCTACTACTTCACTGTTTATATCAGCTAAAATACGAAACAAACGGGTCACAGTAATAACAAACTCTCTGAAGGTTGCCAATACTCTTGCTGACAGTGAGTCTGTGCGCCTTATAACAGTCGGTGGTTTGCTTTCGTCCAAATCCATGTCTTTTCTTGGGCGCAGCGCTCTAAACAGCCTGCAGGGTTTTTTTGTTGATAAAGCATTTATCTCCTGCCGCTCGGTAAGTATAGAGCACGGAGTAACCGATTCCAATGAGCAGCAGGCTGAACTTCGCCAGCTAGCCATAAAACGCGCCAATAAGGTCTTTCTGGTAGCTGACCACACCAAGTTTAACAAGACTTCATTTGCAACCATTGGCTCTTTTGATGAAATAGATTATATTGTTGTAGATAAGAAGCTTGATAACGCATGGCACAGTTTTCTTACCGATCAAAATGTTGAACTTATTGAATGTGAGTAATATTAAATAAAGGTTGATGTTTACACATCAACCTTTATTTAATCTCTTTACCTCGTCTTTTTTCTTAAAGATCTCCTTAAGAGATTCATCAAAAGGCGGATATGCAATTCCGTATTCTGTTATAATAGCGGTTATAAACCTCTCGTCTGTAACATCAAAAGCCGGATTAAACACCTTTACACCTTTTGGTGCCATGGGCTTTTCATACCACTTATAGGTGACCTCCTCCGCTTTTCGCTCTTCTATATGAATATCCTTCCCTGTGCTGCAGGCCATATCAATGGTGGAAGTAGGAGCACAAATATAAAAAGGTATATTGTAATTTTTAGCAAGGATAGCAACACCGGATGTTCCAATTTTGTTAGCTGCATCGCCATTGGCAGCAACACGGTCACAGCCCACAAATACTGCCTGGACCCAACCGTTCTTCATTACCATGGAAGCCATATTATCACAGATAAGAGTAACATCCACCCCGGCTCTCTCTAGTTCATAAGCCGTAAGTCTTGCTCCCTGAAGAAGAGGACGGGTTTCGTCAGCAAACACTTTAAATTTGTAACCCTTCTCATGTCCCAAATATATGGGCGCAAGTGCTGTTCCGTATTTGGCTGTGGCCAGCTGCCCGGCATTGCAGTGTGTCAGTATGCCTATGTCAGGTTTTATAAGTGACAGACCATACTCACCTATAGATTTACATACCCAGACATCCTCAGCCTTGATTCTCTCTGCCTCCCTGCGGAGCGCTTCCTTAATCTGTGAAACCGGTTTGTCCTTATTGCTTTTCACACATTCTTCCATACTGTCAAGTGCCCAAAAGAGGTTGACAGCAGTTGGTCTGGCCGAGGCAAGATATTCCTTGACTTTCATAAACTCTGTATAAAAACTCCTATAGTCACTTGCTTCTATTGCCTTGGCACCAAGATACGCTCCATAGGCAGCCGCTATTCCAATGGCAGGCGCCCCGCGTACACGAAGCTCATAAATAGCCTCCCAGATTTGAGATTGGGCCTTTAGCCGAAGGTATTTTGTCTCATTAGGAAGAAGAGTCTGATCGATAATTACCAATTCGTCGCCTATATCATCCAATGCCACCGTCTCAAAATCCAATGCCTTATTTATATCATTTTTCACTCCCATTACCTCCTTACTTAACGTTTAAACAGCTGAACAGCTTCTTTTAATGTCTTAATAAAATCTATCCCTGCCTTATAATTGTCACGCTTTTTAATATAGTCTTTAGCAGCTGTAATGCATATACGTTCTGCACGAAGCCTTGCATTCTCACCTTCAATGGATGTAATATCCTTGACATGAGCCAATCCCACTATACGTCTGCAAAGTTCTAAACCGGTCACAGCAGCAGTATCCCTAAGCACAGTACCGAGATACCATTCACAGAAACCATCTTCCCTGGCTAAAACTTCAGTCACATTTTCCTCCCAGGCCTTTTTAAACTTGTCACAAAACATGTCCACAATTTCAATAATGGTTTTCTCAAGCCAGCCTGTATAATCAGCGCGCTGGGCATCACTCTTTATGACAGCATCTGCATTGACCCATGCAAATATAAGGTTTGCAATAATATTACCTACGTCATACCCCATTGGACCATAGAACGCAAATTCAGGGTCTATAACCTTGGTAGAATCAGCCTTTATAAAAATTGAACCGGTATGAAGGTCACCATGAAGCAGTGACTGTGCATTATTCAAAAACTCGAACTTCAGTTTGGCTGCTTCAAATCTAAGTTCCCTGTCCTCATAGAGGTGCTTTTTGACCCACTCAAGATTGGGAGGAAACACATCATTGCGCCCCTTGTTATCATTGAAAGGCTCAGTGTAAACCAGGTCCTCAGTGATCTCACAAAGTTCCGGATTAATAAAGCTTTTTACCATTGCTTTCTTTTCCTTGTGATCAACAACCACATCAGTAGTAAGAAGAAGGGTGTTTACCATAAATGTTGTAATGTGGTCTGCAAAGAGAGGGAATTTTTTATGCTCCATGAGAGCCCGGCGCATAATCGTATGGTCTGAAAGGTCCTCCATGGAACAGCAGTTCATTACGTCATCATATTTGTATACAACAGGTACAAGGCCTGGGGCTAACTTACCCTCTAGCTTGAGTATCTCTGCTTCGATCCTGTTTCTGTCGGTAGAGAGCTTGAAATCTTCCGAAATACGGGCAGTATTACCAGCTTGCTTGATTATTACCGATTTGTCGGAATTTTTATCCCATACGCGAAAAACATAATTAATATTGCCATCTCCAATTTCCTTACACTCAAGGCTACCATGCTTGTCAAATATATCAAGCTTTTCTCTGGCATATTCAATGACATCAGAAGGTTTCATTAAAAAATAGTTATCAAACTTTGACATTAAAATTACCTCCTTACCTCACAAAATACTGTATTGTTATGGAACTTTAATATAACGCCGATGCTACCTCTTTCTGAAGTAAGTTGATGCAAGTGCAAGTGCAAGAACCGAACCCTTTACAATGTTAAGGGAATAATATGGAACCGACATCATAACAAGGCCGTTTTCCAGTATACCAACCAGTACGGCCCCAACAAATGTCCCAATGGCATTAGGCCGCCCGGCGCCTCCAACAGAAAATCCTATATATGCAGCAGCAACTGATGGCATCAGATACCCGGCACCTGCATTTATCTGCGCCGAACCTATTCTGGAAGCCAGCATAACGCCACCCAGAGCAGCTAGAACCGCTGACAGAAAGTATGCCAGGGTCCTGTAACTATTAACAGGAATACCGGAAAGGCGTGCTGCTTCCATATTGCCGCCTACTACATACATATATCTTCCATGCTTGGTGTAGTTTAGAAAAATGTGTACAAGAACAACCACAAGCAGCATTATTATAATTATATACGGGGCCTGACCTATGAGCTTGAACAGCGGTGTAAGCTTACCAACTGTGGGTGTACCGTCCAGTCTTGGCATACCCTGGCTTATTGACCCTCCACCCGTATAGGTCATGGCTACTCCTTCAAAAATAAACATGGCTGAAAGCGTGGCAAGCATGTCGGGTATCTTCAGCTTTACTATTAGAAAGGCGTTGACAGCTGCAACCATAAGACATACTACCAGTGCAACTGCTATTGATGGAAATGTAGACATACCGTACCAAACAAACATTGATATAACCAGCGCATCGGCAAAGGTTGCAACCGATCCCACCGACAGGTCAAATCCACCCACCGTTAGTGACACTGTAACACCTACTGCTATTACAGTAACTATGGAAATACTCCTAAGTATGGTCACAAGATTGGATGGTGCTATGAAGGGAGGCATCATTATTGCAAAAACCAATATAAGAATAAGTATGGTAAGCACTGTGCCCCATTTACTTATAAAGTTCAAAAAGCCTGTAAGCCACTTATTTCCCACTATCCTTGGACTTTCAATTTTTACGGACATTTGTCACTTACCTCCTGTTGAATAATAGAGGATTTCTTCTTCATTGGTGTCGGATGTCTGGAGTTCTTTTACTACCGTTCCATCATACATAACATAAACCCTGTCACTAATGCCAATTATCTCTGACAACTCGCAAGAAGCATATATTATACCCTTTCCCATCTGGGCCAACCTTCCTATCAGTTCAAAGATATCACGCTTGGCACCAACATCCACGCCCTTGGTTGGCTCATCAAATATATATATATCTGCGTTTGCAATCAGCCACTTGCCTACAGCAACCTTTTGTTGGTTTCCACCAGATAAAAAAGCAACCTTCTGGTTTTCATTAGGTGTCTTAATTCCCAGTTCTGTAATTATCTTTTTCGCAGCAGAGTGTTCGGAACGCGGTTTTATAAAGTCTAAAGGACCGCAGAAATTAGACAGGCTGGCTGCCGAAAGGTTACTAAATACCGGTTCCAGTACCAGCACCCCTTCCTTACGCCTTTCCTCTGGTACTAAAGCAAGCCCTTGTTTTACCGCTGAATGCGGTGTTTTTATGTTCAGTTTCCTGCCTTTCAACATTACCTCACCGGATCGAATATGCAGTGCTCCAAATATTGTTTTGCATAATTCGGTTTTACCGGCACCTACCAGGCCTGCAATACCAATAATTTCGCCGGCACGCACGTACAAATTCACATCCTGTATCGCACCTTGCTTCTCACTTAGATTTCTAACCTCAAACAACTTATCACCAATATTCACCTGGTACTTCAAGTAGTTCTCGTCAAATTTACGGCCCAGCATTAGTTCAACAACCTGCTTTACAGTTAATCCTTCAATCTTTCTGCGTGTTACTACCATACCGTCTTTCATAATAGTAATCTCTTCACATATTTCAAACAACTCCGGTAAACGATGGGATATAAAAATGACACCGACGTTTTGGTTATGCGCCAGGTCCTTTACAACACGAAAAAGCTCTTCTGTCTCTGCATTACTAAGTGGTGCTGTTGGCTCATCAAGAATAAGGAATCTGCACTCTTCAGCTATTGCCCTCGCTATCAAAACCATCTGCTTCTGTGCAAGTGTCAGGTCCTGAACCAAAGAGCGTGTATCAAGCTTTACTCCAAGTCGTCCAAGAACTTTTTTTGCCGATGCATGTATCTTGGCCCAATTTACAAATTGCCTGCCCTTCATCTTGTTAACCAATACGTCCAGCATAATATTTTCAGCTACATTAAGATAAGGTATCAAAGCAGTATCAACTTCCTGGTAGACTATCTGGATTGCCAGCTCCTTGGCTCTACGAGGCGAACGTATATTGACCTCCCGGCCGTCAATAAATATTCTCCCTGTATAGTGATTATTGGCACCAGAAAGTACTTTCATCAGCGTTGACTTGCCGGCACCATTTGCACCGATTAATGCATGTATGGTTCCGGACTCCACTTGAAAATCTACATTTGATAGTGCTTTTACACCGGGGAATTCTATAGATATGTCCTTCATCTCCAGTTTACACCGATTTAGCTGCTGCATATTTCACCATCCCATCCGGCACAAAAATGACGTCCCTCGGCTCTATCATCATTACAACCATAAAGTTTCTTAATTAAAAAGAAGAGAGAGAATCGGAGTGGAAAACCCCTCTCTCCTCTTAAATATAGCCCATTATATCAACTGTACTCACTATCTATTTCTTACCATATTTTTCGCGCAGGGTGTCCATCCACTTCTCGTTAAAAGCATCAGACTTACCCCAACCGTCTATAACATCCTTTAGATTGTTCATGTTTGTGTCTGCCTTTAACTGTTCCTGCTTTATGAGCTTTGCTTCCAGGTCGTAATTTGCAGGCACCTCTTCACCGGCTAGTTTTTTGGCAAGCAGCCTCATATTAACCAAACCTATAAGGCGTGGATCAACAGCGGCAGTAGACAACCATGTACTTCCCTGCTCTCTCATTAAGTTCATATCCTGGTTGGAAATATCTATCGAGATTAGCTTTATATCCATACGTTTGTTATCTACCATAGCCTTATAAGCTCCCTTGGCCATTTCATCCCATGAACCCCATATAGCATCAACTGTTCCGGCAGGATATTTGGCAAGTACTGCGCTTACTTTTGTAGCTATATCGCCCTGAACATCCTGGAAATTGGATGGGCCAATTACCTCAAGTGTCTTTATTTTATTCTCCTCTTCAAACTTTTTGTAGATGGATTCACGCCTGTCCAGAGGAGGAACACCAGGTCCAAACCATAGCTTTATAACTTTCACGGGGTTTCCATCTTTTGAAAGAGCTGCTATTTCATTTAAAGAAAGCTCTGCGAGTTTAAAGTCATCCTGAAATGTAGTGGTGATATCCGGAATATTGTTACCATCCTTTTCTATTACAGTGTCAAAGGTAACAACCTTCATTCCTTTATCAACGGCAGGTTTTAGCATGTCATATGAGTAATCTTTTTTACCGTGTGAAATTATAAGTCCGTCATAGTCTTTCTGGATAGCTTGAGCTACCAACTCTTGAAACTTCGCATCATCATTATCAGCTATGAAAGTGTCTACCTTAAAACCAAAAGATTCTCCTTCACTTCTGGCACCATCAAGGAACTGTTTAGTATGGTCATCGGACGGCAGGTTACGGATTACTGCTATTTTTACTCCACCGCTGTTACTTGTGATAGCTTCAGGAACTCCCTCAATTTTTTCCCCGGAAGAACTGTTACCAGAAGGCTTTGATGTGGTGCTGCAAGCGCTAAGTACAAACATTGTTGCAAGAAGCAGAGCAACGATCTTTTTCATCTTGATCCCTCCTAGAGATTTGGATACACGGATGGCGTGCCACTCCTAACACACCTAATTTTGGTTTACATAATAATGTTACCATTTGTAAAGTTATTTTTCAATAGATTTTATTGTGTTTTTATTGGTATTTTTTTGTTTTTTTTGCTTCTTTTCTGTTTTTGCATTATTTGATGAATTTATTTTTGCCCAATTTTTAATAGTTGAATTTTTCCTATTTTAAAAACCCAACAAATCCAGAACCTTTTTCCCAACATGCCTGTTTGTACCCTGGTAAGGAAAATCGTGAATATGAAGCGCAGGATTGAAATTCAACTCAATAATACTGTGATTTTTATTGTCTGGTTTCGCATATATGTCCTGTATGATAATATCTGCCCCACATATCTTTGCCCCTACAGCCTTTGCAGAGTTTACAGCTATGGTTTTATAATCCTCCAGTATCTCATCAGTATAATCGATACTATCCCCACCGGTGCTTATATTGGAATTCTCCCGCAAGAAGACTACCTCACCTTTTTGGGGAACATATCGGATATCCTTCCCTTGCAAGCTCAGGTATTCCTTTTCAACATCACCAAGATTGATTTTTTCCAAAGGGGTTACATAACCTTTTCCCCTAAGTGGGTCCCTATTCTTCTCATTCACCAGCTCTTCAATGCTTCTAATTCCATCTCCTTTGACATTGGCAGGTACTCTGTGCAGTATAGCTGCTACTTCTTCCCCAATAACAAGGAATCTGAATTCTCTGCCAGGTATGAACTCCTCTATTAAAACCGACCTGTCATATTTTAATGCTTGTATTACGGCATTTTCACAATGCTCATATGATTGAACATTTTTCAGAATTACTACCCCTTCTCCAAAGTTTGTTGACTTAGGCTTTATTACAATATCCTTACCTAAAAAACCGGAAAATTCCTTAGCCGCTTCCTGTACAGATTGGACTGCGATACCCTTTGGAACATTAATGCCATGCTCTCTTAAAATCAGCTTTGTCACTTCTTTGTTTTCCATAATCAAAGGAGATATGTATGTGTCAGCAGAAGTTCTGGTAGCCTGCTTAACATATTCAGTTTCATTACCTCTCCTTAGACGGATAAAATTATCATTCCAGTCCAGTACTTCCACCTCAATCCCTCTTGACTGTGCTTCCTTAATAAGTATTTGAGTTGAAAGCTCCAGTCCCTCATAACCTTTAATTATCATATATATTACCTCCAATTATTTATTTTGACTGTTTGTTCATTGTAGCTCTTCTAACACCAAAATCCAGGTAAGTTTCGTTGTTTTCTTTCATTTCCATTAGTATTAATGATGATGGAAGCAGTTCCGGATTGGTAAGCTTTTGGTACTCATTAGCAACACATTTAAGGTATTTACTCCCTGAAGTACTCTGATCCATCAATTCAGCAATACGCTTCAATTTGTCAAATATCTCATTACCCCATTCTTTTAAAGCAGCTGTGCCATTATCGTATTTATAAAGCTTTAGCCTGGGCTTTCTTCCACACAAAGCTGCTAAATGGTGGTTTTTGTTGATTTTTTCATACTCTATTTTTGTGATAGGCTTACTTTCTTCAAAAAGACAAAAGAGCATAAATACCTGTAAGAAATATAGTTGTTCAATGCTGATACCCACTTTTTCGAAAGGATTCAAGTCTAGAATCCTCACTTCCAAATACTTTACTCCTCTCTTTCTTAAGGCCTCCAACTGTGTCTCGCCTTTTTCTAAAATCTGTTTGGGACGGATGGAAGAATAAAATTCACTTTCTTTCTGTAGAATATTTTCATTCAATTGTATTTGGATTCCATCCTTATAGACCCCTAGCTTTATGTACTTTTTACTTTTCATTGCAAGAAGCCTGTCAAGTCCTTTAATATATTCTTCCATGCTGGTATAGTAAATGTTGTATCTTCCCTGATTCGTGCTGGAATATCCAAAACGGCTTACCCTTAATGAGGTTGAGTACTGTTCATATTTATCAATGACATTGCAGCACTCGGGGCAGCATTTGGAGACCAGCTTTAACTCCTTATATATAACCGGATAATATGTAGGGTCAATGACAGGGGAAGCTCCAAAAAGATAAATTAACAGCCAGCGGTACCTTAAGTAGTTTCTGATCAAAGCGAAATATACCCAGTTGACGAAATGTTGCCTTTCCATTCCCTTCGACAGCCTTTCATATAATAAGTCAATCATTTCATCACTAAAAGAAAAATTATAGTGAATACCTGAAATCATTTGCATTTTTTTCCCGTAACGCAAAGCAAGCCCGTTTCTATATATTTCTTTTTCTTTCCCCGCGCTGTTAAATTTCGCAATTGGAATTTTGTCTTCATCAGGAAGCCTTGGAGGCATACTAAGGGGCCATAACAGCTCATCGTTAATTCCTTTTTCAGCCTCTAACTGCAGCTTTTTTAGAGACTCATATGTTTCCTCAATGGACTTAAAGGGTGGGGTTATCAATTCCAACTGGCTTTCGGAAAAATCAGTAGTGATATAAGGGTTCTCAAGTTTGTCCCCGAATGACGAAGGGTGATCGGTTAAAGCAAGATCTCCCAATGGAGTAACCCTCTGGGATTCTTTTTCAAGACCCCAGTTTCCAGCCAACATAAGCTTTCTTTTACCTTTGCCATTGAATAGATCTGACATGGTTATGAAGTTCCAATTCATAGTTACCTCCTGCTAATATAATTTAATAGAAAATATTAACTACGAGAGTTTTATAACAATCGAACAGTAAGTCCAAAAAAATATACTGTTACTACATATCTATACCACTGTTTTATAACAATCGAACTATAACAATTTAAAAAAACTACTTCAAAAAATTCCTTATAGCCTGCACAGCTTCTAAATTGATTTTACAAACAAAGCACTGTCCATTCCGGGTATATGTTATCAAACCCGCATTCTGAAGTTCTTTGAAATGGTGTGATATCGTTGAACGAGATAAACTCATGGAACAACAGGCCTTGGTAAAGCACTTCTCAATTCCCTCAAAGGGAAAGGAATATTCACCATCTGTGCCACCACCGCACTCATACCATTCATATAACATTTTAAAAAGATTAAACCTTTGTTCGCTGGAAAGCGCTTTAAATATTTTCACCAAATCTATATTCTTCATAGTTCTATAGTAATCGAACAATAAAACTTTGTCAATAGTAAAGTTAGTTTTGCGTGAACTACCACAACTGGGCTCTTTGAGACTTTGGATTCTTCCCGTCAATATCTGTAAGTCCATATTGTTCTGCAACTTCAGCAGTTATAAGAATTTTTCCGGTGTTTTCAATAACATTTTCATCCTGTGCCAGTGCGGCAACACATCTTCCTACAAATTGAGCTAATATACTCACCGATTTTCGGGAAATTTCTTTTTATCTTATAAAGCTTTTTGATTTCTAGATGCATATTATATAATCAATGAATAATTTCAAGAGGTGTATATTTTGAGTCAAACAGTTTTTTTGCAAAAACAATACGGTGCCTTACAGCCACATTTTCCAAGCTGCTATCCTCATAATATTTATGCTGTATTTATTGGTCCCAACCCTATAACATCATTTAATCCTTATGCTTATTTCCGAAAGCTCCATCCCTCTAGCTTTACAGGTCCCTTCTCCAGCATAATAGGGGATGTTACTGTAATCGAAAATGTATTTATTGCCCCAGATGTTTGCATAAGATTGGCCTTGGCATTTATACAATTAGATAATTTTTATACAATTAGATAATTTGTTTTGGAGTTTTATGTTGAATTCTTACAAATAACCCTACTAAATTTAGTTTGATTAAAAATAAAAAATAAGATTAATCATGGTGTCTGGCAGTGTTTTGCACATTACCGGCATAAAAAATTGCAAACTTGGCATGGATTTTGCCTTATATAAATGTATGTAATATTCATGCAACATAATAAGGAGGAAAACTATTATGATAAGAAAGTCAATATTACTCCTGTTAGTACTTTTGCTGGTATTCTCCAATATACTGCCGGTAGCAGCAACAGAAGCTCCGGTTATTTACAAAAGTACCTTTACCGTAACAGCTGAAGGCGGCAGATATCAAATAGGCTTTGTTGAGATGGAGTTTAAGAAGGATTTTCTTGACGAAACAAGACTCCCTGCAACCTTTGAAGTAATAGTTGCTGCTGAAAACGGTGCCGCTGGAGTTTATATCTCTCCTGATACTCCAGACTTTTTTAAAAAAGTTCACATAAGAACCGATACTTACAAAGGGCTGCTGTATGATTCAGCAAAAGGTGAAAATATATATGTCGAAGTAAAAAATCAACAGGTACTTGCAAATCACTTCTCATGGTATAGGTTTAGATAGTATAAAGCATTCTAGCAATTGAAAACCCTCTAGGACGGTTAACGAGTGTAATTAGTTTTTTCTTAAAGTAAAAAGGAATTTTCTGTAACAGGTTAAAAAAGTCTTGGAATTATAACCAGGGTCTTAGTTGTTACCGATCTTCTCATTTACTGGTTTTGTAATGCATTTATTTTGAGCTTATACAGGAGATGACTACTTTGAAGAAAATTCTAATATTCAAAAGCAATGATTTTATTTATCTCCATAACTCTCCAGCCCTAAAATGTTACCTTGTAAACAAAGGCCAAGTCGTCCTAATGCAGAAGGGCATGGAGTCAATCACTGTTGAAAAAGGAAACATGTTCGGAATATATAGCATGATTAACGGTTCCCTGCGAAGAGAATCTGCCGTTGCCAAAACCTATTGTGAGGTTTGTGAGATGGACAAAGATGATTTAACCGATTTAATTTTAAAAAATGAATTTGATGCAAAAAGTGTAATTACCCAACTTATAATATTATCAAAAACAATTAACGGTAAAATTGAGTCCAATACCAAATGTTCTGATGACAATATACCTGAAAAAATATATAATGCAATTGTTTATTTTATTAATAATAAGCATGAAGAGAATGCATATCAGCTTTTAGACAAGCTTAAAACATCTTACACCAATAGTCCCTATTATCAAAAAGCCGTTTTATTTCTTAATGAACAATCTGAAATACAGGCTGGTGCATTGGATATATTGAATACTTGAGAGGAGATTTACCGTGTACCCTAATTCAAATACCGATTTAAATACTGAAAAGCTGTATCAAAAATATGGTGTTGAGTATAAGGCGGGAGATATAATTTTTTTTGAAGGCGATTACGGTGAAGACTTTTATCTTGTGTATTGGGGAACCGTCAAAGTGGTTAAGTTTGTGGATGGTGACATGCGAGTTTTGAGACTCTTGAAAAAAAACAGCATATTCGGTGAATATGCTTATTTTTCAGGGAATCGGAGAACAGCAACCATAATAGCAGAGACAGATGTAGGGCTAGTTAGGATCAATAATGCAAATTTAGATAATATTATTGATAGCAACAACTCTGAAATTATATTGTATTTTTTAACCAGCTTTTCCGAAAGGATAGAGTATTCGTTTGAACTTCTCGATATTCTGAAATTCGAGACCGCTGAGATGAAAATTTACAAATATCTGAATTATATGATAAACCTTAGGAAACTGTCGGTTAATTTATGTGAATTATATGAGTTAATCCACGAACCTTTGGATAAGACCCTTCAAATTGTATTGAGATGGAGAGACCAACACGTGTTGACCATTAATGACGGAAGAATAGAATCCTTCAATTACATAACAGCCAAACAGTTTATTAATCGAATGAAGAATATAGTATAAATATAGTCCTTGTGCGTTATATGCCAAGTAGCCGTACATTATCGTAAGCACAATAATTCCTACTTTAACGGGGGATGCGTAGTACCTACCTTCTTTGCGATAGTCCAATATGAGTCCCCGTCCTGTACGGTATATTTTAGATTTTGAGCTTTAGAGTTTAGATCCTGGATACGAAAAAGCAGCCTGATGAAACCACCAAGCTGCTATCTACATATTTCTACTGAATATCTATTTTTCTTCCTTTAGGTTCTGAAGGCTCAACCTTCGGCACTATTATAGAAAGGATACCATCTTTATACTCAGCTTTTGCCTGATCGGATTTTACCTCTATTGGCAAAGGAATTGTTCTTGAAAAGCTTCCGTAATACCTTTCTTTTCTATAGGCATTTTCATCCTTTAACTCACTTTCCTTTTTTGTCTGACCTGAAAGCCTTATGGAGTTCTCGTCTATATATAAGTTCAAGTCTTCCTTGGAGGCACCAGGTATTTCAGCCTTTACTATAACATGGTTTTCGGTCTGGTACATATCAACTCTGGGCGAGGACACTCCATTAAAAAATTTTGCCGGTAAGTCAAAGAAATTGCCCGCTTCCCTGCTGATATTATCAAAATCCCTAAAAGGGTTCCACGATACAAGGCTCATTATAATTCCTCCCAAACAATTTGCTATATAAAAGTTTATGCTTTTTTCAAATTTTTATAAGCATTTTAGAAATTAATCATCATACCTTGTACCTAAAGGAGTTCATATATATTAATACATAAATCTACTGATTATATCGTTAACAGGATCGTCCTTTAAATGATCCTGCATAAATCCGAGTCGGTTTATAAGCTTTCCTTCTTTATAAAGAGTTGAATCATTGTAACCTTTCTCCATATTTATAATACTCTGGTAATTCTCGTTAAATTCCTGTTTAAAATCATTTGACATAAATTTCACTGCAACTCAAATGTACTAATATTTTTATCAAGAACATGTTGTTTTACAAGACTGTATATTTTCTCTGCTTCCTTCCTTTTATCGATGGTTTCGTCTACAAAAACATAGTATTCCATGCCACATCTAATCTTATCGGTATATGTTTTTAATAAATCTGAATAGCTTAAGTTTTTAACTTCACTTAAATCTATATCATGAAATTTATAATTAAACTGTACACTATATATAGATTTTAGTTCTTCGCCATATATATCTTTTAATAATTTATTAAATTCCTCTTTTGCCTGTGAGGTCCATAAAGCATTCATATAACTCTCTTTAAACTCACCAGGTTCTCCACTCTTCCAGCTAACTTTAAATCCTATTTCAGGATCATCCTTTGGATACGCCCAAACTTCATAAGTATTATTATCGGTTGACACAGGCTTTTTGACTACAAACTCCTTTTCATAGGTTTTCTTAAGATATTCTGCTATTTTCTTTTGCACATTATCCTTACTTGCATCTGGTGTTGTACACCCTGCCATAAAGGACAACATAAACATAAATAAAAAATATAATGCCCCTAATTCTATGAGACTATTATCTAAGTTAGAGTTTGTAGAGTTTTTCAACTCCGCTTGAAAAACTCCAAAGGGGGTATAGAGTTAAATACCAGGGAAGTCACTCACAAGTATCGGTTTCCTGTATATATAATCATTTTGAACGTTTTACTTTAACAATATACCCAATAGCAAAACCGCTGGCAAGAATTATAACAGCAAAAGCAATAATAGGAGTTATCAAGGTTTTTATCGGATTTTCTGAAACAAATACTGCCGTCGGACCATCAGCGCCGTCTATTACTCCTGTTGATAACCCATTACCTGCTTGGCTTTTGTCTTCCAATGTCTTTCTATCACTGTTTAATGCATCGTCCGTTACTCCATCGGCACTTCCATCGAAAATAATACTTCTCTCTTTACCGGCATATACAGTATTAATATTTCCATCAAACCCAAATTCGGTAATTTCCCCATCACTGTTCACAAAGGCTTTAACAGCGGCAGCATTCATTTTAGTCCACATATGTGCGTTTTCAGGCAATACTACAGATAAACTTTTATAGTCAAGGCTGTCAACTTTGTAAGCTCCCCAGCCAATCTTAAAATCAGCTCCGGCCTTATCAAGTGACAGAAGCACATAATCTCCTAAGGAAGGATCAACTGTATGGCTGCCATCCTCATTATAAAAGCCGGAATATCCAAAGGATGATACAACCTTAACTTCTTCTAACTTTAACTGCTTTTTAGGAGATGCTTCGTTTAGGTTTTTTACACTTACAATATTTTTCTCGACCCTTACCTTTATACCGCTTTCATCCACATTGATTATTTCTCCAATAATCAGCGCATCGTGGTCATTATGTCTAAAACGGTAATTGGCATCAGCGGCATATACATTAGTATGTAGCATTAACATTCCAAACAACACTAAAACAACTAAATATTTATGTAAAATTCTCAAGCAAATCATCCCCCCATAATCAAATCTTCATCTACACAATTATTTTTGAACAGTTCTTACCAGATCGTAAATCTTATTACTATTATAGCAAAACTCCCTAGCGTTTTGTTCTATAATTGAAAATATTATGCACTGTGAAAATGATTAAATGTTTATTAACCTCATGCTCTTTATATTTGTACACTTTAATTAATTATTCCTTTGAATTTAATACCGTGCTGTCATAAATAAAATCCTAACCAGTAAACCCGGCTTAATAGCTTTATATCATCATTTGAAGTAAAAAACCCGTATAGGATATATTATATATCCTATACGGGTTTTTTAACAGTAGCAGTTACTTCTATCAATTACTGGGAGAAAGCAGTACATCCAAATCAAAGGAGTAATAATCAGTTAAGTATTTACCACGCACACTGCCCGAATTTAACGTAAGAGCTGCAATCTGGTTCAAGTTGTTTACCTCTTTCAACTCCTCAATAGAAAATCCACTGTTTTTTATAATTATTCCATTTCCAGTCCAATCAGAGGCAGCTAAATGCATTCCTTCGTTTGTTCTTACTTTCCACAAGGTTTTTAAATAATTGATATTCCAGTAGTAGTTAAGACCTCTCATTTCATTTGTCTCAAGATCTGTTCCTGCTGTTGATGAAATTAATAATAGGTCTACACCTGACTTTGCCAAGCTTGTCACCGCTTCAGGAAATAGAGCATCATGTCCCGTAAGTATTCCGATACGCGCTCCAAGCAAGTCTAATGTAACAGGCGCTTTTCCACTACCCTTTGTCCAGATTCCATCGTGCAGTTGTTGAATTAGCTCAGGTTTCTTTCCAGGTTGAACCAGGAGCAGGGACTGATGAAAACCCCTATCTGACAGTTCATTGACCGTTGTTACAAAAAGTGAAATTCCTTTTGTATTGACAAAATCCTGCAGATCAACCAGATACGAAGCTTGATCCCAATTTGGATTCCTTGATACAACAGGTTCTTTCGTAATACCCAGACCTGGCGCAACAACAACATCAGCACCTTCAGCCTGATTTGCCCACAAGTTTTTTATTGTTTCAATATTTTTCCCGGAATATGGAGAAGGCTTATACGCCAAGCTTGCTACTCTTATATCCCCTGGAGTCGGCAAATCAGGTACCGGTTGATAACCATGGTCTCGTCGATAGTAATCATTGGCCAGTTC
Source organism: Bacillota bacterium (assembly GCA_049325575.1). Lineage (GTDB taxonomy): Bacteria > Bacillota > Clostridia > Acetivibrionales > Acetivibrionaceae > JBMOLK01. The sequence continues at coordinate 24,050 of JBMOLK010000243.1, read as the reverse complement.
ACCATAGGAACCAGGGGAGCGGTTTATTACCGAGTAATTCAGATTAACATTCGTACCAATTCGATACCTAGGTACTTTAGTAGTCTGATACAGGATTTTATCCTTGGGTTCTAAAGCATCTTCAGCCCTGTATAACTGAAGGATCTCTCCGGATGGACTTATTGCTGCAGATGGGGCATCGTTCATATCGCAAATATAACCGTATGTATTATCTACTTCATACCCCCATCGGTTGGCCACAAAAAACCATGCGCCATTTTCTTTTGCACGGATTTGCCAGGTCTGCTCCTGGTCATAACGTCCCCACCAGTTAGCTGGTGTAACGATAATATCTGCTCCTTTTAAAGCTAAAATACGGGAGATATCCGGGAGATATGAATCTGCGCAAACTAAAACTCCCAGGTCACCATATGGGGTCGTTATAACATCAAATGGAATATTACCGCTGTCATGCCACAGCGGAAGAGTACGTTTCTTCTGGATTTGTATAAAACCGTCCGGTCCAAACACAGCTGCAGCGTTAAAAACTTCGTTTTCAGGAGTAACTTCAGCAAAAGCTACAACAACATAACCTTTATGCTCGATAGCAAGATTGCGTATACTGTCCAACTGTGGATACGGATAGGAAAATCCCATACCGTCAATCACCTGTTGTCTTGTAATGCAATATCCTGTTGTGGACAATTCAGGAGTTACAACAATATTCGCACCATTATCAAATGCCTCGTGTATTAAGGTGTTGAGTGAATTCAGGTTGGCATCAACATCTCCAAGAACAGGGTTGAAATGAATCAATGCTACTTTACCTTCAACATTAAATTCACAATTGTCTAATGAAAAAGCAAATACATTGGAATTTAAAGTAACTAACAGCATAACTATTATTACAACAGCACTAGATCTTTTAAATATTTTCAAGATATATACCTCCTTTAAAATAGCTTTACTACCATATTTATCCACAACATTAATAGCATATCATCTATTACATAAAAATGCAATGAGTTATTTATTAAATGATAGGAACAAGGATCTACCCCCCAAGCTCCGTTAAATAATTTTTGACAGTCGTGTTAAATTGTTTATAATGGGTTATATATGGAAAATGTCCTGCATCCTCGTAAATAATACTCTTAGCACCTTGAATATTACTAAGCAGAAAATCTGTTTCATCGCTTCCAAATACATTCCCCTTAAACTTGTCGCAAGCACCTGAAATAATCAATACAGGCATCTTGATATCCTTAACAATATCCCTGGTGGTCATGTGCTGAAGCCCTTTTAAATAAGCCAGGGCAGCAATTGGGTCCATTGATTGGCTCCCGGAATAAATTAGCTCTTTTTCATTATACGTATTCCTATCAGATCCACATACATTTACCAAATCATCTTTTCCGGAATTATTAAATACTTTTAGCACTTCGTCCAGCCCCAGGCCTTTAAAGCCATCTGTTACTTGACTAAAGCTGCATACAAGTACGATTGAAGATAGCTTTTCCGGAAAACGGCATGCAAAGTCCTGCGCCAGCATCCCCCCAAATGAAGCAGCAATCATAGGGATAGGTCCGCTTATATCCATTTGTTCCAGGATACAATTTATGGAGTGTGATAGTTTCTCCAGCGAAATGCCTTTCATGGGTTTACTGTTTCCATGTCCAGGCAAATGAACTATTATCATCCTGTAATCCTTTTGCCACTCCTTTATCTGGTAATACCACATGGAAGCTGTCATGCCAAATGCGGGAAGCATCAAAATGGGTGTTCCGCTCCCAATTTCTATTACTTCAATATCGCAACTATCTGATTTGTAAACATTACATCGCAGAGAATCTCCAAAATCCTTTAACAAATCATTACATTCATCTTTACGTCTTCCTGTTGACGCGTTGTGGTCAACCTTGCCGCTGCATATAAAATTCATAAACTTCTTATAATTTGCCTGTACAAGAATAACCTGATTTAGAGAAGTATTTAATCCCTTATCAAATATCTCCATTCCAAGCATGTCATCTAGAGGCTTGATACCGTAAACATTTGAAAATAATGATCTTATTTGATCATCAACCTGCATACCTCCATTTTCCCACAGGGGCCAGTTAAAAGATATGGATTTTCCACTTCTTCTTCCTTCTTTGCAAAGCGCTTCTCTTGCCTGAACAAAGTTATCCATAAAGCTGTTCGCATAGGCATAATCACTTTGCCCTATATTTCCTATGATAGAAACGAGAGAAGAATAGAGTATAAAGAAATCAAGGTCGAGGCTTCCCGTTACTTCATCCAGATAAACAGTACCCTTTACTTTCGGCAGTATTACTGCTTCGATTTCCTTCAAACTCTTACTGCCGATCAAATTATCAATATTTATCCCGGCACAGTTGATTACCCCGTTAATAGTACCCCATTTTTCTATTACTTCCTCAATAGCCCGCCTTACACTGTCAAGGTCGGTTATATCCGCTTTTAAATAAACCACTTCAGAACCGGATTCTGAAAGAGCACAAATAGTTTGTTCCTTCTCCCTGCCTGGCTCCGAACGACCTACGAGGGCGAGTCTTACCTTTTTTAAACCCACAAGATGCTTTGCAAGTACCAGTCCCAAACCGCCTGTCCCCCCGGCAATAACATATACACCATTTTCCCTGATCCCAATGGTGCTCTCATCAAGCGGAAAGTCAATCTGATTCAGTACTTTTACATATCTATTGTCTTTGAGGTACTTTATCTCCACATGGTTTTCGCTATTGAAGCAAGCTTCCCTGCGGATTATATCCAATATGGCAGTATTGCCTTTTGCCCAGTCGTCCCCCCACAAATCCATATCGGTTTCTATAAGTTTAAATCTCATTTTATTGTTTTCCATATGCATGCTTTTGAAGAGTCCGGACAAGGCGGAATAATAAGTTTGCCCATGGCCCGCTGCCTTGTGCACTGCAAAAATATTGAGCCGTTCTTTAGGTTTGGCAATGTGTATGGCCTTACACAAGACAAACACGGGATATATTTCTTCCAAATACCTATCAACCTGATGCTCCAACCCGTATCCACTACTTTCTATACAATCCGGAAGCAGGTAGCATAAAGTACCGGGAAGCGATCCGTTATTTATTTGATCTTCTATTAAGCTCAAAAAATGCTGCTCATTTTTGTAATTGATTATGTATGTGTTTTTACCGGTTTTATCAAAATCCATTCCCGGCTTAATCAGAACAACATTATCGGTTTTTGCAACATGAGAACTAACCTTGTCGGCACAGTCAAAAACCATGACTTTCCCCGGGGTACCGTCTTCTTCACCCCCAGTTAATTCCTTCTTCTCACACAAGTATGAAAAATACATAACCTCACTTTCCGGTCTGCTTTCTTGTTTATCACTATCAATAACAGGCACTAAAGATACATCAGACTGTTGATTTGAAAAATATTCGCCTAATTTCTCTATAGTGGAATGTTCAAACAATAAAGTAGGATATAAGGTCTTACCCATCTTTCTCTCAAGGTCATAAGCCAGCTGCAGCAAATCTGTAGAATTGAGGCCCAATTCATAGAAATCCTCCTTTATATTTATACCTTCTGCAGGAATACCGGCTGTTTCTGCAACCATTTGCTTCAAATCCTCCAGCAGGGTTTGCAGTAGTGGATTTGAGGCTGCTTTGGGTTTTGAGCCTAAACCTTTTCCTTCTGTAGAGTTGGAACGGTTTTTACTTGTATTCTCTTCAGGTTGAATTGCTTCCAATTTGGTAATCAAATCCTTTGTACGTATCTTTTTTGCTGAAAGCTTATTAAAGGCTGCAATAATTTCTCCCCTGGCATCGGCAATCTCCACAGTGGAGTACATCATATCGTCCGAACTCACACCTGTATTCTGCTTCTGTACATATATATAGCATTTTTCCTGTGTCTTAGCATTTGCGTGAAAGCCTTCGATAAAAATAGGTATAAAAGGCTGCAATTTTTCATACGGTATGCCTTTATACTGGAACATGAATGATACTATGGATGCCGAGTCCATGAATGCCGGGTGAAAGCATGCCAGTTTTGCATACTCTTCTCCAAGCTTGCTTAGTTCTATCTCTGCTAGTAAATATTCTTCATCCAGATATATTTTCCCTGATGGCTTCATAAACTCAAAATGTTCAATTCCTGCATTTCTTACATAGAGGTATGCTTCATCCAAGTCTAAAGTTTCAGCCGCCTTAAGCTTTAGAGTGTCTACATCAATGTGCTTTTTATAAAGTTTGTTGTTGAGATGGATCTCACAGCGGAAATTCTCTTCCCAGCAGTTTTCTATCCGGCCCGAAGCAGTTATTTTTCTACTTTTGGCCAATACACTATAATTCTCGTTATTCTTATCTACCCTCATCCTCACTTCCCTATCGAACAACTCTGAAGTGTAGATCGGGCTTTTAAACAAAACATTATGTACTGCTATTTTTTCCAAATCCAGTCCAACCAGTTCAAGAGCTCTGTATACTAAATCAATAAACGTGACTCCGGGCATAATCCGGACACCATAAACCCTATGATCTCTTACAATATAATCATTATTGCCTATATACAAATCAAATTCAAAGGAATGCTCTTCTTTACTTCTTAGTTTTAAAGCTGCTATGTCTTGATGGCCGGGTGACAAAGTACCCTCAGCTTTTGGCTTGTCAATCCACAGCCGTTCTTTTTTGAAAGTTACAGGTTCCAGCTCTTTTCGACTACATTTATAGAGGGGAAATTCCTGTAAGTGAACATCACTTACGATAACATGAGCATTTGTTCCTCCGAAACCAAATGAGCTGATTCCTGCACGTCTTACCTGATCAAACGGTTCCCACTGCTTTAACTCATTGAGAATGTAAAAAGGAGACATTAAAAAATCAAATCTCGGGTTTGGTATTTGGCAGTTTAATGTCGGCGGCAGCTGTTTATTAAACACACTAAGTACAACCTTAATAAAACCTGCTATTCCAGCTGCACTGAGCAAGTGGCCTATATTGGTCTTTACACTTCCTATACCACAATACTGCTTCTGTTGGGTGTACTTTTGAAACACAGAGGTAAGCGCCTTTAGCTCGATGGGATCCCCAATAAGCGTTCCAGTGCCGTGAGCCTCAATATACGAAATGGTTTCAGGGTTTATGCCGGCTTTATTGACAGCATCATCAATTACTTCAATTTGAGCTTCAAAATTAGGCGTAGTAATCCCCATGGTATTACCATCGTTGTTAACAGCTGCAGCCTCAATCACCGCGTAAATTCTATCCCCATCCAAAACGGCCCTGTCAAGCGGTTTCAACAAAACCGCTCCGCATCCTTCGCCCGGAACAAACCCGTTGGCATTTTTATCGAAAGTATGACACTTTCCATCGGGGGATAATGCTTTTGCCTGACTTAGTGAAATATATGTTTTTTCATTCAGCAGCAGGTCAACCCCTCCTGCAATGCACATTTCCGTTTCGCCGGCAAGAAGGCTCTGACATGCCAGATGCAGGCTGACCAGCGAAGATGAACATGCAGTATCTACCACCATGCTTGGTCCCTTCAAGTTCATAAAATGGGATACGTGTGCTGCTATAAAGTTTTGGCCTGCAGCTACAACCGTATCTTTTGTGGGCTGCTGTATCCTTTGCGAATAACTGGATATCCTTGACCCTGCAAATACACCTACCCTTTTGTTGGAAATCTCATCTTTCTCATAACCTGCATCCCTTATAACCGCCACGCTTGCTTCTAGAAAGAGCCTTACAAGGGGATCGGTTTGCTTTGCAGCGTCCTTGTCGACATGAAAATATTGAGAATCAAATTCTTCAATACCATTTATAAACCCTCCCCACTTACTCATGCTCTTACCCTCGCAGAAGCCCTCCTGAAAGTACGCTCCTATATCCCACCTTGAAGGTGGAACCTCTATAATACTATCTTTACCGTCCTTCAAATTATTCCAGAATTCATTTTTATCAAGAGCCCCGGGGAAACGGCATGCAACTCCGATTACTGCTATCTTTTTGGCCTTTTCCGGGGATTTGGCCGGTATGGAGCCAAAATCACAGGATGTAGCGGCAGTTTCTCTCTCACTAGCGAAGCCTTGAAATACAACCTCATCCATATTGTTTTGAACTTCCGTAAATATCTTCTGCTCATCACACAAACCACTTAGAAAGGATGCCAGGGCCTTTATATTCGGATACTGCCAGAAAACCGAGGGGTCAAGAACGATACAAAGTTTTTCCTCAATTTTCTTAACCATCTCCGCAAGAATAATGGAGTCCACTCCCAGGCTGCTAAAGTCTGCATCCTCCTTGATCTTATCCGGTTGTATTTTTAATTCAGTCGAGAATAGTTCCTTTAAATAACCTGACAACCCGGTACCTTCCGCTTTTATTGCCGTATCCGGTTTTACTTCTTCAGTCACAGGTTGCACATCCTTTTTCACTTGCAGAAGAGCGCCATGTTCAAACTTTTGTTCATCTACTTTTAAAATTGATATACACGGGCTATGAGAAGCTTCAATACACCAGTCAAATAATTGAAGCCCCTCAGCCAATGATATTGTTTTAAGTCCGAGATCCACATACTTACCTGACGCCTTGGTACCCATACCCGTGTCTCTCCAGCTTGGCCAGTTGATGGATTTATAGTATCCGAACCCATCTCTCAATTTACTTTCAACAAATGCATCCATAAAATAATTAGCTGCTGAGTAGTCACTTATTCCTGTAGCCAGACCTGGTATCACTGCTGAGATTGAGGAAAAAACAACGAAAAACTTCAGATGATCATTTTCAAACACTTCATGCAATACCTCAAGTGCGCTGACTTTAGGTTCAAGTACGGCTTGAACATCAGACAGCTTCTTGTTAATAAAAGCAGGATTATCATGAATAACCAACCCGGCGCAGTGTATGACCCCGATAATATCACCGAAGTCTTTGCGAACTTCATCGAAATATTCTTTTAACTCCTTTTTGCCAACTAATGACCCGCAGTATAAACGTATCTTAGCACCCATTTTCTCCAATTCAGTTAGTTGTGTAATTTTCCTCACCATATCCCTGTCGGAATCTTTCGAAGCAATGAGCATCTCCCATTGTCCCCGGTCAGGTATCTCCTGTCGTCCCGTTAAAACTAATTTTGTAACTCCCTTTTTTACCAAATGCTTTGCAATTTCCAATCCTATTCCTCTAGTACCACCGGTAATCACTATGACCTTATCCCTGGCGTATTTTGAATGGTCTGTGCTGATGGTAACAGGAAGCTTAGAATACCTTGAAGCAGTTTGCTGCATATAGGGTATCATCCGGTCTCCGTTTCTGTAGCATACCTCACTGATACCATCCCAGGATTTAACTTCCCTCAATATTATCTCGTTTAAGTAATTTAAATCCTCAGGCAGCAAATCTATTGATTTTGCATAAACTTTCCCATACTCCGTCCCGAGCATTCTAATAAACCCTGCCATTACAGTCCCCTTGAGGTTTATTTTGTTATTCTCCGGTTTCTGTCTTGCCAGGGTAAAATGCAGCATCGTTAGTTTCTCATGCAGATATCTCTTTATGAGAGTCTGTATAAGCGGAAGTTTTTCAAGCTCACATGCGGTATTTGCCTTTTCTTCACCCATATCTGATAAATCAACCAGGACCGTGTTTTTATCAAATTTGATAAAACCTAATGCTTGAGGTGAATCACCGGCATTTAGAATGTGAACATCCTTATTCTGCAGGGTGATTTTTTGCACCAATCCCCTGGTGCCTTCATTAACAATAAAAAGAAGGGTACCGATTTCTTCATTGCTGCCATCTATAGTTTCCGCCGAACGCTTCCACGCCTTTTCCATGAATAAAACTTCACTTTCTTCATGGACCGGCTTCATCTCTGTCAAATCCGCTTGGGGCCAGAACCTTTCTTTTCTGAATGGATATGTAGGCAGTGCCACCTTTCTTCTATCCCCGTTTGTATGCAGCAGCGCCCAGTCAATATCAAGCCCAGAAACCCATAATTTAGATATAATTCTGTAATTCCGGTTCTTAATAAGCAGCTTTAAATATTCATTTCCCTCCTCATGAGCAAGAAAGTGATCTGCACCCAGGTTATTTCCGGCACAACTGCCGGTCAACAGGCTACAGACGTTGTTTTCACCGCTGCAATACCTGCTTAGTTCATCATACAGTTCCTCGATACTTGTCACAGTTATAGCCAATCTCTCCTGCATATGCGCCCTTCCAACCTGGAGGGTATATGCAATATCGGCAAGGCTGCACTCTGGAACACTACTACCCTTTGTATGGCACTCTTTATCTATAAGTCTATGGACTCTATCCCTTAACCTTTTAGCATATTCCTTGAGACAATCCTTATCATTTGCCGATAGAACCACAATCTTCTGGCCGCCTGGCGATTGTTTTTCACTAGTTGTGCAACTATTATACTCTTCCAGTACAACATGCACATTGCTCCCTCCAAAACCAAATGAGCTGACTCCAGCAATCCTTTTTCTTCCCTCCGAGCTCCAATCCGTAAGGCTTACAGGGATATTAAAGGGAGTATTATCCAACTTGATCAATGGGTTCAATCTCTTGAAATGTAAATGTGGAGGTATCTTTCCATGACGAAGCATCAAGGCTGCCTTAATCAAGCCTGCAATACCGGCTGCAGCCTCCAGATGGCCGATATTTGTCTTTACCGAACCCACATAGCATTTTTCGTTACCCTTACGTCCGTCCAAAAATACCTCCTTTAGGGCCTGGAACTCAATAGGGTCGCCAAGAGATGTTCCGGTTCCATGAGCTTCAATATAACCAACCTCTGAAGGTTTGATCCTTGCATTTTTAAGGGCTCTCCTTATAACGTTCTGCTGTGCAATCCCGTTTGGAACTGTCAATCCGCTGCTCTTACCATTATGGTTGGCTGCACTTCCTTTGATGACTGCATATATTGTATCTTTATCTTCCAGGGCTTTATGCAGCGGCTTTAGAATGACCACTCCACAGCCCTCTCCCCTTACATATCCGTCAGCTGCTTCATCAAAAGCCTTGCATCTTCCATCTTTTGAAAGCATTCCTGCCTTATTGAAAGCTATATTCAAATCGGGTGTAAGAATAAGATTTACTCCTCCTGCTGCAGCCAGTTCACATTCGCCATCCAAAATACTCCTGCACGCTTGATGTACCGCTGCCAGTGAAGAGGAGCATGCCGTATCTATGGCTATACTTGGCCCCTGGAAATCGAATAGGTATGATATCCTGTTGGCATTAATGGAAAAAGCATTTCCAGTGCCATAATAAGCATTTAGAAGATCCGGTGACTTTTTTTGCATACCTAAATATTCAGAATTTGAAATACCGATAAACACACCTGTACATGTTCCCTTTAAATCCCCGGGGTTTATCCCTGCGTGCTCAAATGCTTCCCAACATACTTCCAGAAGGATTCTTTGCTGTGGGTCCATGTTTTCTGCTTCACGCGGAGAAATGCCAAAGAATAGGGGATCAAACTTGTCTACGTGGTCTATAAAACCTCCCCACTGGGGCCACTCAACCGATGATAAGCTTTCATTACTATTTAACCTCCTGTCTTCGGGTATTCCGGTGACAGCATCATCACCTCCCACCAGCAGGTTCCAAAATTCCTCCGCATTGGAAGCTTGGGGGAACCGGCATCCAATGCCGACGATTGCAATATCTTCTTTTTCCTTAATACAGGCATCTTGCTGCAAACTTACCTTGTTCTTTTTAATTTCTTCCCCGCCCAGGTATTGGGACAGATTTTTTATGTTAGCATAATCATATATTTGAGTCGGTGAAACATCGCGCCCCAACCAATCGCTTAATTCCGATGCAATTCTTACAACATTTACAGAGTCAAGGCCAAAACTGGAAAAGGATTCTTCCAGTCCGACCTGTTTTGGCAGAATTTTTTTAACTGTTGAAATTTTCTCAACCAGCCAGTTTTGTATACTCTCCGAATTTTTTACCGGAACTTGCGTTTTGCAGCTGCCCACCTTGTCGGCACTTCTATCCGCTTTTTTCCCATTTTCACTTATCAGCTGACCAAGTTTGTCCGTAATGGCCTTAAAAGCCCCCTTCTGAAACAGTTCAGACAGTTTATATCTTTGCACCTTCCCGCTTGTTGTCTTTGGAATATCCCTTACCGGTATTACATGCTTTATTTGAAGCCCAATCTTCTCATTTACGGTATTTTTAATTTGTACAGCTGTCTGCACAAATTCCTCTAGCTTTTTCTTAAATAAAACAAAAGCAATTATTTCCTCGCTGCTGCTCTCGCTATCATAAGCTCCACACACTGCTATCTTCCCGAGCTCACCTAAGCCGTCATCAAGTATCAAGCGTTCTATATCATGAGGGTAGAGGTTTTGACCTCTTACAAATATTACATCCTTTGCTCTTCCTGTAATAACAAGCTGTCCACTGGTATTAATAAATCCCAAATCCCCGGTATTGACCCATCCATCATCGGTAATCAGTCTATCCGTAGCTTCTTTATTATTGTAATAGCCCCGGGTAACATTCTTTCCGCGAATATGCACAAACCCTACAGTCATCTGGTTTAATTCGTTACAATTCTCGTCACATATCCTGACAAAACAATGCTTGACGGGATATCCTTCCACTGCAAAAACTATACTGTCATAATAATTGCCCTCATCAAATTCCTTAACTGTTTGTCCAATATTAAGTGAGCGTCTGTCTACATTTATTTTTTCAAACACTGTTCCAGGTTCGGGAAAAGCAACGGCAACGCTTGCTTCTGCCAGGCCATAAACAGTATACATGGCTTCCCTCTTTAGGCCATATTCCTTCAAGTGATCTAGAAATTTATCACACAATTCGACTGAAATGGGTTCTGCACCGTTAAAAATAATGCGAATATTAGACAGATCCCAGTCTTTAGCTGTTTCGGGATTGAAATAGTTTAAGAAATACCCATACCCGAAGTTTGGCGAGGAAATAACCGTAGATTTATGCTCACTGGCTTTCTTCAGCCACAGGGTTGGCCTTCGTATGAAAAGAGCAGTAGGCATAATACACTGGTTTACATCTAAAGCTAACGGTAGCAGGTGGAACCCTATCATTCCCATATCGTGTGTTAGCGGCATCCATCCTAGAAACGAATCCTTTTGCTCCATCCTTGAAGAGTATATGACTCCCTCGAGATTGAACAGCAGATTTTCATGAGTCAGCACTACACCTTTTGGCTCTCCTGTGGAACCTGAAGAAAACTGAATAAAGGCGACATCTTCCTTCTTAGAACGGAACACACTGCCTTTCCCGGTTTCTTCACCGGCCTGGCCGATAAAAATACTCTTCTCCTTGATTCTTTCGAAAGTATCCTGCCAACTATTATTTACTGCAAACTTTTCAAGATTTGAAAAAACTCTTTCATCGGTAATTAAATGTGGGTTATTTAATACATCCCAGATTTTAAATATTTTCCTTCGGTGTTCATCATTATTTCCTATAGAAACTGGAACAGGGATAATCCCTCCAAGAAGGCAGCCCCAAAACACATTTAGAAACGTAATATTGTCATCTATTTGCAGGATCAGTTCATCCCCGGGACTTAAACCTTTACACTGCAGCGTATAAAGAATTTTTAAGGCATTATGGTATAAATCCCTGTATGAAATGTAAATCTCGTTTTCCTCGCCATAAATATGAGTTATTCCCTTATCACTAGTGCTTTGCCTTGTCTCTAAAATATCAACCAGGCTTTGATGAATATTTGTAAGCATACATTGACCTCCGAAAATTCAGCATCGTTGAAATATGTAAAGCCCATAAAAATACAAGTACCACAATCCATACAGATCACCCTTGCAGGTTAGTGGGATTATGGTACTGATTTATCATTATTCTTATAGGGCTGGCGTTAAAAACTACTTATAACTAAACATTCTCTTAAACAATATGTACCATACAATATAGATTACATCGATATAGGATTATTGGCACTCTGTCCCTGTTTTGGATATTGGATTGGGTTATAATTTTTGCTGTATTCTTTCATAATTTTAAAACCCCGTCTGGTTCCCAGATTCATTTTTAGAGCTATAACACTGTTAAAAAGTTGTCCTTGCAGTATCTTCCTGAAACTTCTTTTGAACAGCGCCCATATGGAACAGTTTTTGCCGTAAAGCCACCTGTACCCTTCAAACAATTGCTCCTGTGTCATGTTCTTGGGAATGAAATTTACACCATCCAGGATATAATTATCATAATCATAGCAGGTAATCCTATCTTCCCGGATCAACCGTTCACGTAATTGTGTCCCTGCATAGGGATAGGGTATATTAAACTGTATACAGTCAAATTTCATTTCATCTACAAACTTGTGCAGTCTTTTGAATACATCCGGCTTATCGTTATCAAGACCGATTACAAAAGCTCCCTGAATGAGAATTCTATTCTTATGGGCCCTTTTAATAAGATTTCTATATTCTTTTGGGTTGTTTTGGTTTTTATTTGATTGCTTTAAACTGTCTTCGTTAATGGATTCGAACCCGATAAACAATAGTATGCAGCCACTTTTAGCCGCAAGCTCCAAAAAACCTTCCCTGCTCGCAGTCTTAACACCTGTTTGGCTGGCCCATTTAATCTTGAGCGGTGCAAGCTTTTCAAACAACTCTTTTGCATAATTGGGGTTTGCACCAATATGGTCGTCAACAATGAATATAGGCTGTGATCTGTCAAGAGTTTTGACTTCTTCGATGACTTCATCGATAGGACGGTAGCGGTATTTATTTCCCCAGAACTTAGTGGCTGAACAGAACTCGCAATTATAGGGGCAGCCCCGCGTCGTTTGTACATATTGATAAATCGTGTATTTTTCAGGGTATTTGATCAAGTCAAATCTTGGCTTGGGTAATCCCTTCATATCAAAGAAGGTCTCAGCCTTGTATATTTTTTTTAGGGTTCCTTTTTGGGCATCTTCTACAATGTCTCCCCAGATCAACTCCGCTTCGCCTACTGCAACTGCATCGCAGTGCTCCAATGCTTCCTCCGGCATCGCAGATACATGTATTCCACCCATAACGACTTTAACGCCTCTTTTTCGAAATTCATCAGCAACCTCATAACCACGCTTTACTGCCGAGGTAGTGCCGGTAATACCTACCAGATCTACTTTTTCGTCAAAGTTGATATCCTCAAACAACTCATCAACTATTGAAATATCATGTTCTCCCGGTATTAGTGCAGCAACTGCACAAAGCGACCATGGCGGAAGTTTAAATCTGGTGCCAATTCCTTTAATAAGCTTATGCGCCTTTGGCTGAATCAACAGTATTCTCATTTTATTCCTCCAATCATCATTTACTCTTTATTAAAAAATTTAGTTCCCATGTTAGTTTATTAATTGGACATACCAGGTAAATTTAGAAACCATCGTTACCTCATCATCATAGTCGTGTATTTTAACAACAACCTCCAGTATTGCACGACCTTTTGTCCTTAAACTCTCATTTACCTTTTCTATTTCCTCATGGCTCATATGAGCACTGGAAAATATCCGGCCTTTGGCAGGTTTTTTGTACTTTGTTTCTACAGCCCTGACTACAGGAAGGATCTTCCTTCCCCTATGCTCTTTAAAAACTTCAAGCATATATTGACCGCTGGTGGCTTCTGCTAGAGCGAACTGGGTACTGGCATGGACTGTTCCCAGATGGTTTAAGTATTGGGGTTCATCATTGATTTCAAAAATACAGCCCTCTTTATCCGTTTTTCTGATTTTCATAAATTCGTTAAATGGGATTTTAGTTATGTCCATGTATTCTCTCCTTTTTATATAAAAAAGTCATCATGCTATTACTGTTGTACCCCATAAGTAGTCTAAACCAAACACAAAACGATAACACTTTTTTACTTACTTATTCCATATTTAGGAGTTCATGCATGATTTCTTATTCTTTCAAGTATAAATTTATTTGCCCTGATTTAGTACCCATTAAATTGGAAATTGCAGCCCCTAAACGAGGCCAATTCTAAAGATCTTTGACTTATTCTTTATGATTTGTAATTTGGGTTTACTTAACGAAAGCAGTATTTTGATTCTGGATTCAAAAACCTAAACAAAATATTGCTTTCATACCCAATAATAATTGTTTCAATGTATTTTATAAAATAGCACGAAAGAAGCCTTAACTTCTTTTCCAAGTTCGTTACAATAAAATTTAAGACAATAGTTGTAGCACTTGTTCCAGCTAACTTTGTCATTATTTTTGCAAGTGAATATTTCCTTTTTCCTTCAACCTGATTCCTTTCACAACTGTCAAGATATGCTTGTTTCTGTTCTTCTTTCTTTACTTCCTCTGTTTTGCGCCCAAGACCAGGCCCACTTAGTCGTATATTGTTTTTTGTGCAATATTCCCGGTTATCTCTGTTCCTGTATATTTTATCGGCCTGCACAACAGCTGGATAAAAACCATTTCTATCCTTGTATCTTTCAACCGCTTCTTTTAATGTTATTCCTTCATTAAACGCATCCCAACTGATTATTTCACTTCTTACAAAGCCATCCTCTACACTTATTCCAACTTTTGCACCGAATTCAGTTGATGCTGATACTTTCCCTCGAACTATTGGCCTCACATGTGGTTGGCTAATGCTTACTATCCTATCATCTATTCTTGTATTCCTTTTTTCATACATTTCCAACTGCTGCCTGTACAATTCGTTTATCACTAGTAAGTTCTTGTACTGCTGCTTTTTGAGTAGCGTTAACCCATTCTTATCAGCCAATGCTTCAGTAATTTTCAGTAACCGCCGAATATACCGGAGCATCTTGCCTTTTCCCGATATGTTCTTGGCCTTGCTTCTTTTCCCTTATCAGGTACGTGAAGAATATCTACAATCTCCTCAAGCAATTCTCTGGCATCATTCAACAATCTGATATCAGTAGGGTACTGAATGTCTGCCGGTGTACAGGTAGCATCTATTATCAATGTTCCAGAGTTCTTCACTTCGATATTATTCTCTTTAGACTCTTCACCACCCGAAGGTCCTTTTGAAGAATCATCGTCACCATCATCTTTTTTGTCCTCACGTTTTATAATGCTCTCGTTTATCCTGTTCAACATATCTTCCGGAAATCTTTTACGGAAGTGTGTTAACTGTGATGGGTCAAAAGGTGCTTTTTCCGTATAAGATTCAAAGCCTAAAAAATACTGGAGATACGGGTTCTCTGATATTTGATTTACTGTTTCCTCATCTGACAGTCCAAGGCGTTCTTTGATAATCAAACTTCCAAGCGCTACACGTACGTTGTACGCTTTTTCACCTCTATTTGTCTTTTTGAAGTTTTTTGCATACTCATCTTCAAACTCTTCCCAAGGAATCATAGTAGATAAAACAACCCAACGATTGTCTGGATTTAATCTTCCTCCAAAGGGTAAGAAAAAATCTCCTGGTAATTTAATTTTCTTTGATATATATTTGTACATGAAATTAACCTCACTAAAGTGCAAGTATTTTTGGCCCAAACTACCTTTTTTCATGCACTATTTTATCATATACCACCCTTAAACTCCAGTATCTATGCAGGTTTTACTTTCATTAAGCAACCCCTAATTAATGTACCATTTTTCCATTTTTGTGTCAATGAATTTGAATATTTCCCGTAAATAATAAATTATTTCCCGTATTCATAAATCGAGATGTAAGAAGAGGTTTGCAGTTCATAAATAATACATGCTTATACAGGTGAGTCTATAAAAGCGTTGTTATAAAAGTATCTCCTATAAAGATAAGCTAAATCCCCTAAACTCCATTTTGCCCAGTAATAGCAAGCCCTACCTTTGTATATCTCAATTCGTGTCATACTTTCAGGAAATAAGAACGAATTTTTATATTGTGTTAACGAGTAAACATAGTCTTCTCCTTTCCCTTTTATGCTGATGATTTTAGGAGGTATATAATAATATCTGTGTGTAATATCTAATGAATACTGAAAATACTTTACGGGATTATAATAAAAGGTCTCTATTCCGTTAAATAACTGTGTATATAGAGAAATTGTGATAATAGCAAACAATAGAACTTTAATCATCCTTTGAGACGGTAATTTAAGCTTGACAAACCTATATAAAAGTGCAAAGATAACTGATACACCGGGCATTATTACGCCTATTAACCATCCAATCATAAAGTTTACCGGAATAATTGCCAATAAATAGGTGCTCAATAAAAACGTGAACAGAGGCAGAAAATACCTAATTTGCCTGCCTTTTTTATTTAATCTGTAGCAAATAATAAAAAACACTATCGTCAGTACCGTTAACAACATGCTTTATACCCCAAGTAAATATCATATATTAATTCGTTTCATTTATAGAGATCGAACTGTAAAAGTAGATAAACAAGATAGGCAAGCCATTTGTATCAAATTAGCGGAGCGAATTATATGTTTATCTTTACAGTTCGTTATCTCTAAACTGAATTGATATACCATCCATGTTAAAATTTTGATATATACTATATTAGCAAAAAGTTTTAAAGAATTAAAGACAGAGAAACTTTAGAGGAAGAAGAGAATTAATAATGAGACCGCTTAAACCGAAAAATCTATTGAAGGTATAAATCGAGCTAAAATGTTTATAAAGAAAGATCTTGATTTTCTAGTTGGTTACCCAGGTCTTGACGGAAGTTGGATTTCACAACCTGAAGGAAAAGAACCTGGTATCATTACCATAACCAGGAATCACATTCACAAAGCAACTTTCACAATAAATAAACTTTTAAGGGACTTTCCAAAAGCTCTGCCTAAGATTGTCGGTGATGTTGACAAATGGAGTGCTCAACACAAAGATCTATTGAAAATATTAAAGACATCCATACATAATGATAAGCCGTTTCCTAAGTCTCTTGCACATATCAATCCTGAATTTGGGGATGGTGATAAAAAGCTTTATTATAAACTTTTAAGGGATTATCCTTCATTATCCCATGTTTTAGACAGCTTTTCGTGGATTACGCATTTAAAACCGGAAACATTCAAAGAAGCCTTATCCTGGCTGGATAACAACGCTATATATATAGATAAAATTTATAGAAACCTGGGTACTTTGGATGGTATAAAGATTATCATAAAACTATGGCGCCTATCAATTGAAGTTGGTGAAAGAAGGATTAAATCCATTATTTTATGGGTGTCTGACTCTAGAATTTATGAATTTATTATGGAGCAAGGATACCAGTATGCTTATCTGGTGGATGCTTCTCTTAGCAGAAAAAAAAGTGATTCCATACCAAAAAGTCCAAAAGCTAATTTCGGGGATCACATTATGAAGTGGATTGACTGGCTTTCGATGCAGGATGATCAGACAGTTAAAAGATCAATTGAATTATTTGATTTGGTTTGCGATAGGAGTCTCATAGATAATTGGGAAAACTGGTGGAAGCAGTTAAATTCTGCTATAAATGAAGCTGAAAAAATTCCAAGGCCTTTAACCAGAGTTAATCCTTTGAATAGAAAGTTAAATAATCTAAGGGAAAAGATTAAAAAAATTGAAGAAAACACTCCACCGGTCTTAAAGTCAAAATTATTATTCAGCCTTATAAAGAAATGGTCGGAAAAAGACAAATCTACAGACTTTAAACAAATATACAAGGCACTTGGTGTTTTACCTATTGAATACAATAGCATACCTTTAAGGTTGGCTTTCTGGATTTATTGGGACCATCTTATTGAAGAAAACAGTATATCAAAGCATAAGATTATCCGTAATATCATTGACGAATTTTCCAAATATATAAAATGGCATAGTGATTTTTCAAAGGCCATAAATCTCTGGAAAGAGGTTTTAGACAGATGGGGAATTAGAGGAGACCTTGATAGATATATTTATACAATTGATGATGATATTCTGGACGAGATAAAAGACAAGAAAGATATTTCTCTTATTTTTGATCTATTAAGAGAACTATATAAAGACAGGAAATTTGATGATTTTAAAGAAAATGAAAAAAGAAACCTTATTTTATTAGTCAATTCAGTTAATAAAGAATACGTTCTGGATAGCTTTTTTGAACTTAGGAAACATGGTATGTCCTGCGAATATATATCAGAAGATATGTTAAAACTTGCAGCAGAACCCTCATAGTTCACATCCTTTGCTATTTCATCGTTTGCAGAAGGTACTAAACTATCATCTTAATATCAATATTAAAGCAAACAACCTCAATAAATGGAACACCATCTATTGACACACTAGGCTTTAATTCTCCCTGTATATAATAACAAGTCTCATCATTTACTTTATGAGATATTCTTTTCCACATCCTTGGGCTGACATACACTATATAATTGGATGCTCCCAAATCACTTAGTCCTCTTGGTATAGTTAAAGACATAGGAATTCTGAATCGTAATTCAACTAACCCGTCTTTGTTAATCTTAGGCTTTTCTAAAGGAATTCCCTTAATTATAATTCTAGAAGTAACCAATCTTTTTAACATCTGCAACACCCCGGAAAAGAGATTTTTTTAGTATTAAGTATTCGACTTAATAAAAGCAGTATGTATTAGAGATTAATTCAACCTTGTTACGTCCATTTTCCTTGGCACTATATAGAGCAGCATCAGAGATCTTTATTATATCTAAATAACTAATATTATCAGATGCTTCTTTAAGGCAAACACCCATGCTAATAGTGATATGAATAATCCTATCACCTATATTAAATTCATAATCCTCAATTTTCTTACGAATTTTCTCACAAAACTTATACACGTTATCCAGGTTTATCTCCGATACAAAAATACCAAATTCTTCTCCTCCATACCTTCCAACAATATCACTTCTTCTTGTCATAGTAGTTAAAATATTTGCAACCTCTCTTATTATCATATCTCCTGCAGTATGACCATATGTGTCGTTTATTCTTTTAAAATGATCAATATCTATCATGATAAAAGCAATATTACCACCTTTTCTTATTTGCCTTGTATACTCCTTTTCAAATAGTTCTATCAAAAGCCTATGGTTATAAACACCTGTAAGTCCATCTTTCATTGTCATTTCCTTAAGCTTGTCGTGGTATTCCTTAAATCTTAAGGCAGACCGAACTCTCGCTATTACCTCAACCTCATCTACCGGCTTCTTAATATAGTCAAAAGCTCCAAGTTCCAGTGCCATTCTAATATCTTTACTATCGGTTTTGGCTGTTATCATAATAATCGGAATATCCTTGGTTTCACTGTCTGTCTTTAAAAGTTTACATATCTCAAAACCATCCAACTCCGGCATCATAATATCCAATAAAATAATATTGGGTTTTATCTCATAGACCAGATTCAGTATACTTAGACCCTGGTCAACTGAATAAACCTGATACCCCTCATCACCTAAAATCTCACCCAATAACTTGGCACTATTGGGATTGTCCTCAACTATTAACACCCTTGAATTCATAAAAGTTTGCCCCCTATCCATTTCATTACCATACTGCATAAAACGTCTTCATCCAAAGGCTTTGAAATGTAATCATCAAACACTTTTCTGCATTCTTCCTCATCTTTTGGAGTTGCATAAGCCGTAATGGCTATAATAGGAACATTTTTAAGCCTAATATTATTTTTTAGGGTTTCTCTTACTTGAAAGCCATCCATATCCGGAAGTCCTATATCCATAAGCACCAAATCAAAGTCTTCTCCGTTTGACATAATTATTGCCTGTTTACCTGAATAAGCCTTTGAAAGTCTGATATTGTTATCAATATCTCTTATTATCTGTTCAATAAGCCTCATATTATGAGTATAATCTTCGACAACAAGAATTCTAATCATAAACTGTCACCTACTTAATTAAATTTAACTGGTTATGGAAATATAGATCTTTATGCCTCTGCTCTATCACTATATCTGATAGGAAGATATACAGTAAATTTGCTTCCTATGCCAAATTTACTTTGAACCTCAATGCTTCCGCCCAACATTTCAACAAACCTCTTTGTAATTGACAGTCCCAGTCCAGTTCCTCCTACTTTTCTTGTAAACGTACCATCAACCTGGCGGAATTCGTCAAATATTCTTTCCAGGTGCTCAGGTGATATTCCTATTCCCTCATCCTCCACCTCTAAACGGTAGAATTTGTTAACAATAGTAACAGAAAGTATCACAGTACCCTTTTCAGAATACTTAAAAGCATTGCTGATAAGATTAATTAAAATCTGCTTAACCTTTAGCTTATCACTGTATATCATAATATCACCCGTTGCCGGCAGCTGCTGTATATACCTCAAATGCTTACTTTCAGCAATATTATTGGTCATGGTTGATACTTCATTGATAATTTCCTTTAAGTCAAACTCCTCTGCATATACTTCCATTTTTCCTGCTTCAATCTTTGAATAGTCCAGCAGGCTGTTGATCAGCTCTAATAGATGCTGAGCCTCATCTTTTACAATCCCCAGATTCTCAAGCTGTGTCTGTGGCAATACATCTGCGCATTTTTTTATTACACGATTTGTAAAACCTATAACTGAATTTAAAGGAGTACGAAGTTCATGGGACATCATCGCCAAAAACTGACTTTTATGCTTATTGGCCTCCATGGCTTCTTCCCGCTGGCGCTCTGCCTCACCCCTCTGCTCTATCAATTCGTTATTGATCTGTTTCAGTTCCTCTGCTGCCATAATACGGTTGGTAATGTCCTGAACCTGGGCGATATAATATTTGGGGTTACCTTCTCTATCACGAACTACTGAACTATTCACCTGTACCCATATATTATGGCCCTTCTTGTGAACATACCTCATTTCTATATGAAAACTGGGTATATCGCCATTTAGCAGCTTCTTCATAACTTCATGGGTTCCTTTGGCATCATCAGGGTGGGTTAAATCCATAAATGATATATCTTGTAACTCTTCCTCAGAATATCCCACCATATTGCAATACGGCTGATTTACTCTTATATAGTTACCTTCAATTGTTACTAGTGCCACTCCAACTGCAGCATATTCAAAAGCTGCCCTGAAACGTTCTTCGCTTTCACGCAAAGAATCTTCCATTGTTTTATAGGTAGTTACGTTTCTTCCAACCCCTACGATGCCGATGATTTTGTTATAATAATTCCTTATTGGAGATAATGATGTTTGGTAATAGGTTGTTCCATTTTCAGTATTAATTGACCAGTCATATACTACATATTCTCCATTTAATGCCCTTGTATTGGCCATTTCATGGGCGGCTGCATATTCTTCTCCAAAGATCTCCCTTGAAGTTTTCCCAATAAAATTTTCCTCTTCAAACCCACTCTTTTTCAGCCATTTTCCAAATACACTTGTATACTGCTGGTTCATGTCCAGAGTATATACAACATCATTAATTGAATTTACCAAAGACCGGAATCTTTGTTCACTCTCAATCAATCTTTGCGATACTTGCTTTTGTTCCGTGATGTCGCGGAAATAGACCGATATCCCATTGTTTTTAGGATATACGTTTGTGTAGTACCATCGGTTTGTAACTTGAGAATAACCCTCAAAGTGAACAGGCACTTTATCAGCCATTACTTTACTAAATTCGCTATAGAAATCTTTATATGCTTCTCTGGGGAATATAGTCCAGCTATGTTTCCCCAGTATATCACTAAACTTTTTATCATAGCTGGAAAGCATTGTAATAAATTTTTTGTTGACATAAGCAAATTTCCAGTCCTGGTCCAGTGTGAAAAAAGCATCCTGTATACTCTCCAAGATATCACTAATTTCTCCATTTGTTTTTTTTAGTTTCCGTTCAATAACTTGTTTTGAAATAATATATTCTACAGCAAAGTAAGCCAACAATATCCCAAAAAACGTTATTGGAATATAGTAGGAAAACAATACCAACAGCTTGTGAAAATCTCTTATAAGGTAGATAAATGCGGTGGAGGATATAGTTATAGCATATATCAGCATATAAGAAAACTTCTTCAACCTTGAAACTTTTGTATTACTGATAAATGCGCATCCACTCCCCATTGCCACAGCAACTATCAATGCTGTAACTGATGCACTGGTGACACCGAAATGTAATACCCGGTATGCCGCTATTAAGACTGAAGCAACCACTGCCGCCAGAGGTCCCCCTATGACTCCTGCACTTATAATTGAAATATTCCTCATGTCAACAATGATTGTGGAAGTAACATCAATTGAATAAAGCATCAGAATGATTCCCAATACACCGAAACAAACACCTAGAACCACCTGTATCCGTAAAGGCAATTTATTATCTATTGGGTATTTCCCAAAAACCTGACCAACTACAAATAAAAAGGCCACTACAATTGCAATATTAGAAAATAGATCATAAACCACAGTATCCACCTACTTTTTATCATTAGTATTATTGTAACTTCAACCGTGATTCCAATGCTCTCTATAACTGAACATAGTACTCTACCAACTGCTTCCCAAAGTAATTTTATTAAAATGTTCTATGATTTTTGGATTACTTTTATAGAAATTGAGTCGAGTCCCTGGTCATTTTGATGAAAAGCTTTTAGTTCTTTAATTATAACTAATTAACATAATTTTATACAAGAATAAGATAAATTTAAAGGCTATATATCACATATTTATTGTGAAAACATAACCTTCACATCATGAAAACCTTAATTTTTCACATAAAATGTTAAAAATTCACTTTATGTATTATACAAAACTAATTGTTAAACTAATTTATTCTTAAAAGCAAAAGCAACTAATTGAGCCCTATCCTTTAACATAAGTTTTGAAATAATTTCTGTTATTATATTTCTAACCCTTCCTTCAGCAAGAAAGAGTATTTTTGCAATTTCCTGTATGCTTTTGCCATCAACTACAAACCTTATAATTCTAAGTTCTCTTTCTGATAAAATAATGTTAATGCCATTAACTTCAAGAGGTCTATCTACACTTGCATTCTCATGTTGATCATCTGTAAATTCACAAGTAGTTTTATAAATATCCTTATGAAAAATATCAAGTCCGGCATAAACACCTTTTATAGACAATATAAGTTCTTCGGCCCCAATACTTTTTAATATGTAACCGTCTGCTCCACTTTTTATGGCAATATCAACATTCTCATTATCAATTGATGTTGTAAGTATTAGTATCTTAACATCTTTACTCACATCTTTAATCCGTTTTGTTGCTTCAATACCATCACATACAGGCATCAGCACATCCATTAGAATCACATCCGGCAAATACTTTCTATATAGCTCGTAAGCCTCATTACCATCTGATGCACATGCTACAACTTCAATATCACTGTTATGTTCAATCATATATTTTATGCAGTCTCTTAAAATCTTTTGATCATCAACAATCATAATCTTCATGTGCAATCAAGCCTCCTGAATAAAATCATTCAATTTATTTATAACATGTGATATCTCATCTCCAAGAGATACGTATAAATCCATGGCATTTATATAATCACCTGTATTACCTGTCTCTTCCAGCATCACAGCCAACTGTACAGCTCTACTTGCATTAAAGTATGTAACCATGCCTTTAAATGAATGTGCTATTTGTTTAAGATCTGCACTATTTTCATTAATAATGCTTTCTCTCATAAGAGATAAACTTTTTAAACAATTTGCTTTAAAAAGCTCAACAGTATTCCTAAAAAAATCCATATCGTTATTCAGTTTGCTGAAAACTTCCGCAGCATTAAATTCTTTTTCTATATCCAAATTAGCTTTTATAGGTTCATTTAAATTTCCATCTTCAGTCGTTCTTCGAATAAAATCATTTACTATTTTTAAAAGTGCCTCAGTGGACACTGGTTTAACCAGGTAATAGTCCAATCCTGTTTCTAAGCTCTTTTCTTTATTCCAAGGTATGGCATAAGCCGATAAAGCAATAATAGGAGTATGTCTGTTTGTAATTCTTTCTTTACTTCGTATCATACTTGTTAGTGTATAGCCATCCATATCAGGCATTTGGATATCCATCAGAATAAGATCAAAGATTTCCTTTTCATATTGTACCATGGCTTCTTTCCCATTTGATGCAACATGAACCGTGTACCCTCTTTGCTCAAGTGTTTTAGTTATTACAAACCGGTTAACTT
>JBMOLK010000242.1:0-6704 GCA_049325575.1 Bacillota bacterium | reverse complement strand
TCTATGTAAATTATTCTATAAATACATTTATATCTATAGCAACAAATATTACCATTTAATTTTTATTTCTTCATATTTATAATGTATATTTTAGATGTTATAATTAATAATGAATATAAGCCTTATCAATTATTTATTATCCGCAGGATTACTTATTTTATTTTCTCTTATAAAGGATTGATTTTTGTGTTTCAAGTTCACAAATTTAAGATCTTGTTTCTAATATCCATAGTGTTGCTAATTATAATGCTTCATATGAAGCCTATATATAATTTTTTTTACTTTACTTTTTATGATAAAAATGACTTAAGAGTATATTTAAGTTTGGTCAATAGTCAGGTCCATACTGTTTCTTCTGAATCCTCAAACAAGGTATATTTAAAAGCTGAAGTGAAAAATAAAAATGGTGTTTCCATACCTTATGCAAAAATAGATTTTTCTATAGATGATAATCTGGGAATGGTTTTTCCCAAAAATGCAAGTACAAACAAATTTGGGGAAAGCATTGTTACTTACGTTCCTCCGAACTATTACGAGCTGGACCCAGACCGTAAAAATTCTTCTGTTATCGTCACTGCCAGAATAAATAAAACCAGCAAGGACTATTCTGTCAAGTTTGATTTAATGCCTGTTCCCGTTATTTTTGTGCACGGATACCAGGAAAATGTAGATATGTTTGATAATATGAGTGATTATCTTTCTTCAAAAGGCTACAGCTGCAGTGCACTTAGCTATGATTCACGAGCGGGCGTGATACCGGGTTCAAGAGATTTGCAGAGTTTTATGCAATTGAAAAAATCCGAGTTTTTAAATAAAGGAATGCTTGTAAACAAATTCACCTTGATTACCCACAGTATGGGGGGATTGGTTACAAGGTATTATTCCTCGAGTGAGGAATACTTAAAAAATAATGATATAAACAAGATAATTTTTCTGTCAGTTCCTCATCGAGGTTCACACCTTGCTTCCATTGGAGAGAATTTCTTTAATGACCAGTCTATACGCGATTTGATACCTGATAGTGAGCTATTTACCAATTCATTCCATGACATGATAAACGACGGACTTAATAATTCTATACAGATTGGGAATATTCTAAGCCAATATGATGAAGTTGTTACAGTAGAAAGTGCAGGTCTTGAGCATTGGAATATAAAGACTGAAATATTTAATATTGGTGAAAATAATTTTACTGTGGATAATTTATTAAACGGCAACATTTTAGAGGCACCAAATCATAAAGGAATTCTCAATAACAAAAGAGTTTTTGAACGTATATACGAAATGCTGAATGTTGATTTGCCATATCCTGCTGTTGTAAGTAATTAAGCAGACTTGTTATCATAATGACTTTAAAACTCCATAAAAGCTTAAAGATATCCACATGCCTGTGGATATCTTTTTTTATACAATTAGGCCCAAAGCCTTATAACATGCAGTGTTTACAACATTGGATTTATGGTAACCTGCACAATGTGAATTAACTGTGGATATCTTTTCGTTTTATCCACAAGTCGTCATTACATCTTTACTTAGTATACATTTTGGAAAACCGGCTTACTGAAAATAGACTTCATTTAATAATAAAATGCTATTTAACGACACTACCTTTAACTGATTTTCATACTTACATCAAATGCATTTACAGAGTGTGTCAGACCGCCTACAGAAATTATATCGACTCCGGTAGAAGCTATATCGTATATTGTATCAAAATTTACATTGCCAGATGCTTCCGTAATAGCTTTACCATTTATTATTTTAACAGCTTCTATCATTTTGTCAAGTCCCATATTATCAAGCATTATTATGTCAGCCTTACCATTTAATGCCTCAAAAACCTGTTCTATTGTCTCCGTCTCAACCTCAATCCTTATTGTATGCGGTATTCTGTCTCTCACCAATTCTATAGCCTTTATTATTCCACCTGCAGCCTTTATATGATTATCTTTTATCAATACCCCATCAGATAAACAAAACCTGTGATTGTATCCGCCTCCAATTCTTACTGCATACTTTTCCAATATCCTAAGTCCCGGAGTAGTTTTCCTTGTATCAACCACCTTAGAAGGCAAATCCTTAATCCTATCAGCCAACTGTCTTGTTTTTGTTGCAATACCTGAAAGTCTTTGAAGCAAGTTAAGTGCTGTCCTCTCGCCCTTTAAAAGTGCTCTTGTATTGCCTTTTAATTTGGCTATTATGTCCCCATACTTGACAGTCTGTCCCTCTTCAATCATCTTCTTAAAATCCACTTTATCATCCAGCAGCTCAAAAACTCTTTTTGCAACATCAAGTCCTGCTATCACTCCCGTATCTTTTGATATAAGTAACGCTTCTGATACTGAATTTTCACTTATAATATTATCTGTAGTAATATCGCCTGACGGTATATCTTCCTTTAATGCATTTATTATAATTCTATCTACTTCTGAAGTATATAGCATTCTCTTACCTCTTTCTTAGTATATACTAAATTTTTCTTTTTATAATATTTCTTTTCCAATTTATATCGTCAGTTTTCTGAAAATCCGACCTAAAGTGTGCCCCCCGGCTCTCCTCACGCTCTAGAGCCGATTCAACCACTAGCTTCGATAAGAGAACAATATTCTGAAGCTCAAAATGACTTAAGCTTGTATTTTTCATGTTATTTACAGTGTAATAGTATTCATCAATCTTTTCCTTAGCTTTAACAAGGCCCTGCTTGTCCCTTATAATTCCTACAAACTTTGTCATTATTTCTTGAATGTCTGATTTTATTGAATTCAAATCTATATCTTTAATTACATAATTGGTCTCTACTCTAAGATTGATATTATCTTGCTTTACTTTAATTTTTGAAAATATATCTGATACTTCATCCCCTATTTTATGGCCGAACACCAATCCCTCAAGAAGTGAATTGCTTGCCAGCCTGTTTGCACCGTGTATTCCATTGCAGGCAGCCTCTCCACAGGCATAAAAGCCTATGATATTTGTACGTCCATACACATCGGTACGTATTCCTCCCATGCAGTAATGCTCTGCAGGAGCCACAGGAATATAATCCTTTGAAATATCTATGCCGTAACTTAGACAAGTCTTGTAAATGTTTGGAAACCTGTGCTCTAAATATTCTTTATCCTTAAAGGTAATATCTAAGTATACATATGTTGAATTGGTCTCTTTCATCTCATTAAAAATACATCTAGAAACAATATCTCTTGGAGCAAGTTCGTTTAGCTCATGGTACCTGGGCATAAACCTTTCTCCGCGAAGGTTTCTAAGTAATGCCCCTTCCCCTCTAACAGCTTCAGAAATTAAAAAACTCTTGTTTTCCGGGTGAAAGAGAACTGTTGGGTGAAACTGTATAAATTCCATATCCATAAGCTCCGCACCGGCTCTATATGCCAATCCAACACCATCCCCTGTTGCAACCTCGGGATTTGTGGTGTTTGAGTAAATTTGTCCAAAACCGCCAGTAGCACATACAACTATATTGGATAGGTATAATCTATAGTTGCCCTTATCTTCATCATAAGCAATAATACCCTTACAAACATCGTTTTCTGTAATTAAATCTATTGCAAAGGTTCTTTCCTTTATCTTTACATTCTTCCTTGTCCTTACTACCGATATCAGCTTGTCACAAACTTCCTTGCCAGTAGTGTCCCCGGCATGTATTATCCTGTTTTTGCTGTGGGCTCCTTCCCTGGTAAGACTTAGTTCATTGTGACTTTTCTTATCGAAATTTACTCCAAATTTGCATAGCGCCTCTATATTCTGCGCCGCTTCATTCACAAGTACCCATACACTCTTCTCATCACAAAGACCTGCACCTGCATAGATAGTATCCTTAAAGTGCAGTTCGGGAGAATCCTCCTTATCGAGCGATACAGCAATGCCGCCTTGCGCCAGAACAGAGTTGCTCATTTCCAAAGTTTCCTTTGTAATTATGGCAATATCATAATTATCCGGTATCTCGAGAGCTGTATAAACTCCTGCAATACCGCTTCCTATAATAACCACATCATGATACTCTACCATTAATTTGTTTGTATCAAAATCTACAAGATATCTATTAATATCCAAGATGGATTACTTCCCCCTTAAGGTAAATTCAAGCAATAGTGGTATGGCATCAGCCGATCTCAAGCATCCTGTCCAATGCCTTCTTTGCTTTTAATCTTATGTCCTCATCCAGGTCTATTTCATATTTCATTTCGTTTAGCGAATTATATATGCTTGTTAGGGAGGTTTTCTTCATGTTTGGGCATATGAGACCCTGGGAAAGTAAATAAAAGCTCTTATCTGGATTATCCTTTTTAAGCTTATACATGACTCCCATTTCAGTACCAATTATAAACTTGGAGTTTTTAGACTCTGCAGCGTAGTCTATGATCTGCTTTGTACTTCCAACAAAATCTGCAGCATCCACAATTTCCTTCTGGCACTCAGGATGTACAAGCAGCAAGGCATCAGGATGAAGCTCCTTTACTTTGTCTATCTCCTGTGATTTTATCCTGTGGTGTGTAATGCAGAATCCGCTCCACAAGATAACGTTTTTCTCGGGAACCATCTTGGCAACATAGCTACCCAGGTTTTGATCGGGAACAAATAATATATCCTTTTCTTTTATTGACTTTACTACCTTTACAGCATTTGAAGATGTACAGATAATATCACATTCTGCTTTTACTTCAGCAGATGAATTGATGTAACAAACAACAACTACCCCGGGGTATTTTTTCTTTTCTTCCCTTAATGCTTCGGCTGTCACCATATCAGCCATAGGGCATCCTGCATCAATCTCCGGAAGAAGTACAGTCTTCTCGGGTGAAAGTATTTTTGCACTTTCAGCCATGAAATGCACTCCGCAGAATACAATAACCTTCTTGTCACTATTTGCACAATACCTGCTTAAAGCTAGTGAGTCACCTATAACATCGGCCACTTCCTGTACTTCATCAACCTGATAGTTATGTGCGACTATAACAGCATTCTTTTCTTCTTTTAATTCATTTATTTTTTTTATCATTTCATTCTTATTCAAAATACTTACCTACCTATTAAAAGTTTAAAATGCGATACTTTAAATAATTTTAATACTTTAGCCCCTTTTTGTAAAGGTTGTTGGGTGAAATAATATATGTATTGGATAGAAAGGACTAAATCAACCTTTAAGTAACTTATCCCTATTGGATAAATTGTTTATACCTTTCCTTTAAAACTGCTCTTATAACAATACAGATGATGACTTAGTTTCTAAGCCACCATCTGTTAATTTAAAATAACTTAACTTCCAGTCAAATTCATTTAAACCTACTATATAGATTACCTTATGGTAAATTCTAGTTATTACATAAATTTTCGAGTTTATCATAATCCATAAACAGTATGACTCTATACTGACTATTATGATATTCTACTAAATCTCCATAAAATTCAATCTTGTCTAAAATTTTATCATTCTTATCAAAAAAAACTACTTTAGCTTCTGGACTATTATTATGAGTTTGGGGCTTTGATTTTTTATAGTAAACTATAGAATTAAAATATTTGACTACTTGAGTTATTTTAACCTTATCATCAGTATTTAACCCTATACTCCCACATCCAATAATATTTACACGATAAATCTCATCTGCATTAAATTTAATATTTTCTATTTTTGTTTTATACAAACAAACCATTATTGCACCTATAGAAAGTAATATGCATATTATAGTTATCTTTATTTTCATTTAAAATCACCTTAATAATAAAATATAATGCACTATAACATAATCCTAATAACATGTATTTTAAATACACACTTTAGTCACTTATATCCAAATAAATATGCCTGTATACAAAGACCACACTACAAACACTTTAACTCTTAACAACATTTATCCCATTCTTTACAAAATCAAAAAACCTGTGTCCGAAGGGAGTTATGGAGAACACTTCCAATATAACTCCAAAGCACCCTGCCAGTACATACATGTCTAACTTAAGATATAAAGCTATTGAAACTGCTAAAAGCCAAATAAAGATATATAATAAGGAAAGTCTTTTAAACTTTTTAATTTCATCTTCTTTTGTAATTGGTCTGTTTGGATTGTCTGAAGGAGCCCATTTTAATATAGAAATGAAGGCAAAACTAAATGTTAGCAATATGAAAGTTAACATAGCGTATATATTCCAAACATGATATGTATACCTTGATATAACTGCTGCAATTATAAAAAGCCCAATTGAGACAGAAATACACTTACCATAAGAATCCATATGATAACCACCCGCTATTGTTCTTAGCGATGAAAAAATAAGTACTATAGTAATAGATGGAAGCAAAGTCCCGGTTATAAGGGCTAGTAGAAGTAGAAGCAAACCTTTCACAATGCCACCGATTACTATTTGAAATCCGAAATAATAAACTCTTCTTTTCTCGTGATTTTCATTCAATTGCTTCATTAAAAAATCTGCGCCCTTATAAGATAAAGCATGAATAAACCTCATTTTATCCACTCCCCCATTTGATCTATACACATTATACTATAAAGTAAACATACTTTATTAACAACTCTATTATATTTTATATAATAAATGTGGATAAAACAACAAAGCCCTATGGATATTAACCATAGAGCCTTGATATAAATCTGGCAGCGACCTACTTTCCCGGGACGTCTCCATCCAAGTATCATCGGCACTAAGAAGCTTAACTACCGTGTTCGGTATGG
>JBMOLK010000241.1:0-6745 GCA_049325575.1 Bacillota bacterium | reverse complement strand
TATTGGAACCAAAGGACCCAGGGTAACTACCCATATTACTCTGCCGGGAAGGCAGCTGGTACTGCTGCCAAATGCTGACTATATAGGTATTTCAAGAAGAATAGAGGATGAGGACGAAAGAATAAAGCTTAAGAAAATTGCAGAAAAGATTAAACCAAAGAATATGGGTCTGATTGTTAGAACGGTATCGGAAGGAAAAAGAGAAGAGGACTTTAAAAATGATATAAATTTCCTGGTCAAATTATGGGATAAAATAAAACAAAAAGAGCAAAG
This sequence comes from Bacillota bacterium, assembly GCA_049325575.1. Taxonomy (GTDB): domain Bacteria; phylum Bacillota; class Clostridia; order Acetivibrionales; family Acetivibrionaceae; genus JBMOLK01. The sequence continues at coordinate 6,472 of JBMOLK010000241.1, read as the reverse complement.
CGGCCCAGTCCCGCGCTGTATACACAAGGATCTTAATATAGTTTACAGATCTGTAAGGGATATGTTTACCTGGAATATTGATAAGTTTATAATAAATGACAGGCAGGAATACAATAAGGTACTGGAGCTTGTTGAAATGATTTCGCCTGCTTTAAAGCTTAGGGTGGAGTATTTTAACAAGAATATTGACTTGTATGAGCACTATCAAATTGACTCTATGATATCTAAAGCATTGGCGAAAAAGGTTTGGTTAAAGTGTGGTGGTTACCTGATAATTGAAAGAACGGAAGCTCTTACCGTTATCGATGTTAATACCGGGAAATATGTAGGAGTCAATAATCTGGAGGATACGGTTCTTAGAACTAACGTTGAGGCAGCAAAGGAAATAGCAAAGCAGCTTAGACTTAGGGATATTGGGGGTATAATAATCATTGATTTTATTGATATGCACGAACCTGAACACCAGAGGCAGGTGATAGAAACCTTAAGGCATGCCCTCAAAAAGGACCGGACAAAGACTACGGTAGTTGGAATGACCGGACTTGGTCTTATAGAAATGACAAGGAAAAAAGTAAGAGAGGGGCTTGCGTCAACAGTACTTTATGATTGTCCGTACTGCGACGGAACCGGAAAGATATTATCTGCCGAGTCTGTTGCGAGAAATGTGGAGAAGGAAATAAGCAAGTACTTTACAAAAACTATTGCCAATGCAATTCAGGTAGAGGTTCATCCTACGGTAGCAGAAGTGCTGATGGGTGAGAATGACGGAAACCTTGCAAGAATACAGAATGCTTTTAATAAAAAAATAGTAATAAAGGCTTCCACTGAAGTAAAGCATGAGGAAATGAAAATAAAAGAGGTTGACATAGACTCCCTCGTGTGTTAAAATATCGTGGTAGCCGCTCGGAGCAGGCCTTAATAAATGCAGTTAATATTTAATATTGCTGCTGCCTTTGCCGGCGAGACTGGGTAGGGAGGTGTTATATGTACGCTATAATTGAAACAGGCGGAAAACAGTACAAGGTTCATGAAGGAGATGTAGTCTTTATTGAGAAGATAGAAGGTGATGAAGGTTCTTCTGTGACTTTCGATAAAGTTGTTGCAGTTGCAAAAGAGAACAATGTAGATTTTGGAGCTCCATTTGTAAAAAATGCAACAGTTAGTGCTAAAGTGTTGAACCATGGTAAGGAAAAGAAGGTTATAATCTTCAAGTATAAGCCTAAAAAAGGTTATAGGAAAAAGACAGGCCATAGACAGCCATATACAAAAGTACAAATTGAAAAGATAAATGCATAGGAAGTTTTAATGATTAAAATTAGTGTTGTCAGAGATAAAGAAGGATTTATTTGGCAATATATTGTAGAAGGCCATGCTGGTTTTGCTGAAGAGGGTAAAGACTTAGTTTGCGCAGCGGTATCAGTAGTTGCGTTTATGGGTATAAATGCTCTTGATGAGTTGGCCGGATTAAAGAGGAACTATGGTTTTGAGCATGGGTATATGCTTTGTTCCGTTCCTACCGATATTCCAGAGGAAAAGAAGGAAAAAGTAAAGACCATACTTGAAACTATAGTTGTTGGTTTTAAACAGATTGAATTAACATATGAGGATTACGTATCGGTTTTAGAAGAGGAGGTGTAACCGATGATTAAGGTTAATTTGCAGCTATTTGCCCACAAAAAAGGGGTTGGTAGTTCAAAGAACGGCCGTGATAGTGAATCCAAAAGACTTGGAGTAAAAAGAGCAGATGGACAGTTCGTTGCGGCTGGTAATATCTTAGTTAGACAGAGGGGAACCAAAATTCATCCGGGTGTAAATGTTGGTATAGGCAGTGATGATACATTATTTGCACTAGCAGATGGAAGGGTTAAGTTCTCCAGATTAGGCAAAGACAGAAAACAAGTAAGCATCGTTAATGCATAATAAAAATTAAAATCCCGGTTAAAACCGGGATTTAATTTTTATATATGTGTAATACTAATTATAATAAACTTATATAGCATATGTTATGGAGTTGAAATATTATGTTTATCGATAGTGCCAGAATTTTTATTAAAGCCGGAGATGGCGGAAATGGTGCGGTTTCATTTCATAGGGAAAAGTACATAGCCAAGGGTGGCCCCGATGGGGGAGATGGTGGAAAAGGCGGCGATGTAATTTTTGTTGTAGATGAGGGACTTAGAACCTTGCAGGACTTTAGGTATAAAAGGCATTATAAGGCTGAAGGCGGACAAAATGGAGGGGGCTCCAATTGCTCGGGAAGAGGTGGAGAAGACCTTATAATTAAGGTTCCACCGGGAACTATTGTAAAAGATGAAGAAACGGGCAGGATTGTTGCAGATCTTGTCAAGGTCGGTGAAGAGACCATAATTGCAAAAGGCGGCAAGGGTGGAGCAGGAAATCAGCATTTTGCCACACCAACAAGGCAAGTTCCTAACTTTGCAAAAGCGGGAGACCCGGGTGAAGAGTTTTGGGCCATTCTGGAGTTGAAGCTTTTGGCGGATGTCGGCCTTGTAGGCTTTCCCAATGTAGGCAAGTCCACAATTCTATCCATGGTGACTGCTGCACAGCCTAAGATAGCAAATTACCACTTTACAACAATAGACCCCAATCTGGGAGTTGTGAGCCTTGATGTAGGCAACAGCTTTGTGCTGGCAGATATTCCTGGAATCATTGAAGGTGCTCATGAAGGAGTAGGATTGGGGCACGAGTTCTTAAAACATGTGGAGAGAACAAAGCTTCTAATACATGTAGTAGATGTCTCAGGCTCTGAAGGTAGAGACCCTGTCAGCGACTTTGAGATCATTAACGAAGAACTTAAGCAGTATAACCCTGTACTTTTTGAAAGACCGCAGATAGTTGCTGCAAACAAAATGGATATTACGGGTGCAGAGGTTAATTTGGAAAAATTCAAAGAGGCAGTTGAAGCTAAAGGATACAAGGTATTTCCGGTTTCTGCCGGAACTAATAAAGGCCTTAGAGAACTGATGTATTATGTAGGTGAAAGACTAAAAGAGCTTCCTAATACCATACTGGCTAATGATCAGGAAGAAGAAGCGGTATACACTGCAAAAGAGGAAGAAGCCTTTGAAATTCACAAAGAAGATGATGCCTATGTTGTTGAGGGGAATTGGGTTAGAAAATTGGTAGCATCTACTAATTTCGACAACTATGAATCCCTCCAGTATTTTCAGAGGTCTATAAAAAGAAAAGGCGTAGTAGATGCTCTTGAAGACATGGGAATTAATGAGGGAGATTTGGTAAAAATGTATGATCTGGAGTTTGAATACTTCAGGTAATAATATATCATATCCCTTATCCAATAAGCCCTCTGATTGTTGCTGTTAACAATGTATACAAAAAGAACTACTGGACAAACATACTTTGGGTATTGTAAAATATACATATATAATAAATCGCATGTATAAACGGAGGGGCAATATTAAGTTTTATGGAATGTTTAAATTGTGGAAATTGTAAAACTGACAGTGCAGCTTATTTTTGTCTCATGAAGAATGACTTTGTACTGAATGAAGAGGCAACATCCCAAGTTATTGAAAAGAGCAGGTCAGGATGGAAAAAGGGACATCCAAGTTATGAAGTCCATAGAAGAAAAAGCCGAAAAGAAGTTGAGGTATAGGAGTGTGTGGGGATAGAAGATTCTATCCCTATTATTTATTTTATCTTCACGAACTTTCTTGATATTACTAAATTTTACTTTACTTAAAAGCTAAAAGAAGGAGAATTTATATGCTAACTGGAAAACAGCGAAGCTACCTAAGAGGCCTGGCAAATAACATAGACCCCATATTCCAGGTAGGTAAAGGCGGAATTAATGACAATATGATAAAGCAGTTTAACGATGCTTTAGAGGCTAGAGAGTTGGTCAAGGCTACAGTACTGAAAAATGCCCTGGCTGAAACACGCGAAATATGCAATGAAATTGCAGACCTTACAGGGTCTGAAATAGTACAGATTATAGGCAGCAAATTTGTTTTATACAAGGAATCAAGGGAGAATAAGGTAATAGTGCTTCCCTAAGACTTTATAAATTACAAACGAGATATAAGGCTGGTAAGGGGTAGAGCTGTTTTTCCATCCCTTACTCTCTTCTTTTTATGAGACTTTCAATTATTTCACTGTATATTGCCTGCGAATGTTTTTTCCAATTCTCACAAATTTCACGTGCATCATTTTTGGTTCCTACAGCAACTTTTAAGTCGATAAGAGTGAAGTTGTCCTCTCGGACCTGACACGAAACTATGAATTCGTTTTCACTTTCAGGAGTAAAATCTGCTTTGATAAAGGTTTCGTTTCTTATATTTCTTCTTATGCCCGAGATGCTGCTGTCAATAAGAGTCTTAATCCCGGAAGGAATATGACTTGTAAAGTATCCCAGGGTTTGTTTGCCAGAGGCAGTTATAGTATAAAAAGTCTTATTGTCAATAGCCTCGGACAATAAATAGTCATGGCTGCAAAGTTCATCAAGCAGCTGCTGGAGCATAAAATAATTCATAAATTTGTTCTCAAGAATAAGCTTGGTTATCTGTAAATTACTTATTGGCATATTGACCTTATCTATAATATAAAGAAGAATAAGTTTGTTTTCTGCAAGTTCTCTATTATTGCCAAGACTCATAGCTTACCTCCTTGAAACTGCTGATATTAAATTGTATTATAACATAGTAACAAAAGGTATGCTATATTGCCCGAAACAAATAGAGTCTAAAATTCTTAAAAAGAGGTGCTTCAAATGGAATTTTTTAATGAATTACGTAATAAACTAATGGACTGGGGGGCTTCTTTTGTAGGTTTTTCCAATGTTGAAGACAGACTTCCGGAAAATCTTAGGAAGCTAAAATATGCTATAACTGTTGGTGTAAGGTTATCTGACTATATAGTTGATGAGATAACCGATAAGCCCACTTACACATACTTTCATCACTATAGAACTGTAAATACGCTGATTGACCAGGTAACGCTAAGAGGACTGCTGCTGATACAGGAAAGAGGATACAGGGTTTTGGCAGTTCCAGCATCACAGACTGTAAACGACCAGGAGGATAAATATTCCGGAATTTTCCCTCATAAGACTGCTGCAGTAATGGCAGGATTGGGATGGATAGGAAAGAGCGGCCTTTTTGTTAGTTCAGAATATGGCCCAAGGGTTAGACTGGGGACCATATTAACTAATATGGAACTTCCTATAGATAGACAAGTCTTAGGGGAAGATTGCAAAGAGTGCAGACGCTGTGTAGATAGCTGTCCGGCTATGGCTCTAACAGGGCAATGCTGGGTAGAGGGGTGCGGGAGAGGTTCAATTATTGATGCCAAGGCGTGCAGTGATTATATGAATCAAAAATTCAAGCATATTGGAAGGGGTTCTGTGTGTGGAATTTGTATGAAGGTTTGTCCTAAAGGTATTAATAATTTACCCGGTTAATAAGATGTTTTTCTATAATGTATTTTATGCTATAATATCTATGTTGGAAATAATTTCATAAATCCTTATAGATAGTTATCATAGATAATACAGGAGGGTTAATTGTGAGCATTTTGGGTAATATATTATGGATTATTCTGGGGGGCGGGCTGGTTATCTTTTTTGAGTATCTGGTAGGGGGCATTTTTTTATGCCTGACTATTGTCGGAATGCCTTTCGGTATCCAGTGCATAAAACTCTCCTATTTAGGCCTTGTACCTTTTGGCAGGAAAATTGTGAGCAGTGAATCTTCATCGGGCTGCCTTTCAACAATAATGAATATTGTGTGGATACTCACTGGAGGTATATGGATAGCACTAACTCATGTTGTATTTGCTGTGATTTTGGCTGTAACAATTATAGGCTTACCCTTTAGCAAACAGCATATGAAGTTGGCAGCTTTAGCTATTGCACCTTTTGGCAAAAGGATTGAATAATAGTTCTAATGCAAGTAAATACTAACACAGATATATTTAACTATAAGGTATAAGGGTGGTTCTGTGTGAGTAAAACAGCAGCTATAACTGATGAATCGGCAAAAAGTAAGATATCCTCCTTACAGTTTATGTTTTTGATTATAACGCTGGTAATTGCAACAGCTGATGTTTTTCTGCCGGCTTTTGTTGCGCAGGAAGCAGAGAGGGACTCCTGGATTTCGGCAATAATCGGCACAATTTCATCTTTAGTAATCGTTAATATTTTTATTGCTCTTGCTTTAAGACATCCTGACAAGACCTTTATAGAGTACTCTTGTGACATACTTGGAAAGCCCCTTGGAAAGCTTTGTGGGTTTATATTCCTGTATTATGTATTCATGGTTACAGTCATGGTAACAAAACAGCTGGGGGAAATTTTTGTAACTTCCTTTAATCCTGAGGCACCAATTTTAATTTATATTATATCTGTTATACTTGTGGCTTCTTACGCAGTAGGAAAGGGAATTGAAGTAATTTCCAGGGTCAATGAAATACTCCTTCCTATAGGTCTTGCTAT
>JBMOLK010000240.1:0-6820 GCA_049325575.1 Bacillota bacterium | reverse complement strand
TAAATCTGGTCTAATACATTTTTGATATTTTATTACACCGATAAATATGCAAAAAACTAAAACGTCAGTAAGACTATAATCAAACGTCCATCATGCTCGTAACGTAACCTATGATATAATAACAAAGTTCGTATTAAGCACAGTATTTATGCGACATTTTTCACAGAATCAAGGAACACTACTACGATATGGGGATCAAATTGAGTACCGCTGTTTTTTATGATCTCATTTAAGGCATCATCTTTTGACAGGGGATTTCGGTAGAGTCTCTTTATGCGCATTGCAGAAAATGCATCTGCAATTTGCAGTATCCGGGCTTCCAAAGGAATATCATCACCTGACAGCCCAAAAGGATATCCGCTTCCGTCCCAACGCTCATGGTGATACTTTATTCCGTTTAATACTACCTTCGGAAGTTTTATGCTTTCCAGAATGCTCAAACCATACTTGACATGCTGTTTTATAACAGAATATTCACCCTCTGAAAGCTTTTTTGACTTGCGAATAATATCACAGGAGATAAGTGTCTTGCCCACATCATGAAGCCATCCCGCAATATACAAGGCCTCAACCATTTCGTCCGACAGGTTGAGATCCTTTGCTATGATTGCCGCGTACTGGGCCGTATACCCCGAATGCACATATGTATACATATCCTTTTCAGCCAAAACATATAAAAGCTGATTTCCCTCCTCTGTAAGTCTTGGAAGGTTTACTTCAGTAAGAATATTCATTCTTTGATTATCATATTTGTTACGATACATATCCACATCTGCCTTATGCAAGAGATTTTGAACCGATGTGAAAGTCCCCGGCTTGCAATAAGCTTCTCCTACAGAAAACGACAGCTTTATGGGGTCAATGTCGGGATCTACTTTAAAGTGCTTCTCCCTCATAGCTTTTGCAAGCTTGTCACCAAGCTGCCCAACCTCTCCATAGGGATAATCCTTGACAACAATTACGAACTCGTCTCCTCCAAGTCTTCCTAAAATACTATTTAAGCCTTTTAATTCATTCCTTAAAAACTCTGCTACCTGTATAAGCACTCTATTGCCTATCATGTGGCCGTAAGTATCATTAATCTGTTTGAAACGATCCAGGTCTACTACTAAAACAGCTACACCATGCCCTTGATCTATATACTTCTGCCCCTCTTCAATTGTGTAGTTGAGGGTCGCAGTTCCGGTAAGGGAATCGGTTATACTCATTGCCTGGTATTTATTTCTTTCCTTTGTCAAATGTCTTACAAGTTTGAATATTACACTATAACCTACAGATGATATGATGGATCCCAGTATAATTCCCGTAATATAGTATTGGGGCTCTTGCCCTGTATAACTGTAATACTGCAGGCATACTATCAGTCCTATAATATTGGATGATATTATATCAGGCATAAGATAGGCATAGAGAATTATAAGAAAAGTAGCCACCTTGTTAAAGCCGAAAATATCTATATTGTAATAGCGCAGTGTCATCATAAATACTGCAAAGGCACAAATTGAATAATAATACCTCATAGGAATTGAGGCAAGTGAATATTTGGCCCCTAAGAGCAAGAGAAAAAACAGTATCGATGTACAAAGGGCAAAAATGGTATACTGACATAAAGCCATTAGTCTCGATGTCAGATATATGACGCTGGCTATAAATAGATAGTTCGGCCAGTACTTTCTAATGTGCCCGTATATATTACCTCGAGTCAATTTCCTGTTCAAAAGCTCCTCCCGGTGACACTAAAGCTATTATCTAATAATAATATACATAATTATGAAATACTTATCAAGGTAACAAATAGAATTGGGTGTATTTCTCATATTTGATACCAGTATACGATATTATGTGAACTTATCTGCAATCTGCTTCATATATTATTATTGAATACTTTTATTGCGAGGTGCAAATATTATGTTAAGTTTTGGATTTATTAATCCTTTTGTCCCTGCTTTTCACAGAGTAAACATGAACTCTTATATTAGGGTTCTTCACGCTTCACCAAATGCTCCAGCAGTGGATATTTATGCAAACGACATACTTATTGCCAGGAACCTATCCTACAGGGGTTTTTCAAATTATTTACCGGTACCGCCCGGAAGATACAATGTCAGAATCTATCCGGCAGGGCAAAAAATCAATCCTGTTTTAAATACTTCAATAACAGTGCCCGAAAGGTCCATACAGACTGCAGCTGCTATTGGATTAGTTCCACAATTAAGCCTGCAGGTTGTAAACGACCCGGTAATACCTACTGTACCAGGAAGGGTTCTTGTCAGGTTTGTCCACTTTTCACCCAACGCACCAAGTGTGGATATAACCTTATCTGGAGGAAGTCCGGTTTTTCAGGATGTGGAGTACAGGGAAGTCACTGACTATGTACCGATAAACCCGGGGACATACACTCTTTACGCCAGAATTGCAGGTACGGGACAGCAGATTTTATATGTTCCAAATATCACCCTTAAGGCAGACAGATTCTATACAGTTTATGCTGTAGGTATTGCCGGAGGCAATCCGCCGCTGCAGGCTCTTATACCGTTGGACGGAAACTCCTATATAAAATTTTAGTAGAAGGCATATACCGTTTCCGGGTGCATTATTTATATTTTATCCGGATTGTATCAAGTCTCTTTATAAAGCCCGGGTAAAAAAGAGTATGCACCCCTTAGGTCTCTTCTCTTAAGGCCGCTTTGACACGTCCCTGTAAAATCTTAAGAAACAGCCCGCTGTTGTTTTCTGGGCTAATGGAAGAGTGAATTTGCTAATGGTATAGTATCTCTTTTTATCGTTTTCAATATGCTTTAGTCTTTTAAATATTTTAATTGCATTCCTGGCGTTACAGGTAATAAACTCTTCTATACTGTCAAGGTAATAACCGCCCTTATATACTTTAAACCGTGGGGTATTCTGATATGTCCTTCTAATAAAATTCTCATACTGTCTGTGGCTATCCAAAAGCCTTATATTGGCATGCTGGGGCACAGTCATATCCTGTACAAGGTGAACTGCCGCTCCAAGATAGAACATGGCCTTGCTTAAATCATTAAGAAACCAGTGTTTTTTTGCCTCTTCGTAATATTTGACAGCCAGTGCAAGGGCGTTACTGTTCCCATACAGGCCTTTTTTCTTGATAGGACTGTAAAAATGATCCGAGCTTTTAAGATCCTGGTCCGCCCATACCACTCCCCTGTCCAGGTCAGTAATGTAATCACTGAAAAAGCTGTAAGCGTCCCGGTAGTTATCGTTTTTAAGTATTTCAAGCGCCTGAGCATTTAAAAACTTGTGAATAGTACACTCTGTCCGCATTACAGCTTTTTTGAACGGATTAATAACAAAAAGTATATATTTAAAAAATTTGCCGTATGTTCTTTCCAACTTGCCTGCCATATTTAGCTGCTCCTTAAAAAGAATACTTTACATATATTTTTCACTATATTGGCTTTTTTATTTATACCACATTATTCTTTAGTTTATTTAAACAAAAAAATAGATCCAAGAACTTTCGGACAAGTCCTGAATCTACTAAGGTTTTTTACTAAATCATGTTGCTTATGTTGCTGGTGATGCATAAGGATCTTCAATCTTATCAGAATTGAACACTTTTTTCACCACATCTTCAACAAACTTGAATATGTAACCTCTAAATAAGATTGCTACACCCACAAGTACTGCTATAATTATAACTATTTCCACCGTACTTATACCGTCTTCTTCCTTTAAAAACCTCTTTAAAAATGACATCATTACCTTCACCCCCTCTCAAAATTCCGTTCTATATTCCCTGCATGGCCATAACAGCAGGTGTTGCTACAATAATGAGTACAGCTAAAAACATTATCATCATGGGAAGGAGCATTTTGGTGGCAGCTTCCTCACCAAGCCTTTTTGCCGCATGTTTTCGCATTTCCCAAGACTCCCCTGCCTGAAGCCTTAGTATTGATACAAGCTCTGCATTACCTTTTCTCATATTCTGCAGAACCACAGAAATGAATTTCGTTATTTCAGGTATCCTGCACCTCTTTGCAAAGTCTTCATATGCATTGATTTCCGATTTACCGCCGCGCACATCTGCCACTACCAGACTTAGCTCCTCATAGAGCACCCTGTTTTTTTTATTGTCCGCAACAACCTTCTCCCAAGCCCTTGGAACCGTCATTCCTGCATTAATAAGGAGAATAAGCTTGTTTAAAAAATCGGGAAAATCCATTTGGATGGACAAACGCCTTTTTTTGATTTTCTCATTAAGTTCGTTATCGGTTACATATATTATAACAACTATGACAATCAGTGCAAATACGCCAAAACCTATATCAGGTTTTCCGCTTACGCCAAACAAGGCTAAAAACACCAGAGCTAAAAGTACAAAAGTTATTTTATTTGCCCAGTGCACTTGAAGATAGTAGTAGGAATACTTGGCACCGTATATTTCTGCTATCTTTGTAAGCAGATCCCTGTCATATTTGCTGCTATACTTATATTTTATGGTATCAAGGATAAAAAACGCCATGGGCATAAACTTCTTTAGCTTAAAATCCTTCTCGTTAAGTGGTTCGATATAATCATTGTATTTATTTAGTGACAGGAGAAAAAACAAAACATTAAGTCCCAGCACTGCACAAAATATAATGAGCATTACCAAATTAACCTGCATAACAACTCTCCTTAAACCTTTATATTCATAATCTTCTTTGATATAAAATATGCTATTGCAAGAAGTATGATGGAAACGGTCATTATTATCCTACCCAGAACGGTATGGAAAACAGGATACATATAGTCACCGGAGCTTACAGCCAGGAACAATATCAGCAGTATCGGAAGCACATTTAACACTTTTTGTTCAAATTTCCTTTGAGCAAGCATAGTATGTATTTCCTGCTTAATTTCTATTTTGTCACTTATGATATTTGATGAGTTCTTAATTATTTCAATAATATTTCCACCAGTTCTTTTACTTGTATAAAACACATCTACAAAATTTTCAATATCTTCAAGATGGGATCTTTTTGCAAAGTCTTCCAAAGCAGACTCAACCGTCTCATTCATTTCAATCTTTCTTATAATATACTCCACTTCTCTAATAATATCTGTATTAGGGTCTGGATATATTATTTCCAGGTCTTTTAAAACATCTCTGAAAGCTGTTTCGACAGATTTTCCGGCTGTCAGTGAGGAAGATAGAGAGTAGAGCATATCCTTAAACTGTATGTTAAGCTCATTTTTTCTTTTTTCAACTATATCTCCAGTCTTTATCCTTGGGTAAAACAGGGCAATCGGACTTACTAAAGCCGATATAATCCAGTTCTGATAGAATACAAAAGCAACTCCGAATATTACACAAGCCGCAAGGAGAGTGTATAGAATCTTCTCCTTTAAAGACATGATATAAACATTATAGTCTGTGTTATTAAAATTATTTGCAGCAACAGCTTCATTCTGTACTGTCGATTCACTATTCATCTTAGTTTTCCCTTTCCTTAGACTTTATCAGAAATACCTGCCATCTTAAACTTAGTTTTATGTACCATCTCATTGCTTGTCCTTTTTAAGCGTCCGATGACCTTTTTATCCTCTGTCTCACCTTCTTCAACAAATTCAAAAATAGGATTAAGCAGTATCTCCCCATCCTTGTAGCCTATAACTTCAGTAATCTCCATGGTTCTTCTTGACTTGTCCCTGATTCTTGCCAGATGAATCATAATATCTATGGCTGAAGCGATCTGCTGTCTTATGGCTTCTAAAGGCAGGGCTGCACCACTTAGTACCATTGTCTCAAGCCTTGAAAGCATATCTTTGGTGGAGTTGGCATGTCCCGTAGAAAGTGAACCGTCGTGGCCTGTATTCATAGCCTGCAGCATGTCCAGCGCCTCAGCGCCGCGAACCTCCCCTACAATTATCCTCTCCGGCCTCATTCTAAGAGAAGACTTGATAAGATCTCTTATGGTAATCTCACCTTTACCTTCGGAATTTGCATTTCTTGTCTCCATCTTAACAATATTGTCTATACCGACAATTTGAAGTTCTGCAGAGTCTTCAATGGTTATTATTCTCTCATCCTTGGGTATAAAGTTTGAAAGTGCGTTTAAAAACGTAGTCTTACCGGACCCGGTTCCCCCGCAGATAAAAATATTATATTTAGCTCTTACCATACGTTCAAGAACCTCTGCAGCTTCTTCGGTAAGTGAGCCGTATTTTAGAAGCTGCCCTATAGTCATAGGCTTCTCCGGAAACTTTCTTATAGTCATAATGGGCCCGTTTAGTGCTATGGGCGGAAGCACAACATTTACCCTTGATCCGTCCTTTAGTCTGGCATCAACAATGGGCGAAGCTTCATTAACACTTCTGTTTACCTTTGAAACTATGGATTGTATTACATCTTCAAGCTTCCCACGGCTTTCAAAGCCGCTGTCAAGTTTATATGTTCTGCCGTCTCTTTCTATAAAAATAGTATCCGGCCCGTTAATCATGATTTCTGTTACAGACTTGTCGTCAATTATCGGCTGGAGTATATCAAGACGCCTCATGGAGTTGAAAACCGTTTCAATAATATCCTGCTTTTCAGATGTGGTCAGGTAAAGCTGTTTGGATGTTTCAAACACAATATTTGTAATTAACTCTTTAATTTCGTTATCAGAAATATCTTTTCTAAGGTCTATACTGTCACTTACTGCCTTTTTAACGTCCTTGATCAAACTTACCTTATCAAATGAACCCATTAAAATATCCCCCAGGGTAAATATGTAAACTACTTCCTGAATATAAAAAATCTACATAAGATATATTTATTTATACATTATAAATAAATATATCTGTTTATAATATC
>JBMOLK010000239.1:0-6822 GCA_049325575.1 Bacillota bacterium | reverse complement strand
TCCTTTAGGATTTTGTAAAGTACTATCAAAGTCAGACTGCTTAATAAGACCATTATTAACTGAATGAATTTAAGCTGGATAAACTCCTCTGAAGTAAAAAGCTTTCCCAGGTTTAGTGAAAATGCAGAAATAATATGGTGAACAGGAGGGTGGTATGTCTGGCATTCATTAACCGTGGGAAGGGAGAAGTTCTGGGCTATATGCTTTATATAATCAAGGTGTCCCCAACTGTCCCTATATACATCATATGTTCTGGTGCCTGCTCCCGTGTATAATGTATAACAGATCCTAAGGCCTATACCCACTGTCATTACCATATTTGGAAAGAAAGATATATTAAGCTTGCCTTTAATAAATAAATATGCAGCAAACAGGATGGTGAAGATTAATAGTAAAGAAAAGGCTATCTGTAAACCGGCCACAGTAAAATAGACGTTAGGGGAATAATAAAGGTTAAGTGCCATAGGAAGGATAAAAACCAGGGATGCAAGAGGAATATATAACTTTGTTAGGGCACTTTTATCTGCTTTAATTTGTGCGAATAATGGTTTTAGTATTCTTAAACTGTTTTTCATAAATTAATCTTAAGACCTTCCCTCTTTATTTATTCTAGAATATTAGCGCTATCAGACAGACTTTATTTGGGATGAAGCAATCTTGGAATTGAGCTGTTAAAAAGTCTTTTTAAATAGGTGGAAGCCAGGGTTACTATAAAGGTAACACCTATAACAGATATAATATCGAAGCACATATTAAATAAAAACAAATGCTTGCTAAGATCAGCTTCGCCATCAGCTATTATGGGGATAATAAACTGAACTATTCCAATTAAACCGATTAATAAAAGAATTTCCAGGTGTATTTTTTCCGATAAACTGCCGGCACGAATCCATTTAAGCATTAACACAGTAAAATAACCTAGAAAAAGCATTACAATCAGTATAAGTGAGTGGGGCAGTACATTCATTTTAAAATCGCTCCAGAATCTGAAAGACTCAGCGACCTTGCGATATCCCTTATTTTCTGACTTTTCAAAGCTACCAAAGCCTTGTAACAGTTTGAATCCGTGTTTGGCGCTAATATGCAGCTTTTCAAGATATCTTAAAGGGTGTTTTAGATAGAATAATGATACTTTAAAAGGGCTTATATTGATGTTAACTTCTTCCATAAGCCATGGATCATTAATATTGATAGGATATTCCTTCATAAAATAATTTGTTCCGGCAAGAACAGAGAGAGCCCTATCTATTCCCAGTTCCTTAAGATCACTGTCAGGAGAGGGAGAATCCTTAAGTACTCCAAAAAAAACCGACTGGTACTTATTACATACTCTAATATTCTCCGGTACCGACAGGTATGATTTGAACGATATCAAAACAAGTAACAGGGCAAAAGTGATAATAGTGCTTCTCCACAACCTGTCCTTCCTTAATGAAAGAAATCGTAGGCTGAATACTGATAGAATAATACCTATAGGCACATTCTGTAATTTAGCACCTGTCAAAAGAAGTGCTGCCAGACAGAATCCTATAAGAGTGATGGTCTTAGGAGTTTTTTGCTTTATCAAACACATGGCCAAAGCTATTACCAAAAGAAATGATGTAAGGGACAATGCTTCCCCGTAAAATGAATTAAAGTATGAAATATAGCCTATATCAGTGAATATAAGGGTTAAAAGTAGTGCTAAAACAATACCTCCTGCCAGCGCTTTAGGTTTATTGACTTTAATTATCAAATACAGTGCTGTTAGAAGAATAGCAGAGTATATAACAGATAAAAACCTTATATCGAATATATCATTATATGGATGAAATATAAAATTAAGCATTTTGGCAAGTTTCACCAAAAATACCTCTGTTGAGAAATAGCTTCCATATAATGAAGCAGGTGGAGTTATCCTATACTCTCTGTTAAAATATCCAAAGTATTTATCCCGGTAGTCCTCAGCTATATGCTCAAGACCTGCAGGTCCCATAATTCTTCCAAAATCTCCGTTATCGGCAACACCAATTATGGGCTTAATCAGAAGTATAAAGGTCAATATGGCAGCCGCCCAAAATACAGATATAACTTCCAGCCTTAATATTTTATTCTTTAGTATTAGCAGTAGTTGATAAAATCTCATATTATTCCCTCATTTATATGCATATGTGTAAAATTTGTATCCATTTGATAATTTCTATTATTAGCACATATAGTAAAATCATTCTTTTCTAACAATAGAAATTTTTGCCCATACACTAAGTGTAAATTTATACAAAATATTGCTAAATCTATGATGGTATTATCTTCTTATCTATGTGGATAATAATGATTGAAGTTTTGTTTAGCAAAAGGAGGTGAAAAAATGGAAGGTAAGGGAATTGCGCCACATGAAACATTTGAGCTTCATGAACTTCTGACATTTAAAAATGTATGTGCAACCAAATCTGCTACAATGTCCGGATTGGTTTCGGACCCGGAGTTAAGATCAATGATGCAAAAAGATTTGTCCAATACACAAGAGCATATACGGGAATTACGCGACTTGATAGGAAAATCCGACTTAAGCGCAGCAATAGGAAAGGCAGATATTCAATAAATCATAATTAACATAATTAGAGGAAGAAGGTGAATATATGACTAACGTAATACAGAACATAGCAGGTATGGGTAATATGACCGATCAGGTTATAGCAACGGATTTTTTGCTTGCAACAAAACAGGGTATTAAAAACATTTCCTGGGCTTTAGCGGAAACTGCGTCACCGGAGGTTAGAAATACCCTTCGCAGGCAGCTGGACACCGCAATAAGTACCCATGAAAAGATTACCAATTACATGATGGACAAAGGATATTACCATGCATACAACCCCCAGGAACAGATCAGGGTGGATATGAAAGCAGCAGATACTGCTTTAGGATTACAAAGCTAACATTTAAACTGTATAAAGGTAGGGACATTTTACTGTCCCTATTTAATTTTGTAATAAATTTCTTAAAAGCCTATTTCTTACATAAAGAGTTATTACTAACCTCTAAAAGGTATTATTCGAAGTCTGGACTTTATTCTCCAAGGCCTGAAATTACGGAAGTTCTATGGATTTTCAATTTATTCATGAGTTGCTTTTATATTTCTCTATAATTCTTAAAATAGTGAGTAAAATATAATCGAACAAATAAACAGGAGGTAATAAAACTATGGCTGAAATGGGCTTTTTTGGAGCAAATGAAGATACAGTAACATGTACAGCGTGTGGATGCGGTGAATTGATGACAGAGTTTGGTGAAGAGAATCTGGCTATAGATATGGATAATTATACTAATAAGGGTGTTTTTCTTGACGCAGAAGGTGATAGGCTTAAGCTTAGCTATAAAGGTATATTGGCTAAGAGTGGAGCAAAGGATGTTTTTGCTGCAGTAAGCTTTGGAGATAACAGAAATTGGGAAGATGTGAGATACTACCCTATGGATAAGATAGATAATCAAACATTTGAAGCAGTTCTTCCTGTTAATGAAGTTATAAATCTTAATGTTGCCTTTAAAGATGGGGCTAACAACTGGGATAATAATTCAGGCAAAAATTACAGCTTCTAACTCTCACGCCCCGTAAGCAGCTTTGTTGCTAGTGCCTTGTAACGCATTTACTTATAAAGCGTGAGAGGTACTAGCAGCAAGGTGTAAGTTGATTGTAACCAAAGGCCCCTTCCTATGCAATTTCTTTTACGTCCTCAATATAATTTACACATTATAATTTTTTAAAGTGGAATAATAAGTATGGTTTAAATAAAGGGAGATTCTCACTAGGTAAAGGAGTAGTGTGTAAATGTCAAAAATTGAAACGATGGACGGAAACCAGGCGGCGGCTTATGCGTCCTATGCATTAACCGAAGTTGCGTCAATATACCCTATAACACCATCAACACCTATGGCGGAAGGGGTTGATGAATGGTCGGCCCATGGAATGAAAAATATTTTCGGTCAGCAGGTCAAGGTGGTCGAAATGCAATCGGAGGCAGGTGCTGTTGCAGCAATGAGGGGTTCACTTCAGTCAGGAGCATTGGCTTCTACCTATACAGCTTCCCAGGGACTTCTTATGATGATTCCAAACCTATATAAAATGGCAGGGGAACTTCTGCCCGGCGTTCTACATGTTACGGCAAGGTCTGTAGCTGCACATGCCTTGTCCATCTTCGGAGACCACCAGGATGTCATGGCATGCCGACAAACCGGTGTTGCACTTTTGGCCTCATCAAATGTACAGGAAGTAATGGATATGGCATTTTTAGCGCATTTGTCAGCAATCAGGTCAAGGGTTCCCTTTTTGCATTTTTTTGATGGCTTTAGAACATCCCATGAGTATCAAAAAATTAGTGTCATTGAATATGAAGATATCAAAAAAATCGTGGACTATGAAGCCATCGAGGCTTTCAGGGTAAGGTCGCTAAATCCTGAGCACCCGGTGGCAAGGGGTACAACCCAGAACCCCGATATATATTTTCAGCAAAGGGAAAGTGCCAACCCCTTTTATGAGGCAGTACCCGAAATAGTACAAAGCTATATGGATAGACTGGGGGAGATTACCGGCCGTAAATACAGTCTTTTTGATTACCATGGTAGTCCTGATGCAGAAAATTTAATTGTAGCAATGGGTTCGGTATGTGACACCATATACGAGACAGTGGACTACCTTATGTCAAAGGGGGAGAAGGTTGGAATGGTGAGGGTCCACCTCTACAGGCCCTTTTCAGAGAAGAACTTTCTTGATACTGTTCCAAATACTGTGAGGAGGATAGCTGTTCTCGATAGGACAAAGGAGCCTGGCTCTACTGGAGAGCCCTTATACCTTGATGTTGTTAAAGCTTTTAAAGGGCATGAGACTTCCCCAGTTATTGTAGGAGGAAGATACGGGCTTTCTTCAAAGGATACCAGACCATCCCAAATAATTGCCGTGTTTGACAACTTAAAAAATGATAATCCAAAGGACCGGTTTACTATAGGAATTGTGGATGATGTGACTCATATGTCCCTTCCGGAAGGCGATATTGTAGATACGGCTCCAGAAGGCACTATAAGCTGCAGAATTTGGGGACTTGGCTCGGACGGTACTATTGGAGCCAATAAGACAGCTATCAAAATAATAGGTGATAATACAGATATGCATGTCCAGGCATATTTTTCATATGACAGTAAAAAATCCGGGGGTACTACAGTATCTCATTTAAGGTTCGGTAAAAAACCATTAAGGTCTCCATACCTTGTATACAGTGCAGACTACGTGGCATGCCACAATAAAGCATTCATATATCACTATGATATTCTTAAGGGTCTTAAAAAGGGTGGTACTTTCGTACTTAACTGTCCATGGAAAGAAGAAGAGCTTGAAAATAAGCTTCCCGCACCTATAAGAAGATTTATTGCAACTAACAATATAAAGTTCTATATAATTGATGCAATGGCTATTGCTTCTGAAATAGGTCTTGGAAACAGGATCAATATGGTTATGCAGTCTGTGTTTTTCAAGCTTGCAAATGTAATTCCGGTGGAAGAAGCCAAAAATCATCTTAAAAACTCCATAGAGAAAATGTATGGCAAAAAGGGTGAAGATGTTGTTGAGATGAACAAGGCTGCTGTCGACAGGTCCATTGAGGCCTTAATAAAGGTTGAAGTTCCCAAAGAATGGTCTGATGCTAAGGAAGAAGACTTACCTGTCAAGGATGAGCCGGAATTTGTAAAACACATCCAAAGACCTATGACAAGGCATGAAGGGGATGAACTGCCTGTGAGTGCATTTAAAGGAAGGGAGGATGGTACCTTTCCACTTGGCACTACTGCATATGAAAAGCGCGGCATAGCTCCTATGATTCCGGAGTGGCAGATTGACAAGTGCATACAATGCGGCAGATGCTCCTATGTATGCCCCCATGCAACTATAAGACTCTATCTTTTAAATGATGAGGAGGTTAGGCGTGCGCCAGATACATTTAAGACCAAGAAAGCAGCGGGAAAGGGACTGGAGCACCTGGGGTTCCGTGTCCAGGTAGCACCTTTGGATTGCACCGGCTGTGCCAATTGTGCCGATGTATGTCCGGCAAAGGGAAAGGCTCTGGTCATGAAGCCTGCGGAGCAGGAAATTGAGATGGAGTCTGAGAACTGGGAATATGCTACGACAATTACTGCAAAGGATGACCTTTTAGATCCTCAAACTCTTAAGGGAAGCCAGCTTGTAAGGCCTCTTCTGGAATTTAACGGAGCATGCCCCGGATGCGGGGAAACACCGTATATAAAGCTTCTAACACAGCTTTTCGGCGACAGAATGGTAATCTCAAATGCTACGGGATGCTCATCCATCTGGGGAGCCTACGCTCCATCCATAGCCTACACCACCAACGCCGAAGGCAAGGGTCCTGCGTGGATAAACCCTCTGTTCGAGGATGCTGCCGAATTTGGGTACGGTTTGTACCTGGGAACAAAACAAATAAGGGAGAGACTGGCGGAGCTGATGGAACAGGCAGTAAACTCACCTATTGACCAGAAGGTTAAAGATGCCTTCAGGAGCTGGCTTGACGGCATGAACAGCGGAAGTGCTTCAAAGGAAGCGGTAAGAAAGATTTTTGATGCCTTAAGGGACTATGACTATAAAGGCAACAGGCTTATTGAAGAGATTATGAAAAGAAAGGATTACCTTGTAAAAAGGTCATTTTGGGCCATAGGAGGTGACGGATGGTCTTACGATATTGATTTTGGCGGCCTGGACCATGTTATTTCAATGGGTGACGATATAAACCTTTTTGTAATGGACACAGAGGTTTATTCAAATACCGGCGGACAATGCTCAAAGTC
>JBMOLK010000238.1:0-52460 GCA_049325575.1 Bacillota bacterium | reverse complement strand
AATACAAACGACAATAGAATTGATATGGACTTACTGTGTTTTCTCATTAACTTGTTCCCCCTATGTTTAAAAAAATAAAGAATAAATAAAAACATTTATATTATATAAAGCACCAAGCCTATATATCAGCTTGGTGCCTATCGACTTCTTATTACAGTGTTTTTATACTGCGAACCAAACTACTTCTATAACAAGCATTTTGTAAAAATAATATTTTTTTATTACACGTTTCGATATTATAGCATAAATTTTTACAATAATAAATATATTTTTTTATTTCTTACGTTAACTTTTTACAATTATTTATAAAATAACTACAAAAAAGGAACCTATTATACGTAATAGGTTCTTTTTAGAACATGCTGACCCGGCAATAAATTCATATATATTCTAATTATCCAGTTTAAACTGTTTTATTTTTTCGTTTAGGTTCTTTGAGGTGTCTAGCTGAAGCTTTGCTGACTTTGCAAGACGACCAATGGATTCCGACACATGGGAGGTATTTATCGATATCTCCATTGAGCTGCTAGTTGTCTGTTCTACTACTGAAGCCACCGACTCGGTAGACTGGTTAATCTGGTCAATTGTAGTTGTAATATTTCTGACACTGGTTACAAAGTTTTCAAACAGATTCTTCATATAATCGGAATCTTTTTGATATTCGATACTGGCATTTACCATTATATCATAGTCTCTAATAACATTATTATCCATAAACTCCAGTATCCATTGAGAATTATCCACCATGTTGTTAAAGGATGCTTTTACTTTCTGTATTATTGGATGAACTGATGAAACCGAAACCGATGCTTGCTCCGCAAGCTTTCGCACCTCTTCAGCTACCACGGCAAAGCCCTTTCCTTGTTCCCCGGCCCTTGCGGCCTCAATAGCTGCATTTAGTGCCAACAAATCTATTTGTTTTGCAATACTGGAAATCACTGCAGCCATTTCCTCCACCTTCAATACAACCTGACTTTCTTCTATAGCTTTAAGGATTTTGTCCTTCCTCTCCTTGGACGTAGAGTAAGCAAGCTGTTTGGCATTATTAGTGTTTTCCTTCATGGCATTTGCCCGGTTGCGAACTTCTTTTACTGAATTACTGCCTTCTTCGGCAAATTTCATTAGATTTTTTGCGGACTCAAACACCTCTAGTATGGAAGCCGATATTTCCTCTGTAGAAGCCGCAGTGTGTGCCATTCCGTCAGATATGCAAGATATACTCTGGTTGATATTATCGGATTGTGATGATATATTTTGAGTTAGTGTGCTAAACTCCTCATTCAAAGCCGTAAGAGTATTACTAAGGGATGATATATCCTTTAGCAGCATTTTTGAGTTTTGCAGCATAGTATCAAAGCTTTTGGCAAGCATACCGATTTCATCCCTGGCTGAAACTTTAATAACTTTTGTATAATCACCTTTGGCAATTTCATTTGCAACTGTACTAAGCCTTATTATTGGAGATGAAATTATACCTGAAACTATAAATATTACTGCTCCCGCAAGTAGCAGAGCTATAACGGATATTATTGAGACAACCGTATAGTATTTGTATTTTGGTGCATATAGTTCTTTAGCTGTTACCGATAATACAACGGTCCAGTTCCACTGATCAAAGGTAAAGTATCTGCAAACGTATTTCTCACCGCTATAGGTGTACTCAATCAATTTATTAAGTTTTTCTTTACCTTCTAAAAAGTTAAAGCTGTTTTTATCGGTGTCTTTAAAAATACTGCTGTAAATAACATTTTTATTACTGTTATTTATAACAGATAATCCGCCAGTTTCTCCAAATTTGTATTTCTTGAATTCCTCAATAAGCTCTTCTTGTGTTGACACAACATAATTGTCCGCACTGGATAAACCGGAGGTCTCCAGAATGCCATAGGAGTCTTCCACCTGTTTTTTTATATTTTGAAGCTCGGAATTAATAAGCCTTAGATTCAGCTGGCTTAATATTCCACCAATAACCAATCCGCCAGCCAAAGCCAGTGCAATAGTTAAAAATAAGAATACTCCTATAAACGGTAAACTGATTTTATGCTTAATTTTCATAAAAGCCTCCTGGTTTAATCCTTAATGATTTTTGCATTTTTAAGAAGGCTAGGCTCAAATGTTATACCAAGCTTGTCCGCTAATTTCATATTGATATACAATACGCCTTTGCTGTTTTTCGCTAACGGAATATCTGATGGTTTGGTTCCTTCCAGTATCTTTATAGCTGTTTCACCGGCCCATTCACCATGCTCCTGTGGCACTTCACATATGGCCAGCAGTGCAAAGTTAACCATCCAATCATAATGAGCGGCTACCGGTATTTTGGTATTGTTAAGAATAAACTGTTCCGCTTCTTCATCGTTAAATCCTTCAATACCTGACCTGTTGTTAAAGTAAAGAATATCCACCTCATCTTGAATAGCAACCCATTTTTCCTTAAACTCATTATAGTCCTTCACATGATATACTTTTTCAAAGTTGATTCCGTAAACCTTTGGCATAAATTCTGCTGTCTTTTTACAAGTTGCAGATTGGGATGAAATAAAGCCAATCCTGCTGCCCTTGGAATATTTTTTTAAATGTTCAATTATCGGAGGGTCTATTGTATATTCAACCATTACTGCTGTATTCTTATAAGGAAGCCCATAAACTGATATGTCCCAGTTTATCCCTATTGACACAAAAGGAATCTCCGAGTCTTTGAAGTACTTTTGCAAAACAGTCTTATTGGCAACATCATCAGCAATAATTACTGCGTCCGGCTTGTACTCTTCAATGAATTTCTTTGCCTCGCTTGCCTTATTTTCAATATACTCGTCACCCTTATTCCTTATGGTATCCATAGCAAAGGTCTTCATTTCGATTCCAGCTGGCTCCAGCTTTTGTAAAGCACCCTTCCTTAAGCCGTCAGCCCATTCATAACCTTCATGATATGAGTCAATGAACAGTACCTTCTTACCTTCCAAGGACTTTACTTCAGTAGATTCTGATGTATCAGGACCAGTTTGTTCTCCATTTTCACTGCTTTCTGATTGAGAAACCGGTTGTTCGTCTGTTTGTTTAACATCCGAGCTGCATCCTACCTGCATAAACGCCATTAATAAAGCAACAGAAATACACAAGATAGCTTTTGTACACAGTTTCATCCTAAACAGCCCCTTTTCATTTATTTTTTATTTCAAGTAAAAAGATACTGCAAATACTGTTTTATCAACTGTTTATTGAATTTTTCAAGCTTGTGCTATAGAGATCGAACTGTAAAAGTAGATAAACTTGATGAGCCTGCCATTTGTATCAAATTAGCGAAGCTAATTATATGTTTATCTTTACAGTTCGTTATCTCTAAAACTAAGAATTGATACTAACTTTTAACATATTATAAAATTTAACATAAAAGGTTATCGAAATTTTCTTATGTTTACTTAATACTTTTTTATACATGACCTTCCATAAATTAGTCTAACACTAATTATACTGGTATCACATATTAAAATTATGTTTACACATAAAAAGCACCAAGCTCCATAACAGCTTGATGCTAACTGACAACTTACTTACTACTCTTTTATATTGTAATGCTGCCTATTACATTACTTGCCTGATGTTGTATCAGGTACTTATACTAGTGGCAGCCTCCTATACCGCCTCCTGCTCCTTGCGGAGGTACGAAATTCCTAACTTCTTCCTTTATATCGTCAATATTTATATTGTTTATATCATCCACCACTTTTACATACCCGTTTAACATCCCCATCCAGCAGCTGAATGAAAAGTCTGCTTCCGGAACAAAGCTTATTTCATTCTCTCCACTGTTTAACTGCATCCTTGCATTGTATTCGGGGAAGATAAGACGGTTGTTACAGTAGTTTAGCTTATCCCCGTTTATGTTCCATTTAGTCTCTATACCCTTTTGTATCACAACTATGGCTGGTGAGAAGCCGTAGTCATTAACATCAATTTTTACGTACTGTACATTATCTTTTATTTCACCGACAGCTACTTTATCAAGAGGAATAAGGCTTCCGTCAGAGGAAACTCCCGATCCTCCTGCACCGCAGCAGCCTCCCCCTGCGCTTCCTGCTCCATTTACGCTGTTAACATCCTGAATATCTTTATCAGACACATTATTTATATCAGCAACTACCTTTATATTGCTGCTGATCATTCCCATCCAGCAAGTGTACAGTATATTTCCTTCTTTATCAGGGGTAAACTCTATAACATTGTCACCCGGCACCAGCTTTTTTTCGATTCCGTATTCAGGTATGGTGACAGGATTGTTGCACCCGTTAAGACCGCTCTTTTCAGCCTTTATGGTCCATCTAACCGGTATGCCCTTTTGAACTATTATAGGAGTATAGCTTCCCGACTTCATCTCTGTAGTTACAAGCTGCACATCGCCTTGAACAACGGCTATACTGCTCGGACCTGAAGCTCCTAGAGCCAGTGAAACACCTGACAGGCTAAGTCCCCTTCCAACCATCATAAAGCCAAGGATCATAACAAGCATTGCACTTACTTTCATCATCTTGTGTGTAAACTTGCTGCTTAAAAGTGAGCTTATGGCTCCAAAGCCAAACATTAAAGGTACTGTTCCCAGGCTAAATAAGAACATTGACAGGGCTCCCTTTGTAAAGCTTCCTGTCCCCAGGGCGTATAACTGCATTGTCTGAAGCGGCCCGCAGGGCATGAATCCGTTTAAGAGACCAATAATTAGCGGCCCCTTTTTACCGCCGTTTGAGTATATTTTCTTTCCTATAAACTTAGGCATCCTTATATTAAACCTTCTTAGCCACGGGAAAATATTTAGCATATTTATTCCCATGATAACCATAAATACGCCTGCAGCAATTGCAACTACCCCTTTGGCGCTTCCGGAGAAGCTGACTGCAGATCCTATGGCGCCTACTATACCACCTACTATAGTATATGAAATAACCCTTCCGCCATTATAAAGAAGGCTTGGCTTTAGCTTTGAAAATCCGGACTCTTCACCTTCCATGTTATAGGACACGCACTGGGACAGGTTTATTCCTCCGCACATGGCTATACAGTGAAGGGATGTCAAAAGACCAACCACAAAGAGGATACCGTAACCAGTGGATTCGTTGACTTCCGGAATAAAGTTAAACCCTATGGTATTCTTAATAATAATGTACAGGGAGAATATGATTATACCGATTCCTATAAGCTGATTTATTTTAAGCTTATCACCTAAAGCTTTATTATTCTCACTGGAATTTTCATATTCATTCTCATCCTTACCCTCTGACGACTGACTTTGTCCCTTGTTTTTTATACCATAGTCCAGCTTTTCAATATTCTCATAAATTTCATCAAGACCGATCTTATCCTTGTCATAAGTAACATATACGTGTGAATCGCTGTAAACGGCCTTAACCTCAGCAATTCCCTCTAATTTTCTAAGTGAATTTTCAATTCGCATCTCACAGCTTGTACAGGTCATTCCATCAATCAGAATAACCCTTTTTGAGAGGTTCCCTTCCATAAAGATTTCCTCCTAAATGTATCAAAAATATATTATTCAACTCTTATTGTAAATGGCTATTATGAAGATTTTATGAAGAAATTGTTATAGAATAAAATATTACATAAAAAAAACAGGATTCCTCCTGCTTTTTTTATGTAATATTTTATTTAATTGGATTGTTTATACTATATTCTAAGAGAATGGGTCACCATCCAAAAGATTACCGATGCCCCCAAGAATTGAGCCTTCACCTTTCCTTGTAGTAGTGGCTCCCTGCATGATCCTTCCGGCCAACCGGCTAAACGGTATTGACTGAAGCCACACCGTACCGGGCCCGGTAAGAGTAGCAAAGAACAATCCTTCGCCTCCGAATATTGCAGATTTTATTCCCTTAACAAATTGAATATCATAATCAACACTTCTTGTTAAGGCAACTATACAGCCTGTATCAACCCTCACCAGCTCTCCTGGCTTAAGCTCCTTTTTCACAATGGTTCCGCCTGCATGTACAAATGCAAGCCCATCACCTTCAAGCTTTTGCATTATAAACCCTTCACCGCCAAAGAGCCCTACGCCTATTCTCTTGTTAAACTCTATCCCTACAGAGACCCCCTTTGCAGCACAAAGGAATGCATCCTTCTGGCATATGATGATATTATCGTATTTTTTAAGATCCATAGGGACCACTTTTCCAGGATATGGGGCAGCAAAGGCAACTCTCTGTCTTCCATGTGCATTATTGGTAAACATAGTCATAAACAGGCTTTCACCTGTAATTATTCTTTTTCCCGCACTAAAGAGTTTTCCTACAAATCCCCCGTCCTCACTTCTTGTAGACCCATCACCAAAGATAGTCTCCATATGTATACTGTTTTCCATGTACATCATTGCTCCGGCTTCCGCAATGACACTTTCTCTTGGGTCAAGATCGATTTCAACCACCTGCATCTCTTCACCGAATATCTTAAAATCTATTTCGTGACACACCTGTGCAGAAGCATATTCATTTGCCGGAATTGGCGGTATCCATTCGGCATCCGGATTTACAAGGCTCATTATTTCCGGAATACTCTTAATTGAAGCCCAGTCGTTCATACCTTTTGAAAATACCAGACTGTTTTCATTGATTTCCCCGTTCTCATACATTTTTAGAAGGTCGTCAAGTCCGTGAGGACCATCCTTCTGACCGGCAACTGCAAGATACCATACTCTTTCACTCATCTTAAATACCTCCTTTAGCCATTTTGTGTCATTTTATACTATATTAACATATTTTCCAATAAAATACTAGCATCCTCTTTTAGAGGCAGGTCTTAATACATATTTGTAAAGCAAAATTGATGATACAGCTAATAATATGATAACTACAACTATACTATTATAGGTTTTAAGTATATCCTTTATATAATCCATATTATGCCCCAGAAACCTTCCCAAAAGAAGAAGGATTATATGGTGCACCGATGAAGAAGCCAGAAAGGATATATATGCAAGACGTTTATTCATTTTGAAGGTACCGGCAAGAATTATTATAAGGGCATTTACTCCCGGTACGAACTTACTTAGTGCAATTGCGTAGATCCCAAACCTGTCAAAAAGCTTTTCAGCCCTTTTTATGTGCTTCTCTTTTATAAACCTTTTGACTATTTTATAATCCAGCGCGCCCTTTCCCTTATGGTATCCCAGCTTAAAGAGTATATATGATCCTAAAAAGCTTGCAGCCATAGCATTTAAATATAATAAAAACATATTATAGGAACCGTGAACTGTAGTAGTATAGCCTTGAAATATCAGAATAACGTCGCCGGGATGGGGCGGAAAAAGTATCTGCATTAAATTTGATAAAAAAAACAGCATGTAAACTATAAAAACATTTTTATCTAAAAAAAAATCAATAAATTCAAGGATATATGTATCCATTTCCACTCCAAAAACGTCTAATATATTAGGATGTCCTAAAGCATTCTTTCATAAAGTCTATCACAGTAATATTCTTGTGTAAAGAATGTATATTTTATAAAGCTTTTTACAATAATTTAATATGAAATTTATACCAATTTGCTATTAAATAAAATTATTTGTCAAACATATTTGAAAATGACAAAATTTCGTTTAATATAGAAGTTGTGACACTGCATGAGTCTGGTAAAATAGTTTTTATATATTAATAAATTCTAAAAAAGGATGTATATTATGAAGCCCTTTAAAATACTTCTGACTATAAACATAATAATACTTATTCTAATTGTTCCTGGCTTTATAGCTCTTAATAATTATATTGCCAAATCCAATACTGCAGCCAACAGGCTGGATGTGACTCCATCACCTGCCAGTCCCGGAGATGCAGATGAAAGCGAAAGTCGGGATACCGGTTCAAAGGCCGGGAATGAAGAGCCCGAAATCGTACCGGTAATTGAACCTGATTGTCTTCCATCAAGCCATAACTTCAGCTGGGAGGTTATAAAGGATAATTTAAAGCTTGATGGCTATAAAAGAGATGAGTCAATTAGCTTTAAGTCCTCGGAAGATTATAATGATATTGAAGGTGTTACAACCTTCAGGGGAAACAATTTTAGAGACTCTGCCAGCTTCGGGTTTGCCGATGTAAAGGAGGAAAAGCTTGAAAAAGTATGGAGCGTAAACATCGGTTATATAGATATTTGGACGGGTGTGGGCTGGAACGGTCAGCCCTCTATAGTTAAATGGAATGACGACCTTAGAAAAAAAATGAACCTTTTTAATGACAAGAAGAATAAGAATGACTTAAAAGAGGTTATCTATGCCACATTAGACGGTAAAATATATTTTCTGGATCTTGATGACGGATCAAGGACCAGAAATCCAATCAATATAGGTGCGCCGCTTAAAGGAAGTGTAACGGTAGACCCCAGGGGATATCCGCTTTTATACGCAGGTCAGGGTGTAGATGAGGTAAAAGGAAAAAGGGTTAAAATCGGTTTTAGGATATTCAGCCTTATAGATCAAAAACTGCTTTACTTTATTAACGGCTTTGACAATTCCGCATTAAGGCGATGGGGGGCATTTGATTCAACTCCCCTCCTGCATAAAGAGAGTGATACATTGCTTGAGGCTGGTGAAAACGGTATCCTTTATTCCTTAAAGCTTAATACAAATTTTGATACCCAAAAGGGCACAGTTTCAATAAATCCGGATGTTACAAAGTACAGGTATCCCTCACCTGTCAAAAGAAGACTTGGTATTGAGAACTCTATAGCAATTTATAAGAATCTGGCTTATTTTGCAGACAACAGCGGAACACTGCAGTGCGTTGACTTAAACACCCTCTCTCCCGTATGGATAAGGAATGTGACCGATGATACCGACAGTACCATAGCTCTTGAAGATTTGGGCAAGTCGGACGTATTTTTATATACTGCCAATGAAGTTGATTTACAAGGAGCAAATGGATACAGTTATGTGAGAAAAATACACGCTCTGACAGGTAAGCTTCTTTGGGAGAAGAAATACAAGTGTACTTATGATTCAACCAATGGCGGTGCTCTGGCATCACCTGTAGTGGGCAGGAACGATATAAGCAATCTTGTTGTATACAACATAGCCAAATCCTATAATAAGAACGGCAGCAAATTAATTGCCTTTGATAAGAATACCGGCGAAGAGGTGTGGGTTATAAATCTGGACTTCTACTGCTGGAGTTCTCCTACGGCTGTTTATACAAAGGACGGAAAGTCATATATCATCCAGATTGATTCAGGAGGTTATATGTATCTTATAGAAGGAACAAGCGGAAAAATCCTTGACAAAATACCCCTTGAGGCAAATGTGGAAGCTTCTCCAGCCATTTATGACAATATGATTGTTGTAGGTACCAGGGGCCAGAAGATTTGGGGAATAAAAATAAAATAGAGGAAGGTGACAGTCACCTTCCTCTATTTTATTCAATATATGCTTATTTTACATTTTCAAATGTCAGCTTGCACTTATCCGCCCTGTACCTTGAAATAACATATTCCACAACCTGTCCGCTCTTTGAAAATATTATATTGGATATCTTAAGAAGAGCCTGCCCGGGCTGTACCATCAAATATTGGGCCTCATTCTGATCCGTATATATTACTTCCAGCGAGCTTTTAGTCTTGGCAGGAAGCAGGGGGTATTTACCTCTTAATATATCATAGGACGGCTTTTTGTCCTTTATATCCTCTATAATATTGGGAAACAGGTTCAAAGGTATATACGATGTATTTAAAGAAAATACATCATTGTCATGTCTTGTCTTAAAAACGACCTGCACGAAATCCACGTTTTGATTATAGCTTATAAGGAAAACCTCTTCCAGTTTCCTGAAATCTCTGCTTGTTACAGTGTCTACGGAAATGATTTCACGGTCATTTGTAAGCTCGTTGTCAAGGATTGAATCTGTAAACCCTGTATAGGTTCTCACGTCTATGGAGGACTTGGGTTTTGAAACAAAGGTTCCCTTTCCCTTTTCCTTGTACAAATACCCGTTGTTGGTAAGCTCACTTATAGCCTGTCTAACTGTAGGACGGCTAATATTATAAAGCTCACACAGCTCCTGCTCGGATGGAATCTTTGAGTCGGGCGGATATTGTCCACTATCGATTTTTTCAATAATCAAATTCTTAAGCTGGGAATATAGAGGTATATTACTATACTTATTTATCACATTCTTTCCCCCTGACTTGTTAATCAAAGACAATACCTTATAAGTGAAATAAACATTTCCAACTTGAGAAGTTTAACGATAATAACCTAAAAGAATGTATAAAATCCTGTACTATTCTTCATGATATTTAATTCTACTATATAGGCAATTAAATTTCAACATCATTATTTGTATTTTAGGACGCAATTAAAGGAAAAGGTCTGCAATTATAATGACCATCATTCATCATAAAATGCAAACCCTCCGTAAATTCCCAAACTATACCTTAAGCTCAACCTTTACGTCGCCCACCTTGTTTTTATCAAGAACAGGTTTCACATACTCGTCTATAAACTCCACAACCTGCTCCGGAGCCCTTCCTACATAGTTTTTGGGGTCTAATACCGATTTTAATTCTTCGATATCAAGACCAAATGCTTCATCCCCCGCAATTCTTTCTATAAGGTCATTCTTCTTTCCTTCAACCTTCACCTGTTTTGCTGCCTCCATGGAATGAACCCTGATTCTTTCGTGAAGCTCCTGCCTGTCCCCTCCACGTTTTGCTGCCTCCATCATTATGTTTTCCGTTGCCATAAAGGGAAGTTCGTCCAATATATGCTTTTCAATAACCTTGGGATAAACCACAAGGCCGTCTGCAACATTAATATAAATGTTTAATATGGCATCAACCGCAAGGAATCCTTCCGGAATGCTTATCCGCTTGTTTGCAGAGTCATCAAGGCTTCGTTCAAACCATTGGGTAGATGCTGTTATTGCAGGGTTTAGAGCATCCACAATTACATACCTCGCCAAAGCGGATATTCTTTCAGACCTCATAGGGTTCCTCTTATAAGCCATTGCAGAGGACCCGATCTGGTTTTTCTCAAAAGGTTCTTCAATCTCTTTCATGCTCTGGAGAAGTCTCATGTCATTGCTGAATTTGTATGCGCTTTGTGCTACACTGCTTAGAACATTCAATATCCTGCTGTCAAGCTTTCTTGTATAAGTCTGTCCTGATACAGGAAACACGTTGTCAAATCCCATCTTCTTCGCTATAAGCTTATCAAGCTTCTTAACCTTCTCATGATCTCCTTCAAAAAGACTTAGGAAGCTTGCCTGGGTACCGGTAGTTCCTTTAGAGCCTAAGAGCCTCATATTTGACAAAATAAAGTCCAGGTCCTCCAAATCAATCAAGAGATCCTGTATCCAAAGGCACGCCCTTTTTCCTACCGTCACAAGCTGTGCAGGCTGGTAGTGTGTAAAGCCTAATGTAGGGAGATCCTTGTATTTTAGTGCAAACTCCGTAAGCTTACCTATAACGGTAACAAGCTTTTTCTTAATAAGCTTCAACGCTTCAGTCATAACTATAATGTCAGTATTATCACCAACATAACAGGAGGTAGCCCCCAGGTGAATTATGCCCCTTGCATTAGGACACTGCTCACCATAGGCATGTACATGGGCCATTACATCATGCCGGAACTCCTTTTCCTTTATTTCTGCCACATCATAATTTATATCATCCTTGTATTTTTTTAGTTCTTCAATCTGTTCATCCGTTATATTAAGTCCCAGTTCCTTTTCCGCCTGTGCAAGTGCTATCCAAAGTCTTCTCCATGTTTTAAACTTCATATCGGAGGAGAACAGCTCTTGCATTTCTTTACTTGCATATCTTGCATTAAAAGGACTTTCATAAGTGTTTCTCAAAATCTTCAACCTCCAAAGTAATTGCTCGATTTATTCTATAAAGCTTTAACGCTCCATATATTATACAATCTTTTTACCCATAAATCTACAAGAAATCTATAAAAAAAATCGCGAGATTCCAAATGTATCCCGCCAAGATATTTATAAATATGAGATTGATTTTAGGTTAGCTAGGTATAAAACTAACCTGCACTCAATTATATTACTATTTCAAGAATTTTTCAATTCTATTTAATCCTTCAGTTATATTTTTTAGTGAAGTTGCATATGAAAGTCTTACATGAATATCAGTTCCAAAGCCTGATCCAGGTATTAAAGCAACATTTGCCTTTTCTAAAAGAACATTTGCAAAGTCATCCGACCCCTTTATCTTAACTCCCTGGATTTCCCTGCCGATAAATTTTGACATGTTCATCATTACATAAAATGCGCCATTAGGCTTAATGCAGGATAATCCTTCAATGGAGTTGATTCTGTCCACCATATAGTCTCTTCTTTTGACAAACTCTGAAACCATTTGGGCTACTATGTCTTCAGGGCCGTTGAGTGCAGCCTCTGCAGCTTTTTGGGCTATGGAGTTGGGGTTTGATGTAGCATGGCTCTGCACGTTACTCATGACTTCAGCTATTTTTGCATTTGAAGCGGTATAACCTATTCTCCATCCGGTCATGGAGTAGGACTTGGATACACCGTTCACTATGATGGTCAAATCCTTTATCTTTTCATTAAACGAAGCAATGCTTACATGTTTGTAGCCGTCATATATCAATTTTTCATATATTTCGTCGGAAATAATGTATATTCCCTTACTTACAGCAAGGTCTGCAACAGCTCTAAGCTCTTTTTCACTGTAAACCATACCTGTAGGGTTACTTGGGCTGTTAATTATTATTGCCCTGGTCTTGTTTGTGATAGCCTTCTCAAGCTTATCGATTGTAAATTTAAAGCCCTCTTCTTCAGTGGTGTTTAATATAACAGGCACTCCATCCGCCAGCTTTACCATTTCCGTATAACTTACCCAAAAGGGAGCCGGTATAATGACTTCGTCCCCTGGATTACATATTGCCTGAAATGCGTTAACCAATGAATGCTTTGCCCCGTTGCTTATTACTATATTTGAGGGTGAATAATCCAAACCGTTGTCTCTTTTAAATTTCTTGCATACAGCCTGCTTTAATTCCAATGTACCTGAAGCGGGAGTATACTTTGTAAAGCCCTCGTTTATTGCTTTTATAGCAGCTTCCTTTATATGTACCGGAGTATCAAAATCAGGTTCACCGGCTCCAAATCCTATTATATCTATTCCGTCTGCTTTCATTTTCTTGGCTTTTGCATCTATTGCAAGTGTAGACGATGGACTTATTAAAAGAGCCTTTTTTGAAAGTTGCATATCAAAACCCTCCAATTTACTATATGTATGTACTTCATTTTAATATATAATATTCGTTTTTGCAAGTTTTTGATATCCATAATTCATATTTTTTTTATATACAATGAATATATTCAATTTATTAAAATTTAGAATAACAGACAGTAAAAAAGAACTTAAACTCATACCAAAAACTGTTACGTAATTAAAAAATGCAAGTTAAGAGTATAATTTATTCAATATTCATTGCATCAGGGTATAATTTATAGAGTTTTTTTGTATAATTCAATTAAGAGTAGGAAACAATATGGATAAAGGGTTCGTGATGGTCGAGCCAAGAGTGTTATAAGGTCATCAGATGGCTTTATAACATTCGGCCAAAGATTAGTATCAGGTTTCGTCCAGGTTGACGCTAAGGCTTGATATTAGTCGGAGGGAAGAGCCTTATAAGCTTATGTTGATTCGTAGTTTTTTTGATGCTTGTTAGTAGTATTTCTATATAAGGTTCGAGCTAAGGTCGTTATCAGTACCATAAGAAGTATTTTGTGACCTGTGAATTCTATAAAGCCTATTACAACGGGGTAATAGTCCCTTTTAAGTTCATAAGTCAAGGTATTTATAATGGCCGAGCAAAGGCTTCTACAGGTTTCCATGCACTTGTTAACAGTGTTATGGGATTGGTATTGAGCCGGAGCGAAGATCATCACGGGCTCTTTGTGTTTTAATAATAACACTTTCCAGATTCCTTGATCATTTATTATAAGATACCCTTAATTAATCTTATAAAGTTACCGCCTGCAAGTTTTTCGATATTTGCCTGCGCATAGTTTAATCTTCCAAGCTCACTAAAGATCCTATCAATGTTTTCTACACCGTTTATTCCTGCCGGCACCTTCTCAATACCGTCAAAATCCGCTCCCAAGCCTATATGGTCAGGGCCCGTCAGGCTTATTATATGCTCAATATGATTAATTATATCCTTAAGTTCTGCTTCCCCCGAATCATTGAGAAACTCCGGGTACAGGTTTATACCTATTACTCCTCCATTCTGTTTTACAGCCAGTATCTGATCGTCTGTAAGGTTTCTTATGTGTGAGCAAAGTTTTTTTGCATTGGAGTGGGATACAATAACAGGAGAGCTTGAGGTCTCCAAAACATCCCAGAATCCTCTTTCCGATATATGAGATAAATCCACCAGCATTCCAAGTGCATTCATCTCCTTGATTACTCTTCTTCCAAATGGGGTTAGCCCTCCTCCTGTGCTTGCATCCTTCACACCATCTGCAATTTCATTCCTGTAGTTCCACGTAAGGCAGATGCTTCTTACCCCTAGCCTGTAAAACATCCTTAGAGCACTTAAATCTCCCTGCAGAGCCTCTCCGCCTTCTATTGAGAGCATTGCAGCAACTTTGTTCTGACTTGTGGCAATCTCAATATCATTGTAATTACAGCATAACATTATATCATCTTTATATGTTTCTACTTCTTTATAAAACCTGTCTATAATCTGCATGGCCCGTTTTAGTGTATAAGCATGGCTAAAGGATGGGTCTATAAATGCTGCAAAAAACTGAACATAACTCCCTAAGCCTTTAAGTCTCTCTATATCAACATGACAATTATTCTTATATAAATTGGCATCGACTTCCATTATCCTTGTAATTGTATCACAGTGTGCATCTACTATAATCATATCCCTATCACTCCAATTATTCTATAAATTAATACGCCTAATCAAATTTAACATAAAACATGTTATTGTCCAACATAAAATTTACTTATAATCTATGCATGTATTGCAAAATATATGATATAATTAGTTTTAATTACTGGTTGTTTTGCATTAAATTCTTTATATTAAGGAGAGATAGCCTTACATGTTCTTTAAGGGTAAAAAAATTCCCTATATAGAGTTGCTTCCTGTTATATTTATTGTATTTATTCTTTTTAAAATTGTAAACAATACTTCTATACTAATTGACAGTATAAAGTTTATCCTGTCACTTTTAAGCTATTTGATATGGGCTTTCGGAATTGCCTATTTTCTAAACCCTGTAATGGTGTTTTTGGAAAAAAGATTTAAAATCAGGCGGGCATTTAGTATTATGATTATTTATGTCTGTTTGGTTGCCGTATTGTTTGTCTCAATAACAGTTATTACACCTATACTTGTAGATAATGTAAAACAGCTTTGGGACAATATGCCAAGGTATGTTGAAACCACCGAAAAATGGGTAAACAGAGCTGTTTCCGACTTAAAAAGCCAGGACAGATACAACATAGAGCCTTATATAGTTGAAAGCATTAATGACTTTTTAGGCAAGGCAAACAAGTTTATTGACCTTCCTATAAATTTTCTGCTTAAAAAGGCTGTAGATTTGACCTCTACCCTGTTAAAATTCATATTTGGTCTTATTATTGCAATCTATTTTCTAAACGACAAGGAAAAAATAATCAGAAATATTAAAAAGCTTTTATATGCATTTTTAAATAAGAGTGCAGCTTATAGCCTTATCAGCATAGGCAAAAAAGTACACCTTGTATTTTCAAGATATATATTGGGAAAAACAATAGACTCCCTGATTATTGGGTTAATATGCTTTTTGGTTCTTAGCATATTCAGGATGCCCTTTGCACTTCTTATCAGTCTTATAGTAGGGGTAACCAATATGATTCCCTATGTAGGGCCCTTTATAGGTGCAGTGCCTGCAGTTCTGATCACCCTTTTTGCCAGCCCTGAAAAGGCCTTGTGGGTAGCAGTATTTATCCTTATTCTGCAGCAGTTCGACGGCTGGTATCTGGGTCCAAAGATTATAGGAGACCAGGTGGGTATAAGTCCGCTTCTTATAATTACTGCAATCATAGTAGGCGGCGGTACCTTTGGAATCATTGGAATGTTTTTAGGAGTGCCTTTATTTGCCGTAGTCAAGCTGTTTTTGGACGAGTATGTGGAAAGGCGGCTTAAATCCCGGGATGTAGACTTCAAATAAGGTATACTTGCTATCAAGTATCAAGTAATCCTCTTTCAGCAAAACTGACATATTTGCTGCCGCATACTATTATATGATCCACTACCTTTATAGAAATAGCTTCAAGTGCAATGCGAATTCTGTTTGTTGCTTCAATATCCGCCCTTGAAGGATTAAGACTTCCTCCGGGATGATTGTGGGCAAGTATGACAGTATTGGCCTTGTGCCGAAGTGCGGATTCAACTATAAGCCTCGGGTATACCGGAGCTTCGTTTATTGTGCCTTCACATACCATCTCCGCATAGTTCACCTTGTTTTGGGCATCAAGGCAAATAATATAGAATACTTCATATGGTCTTCCGGCAAAAAGAGATACAGCATATTGCCCTGCTTTTGTGGAGCTGTTAAGTTCCGGCTTGTCCCTCCATTTATCATTAAAATAACGCCTTGAAAGGTCTGGTATCAGGGTCAGGAGGTAAGCCGAATTCTCCCCTATCCCCGGTGTTTGCGAAAGATCCTTAAGGTCTGCCTCAAATACTCCCGACAAGGAGCCATACTTTTTCAAAAGCCCATGGGCAATCTCATTTGTATCCCTTCTGGGGATTGAGAAAAACAAGAGAAGCTCCAGCACCTGATGAGGTTCAAAGCTGTCCAGTCCCTCCTTTAAAAACCTTTCCTTAAGTCTCTTTCTGTGACCCTCGTGCACCA
Source organism: Bacillota bacterium (assembly GCA_049325575.1). Classification (GTDB taxonomy): domain Bacteria; phylum Bacillota; class Clostridia; order Acetivibrionales; family Acetivibrionaceae; genus JBMOLK01. The sequence continues at coordinate 35,571 of JBMOLK010000238.1, read as the reverse complement.
AAAAAACCCCTTCCGCTTCTAAAATGCATTTTTAATAACGGTTACTTCCCTAACCTTTATTTCATCACCTTTTTTCTCTATGTATACCTCCACAATGTCAAACCTTATATTCTCATCATGAAGATTATGTTTATTGATGTATATTTGAGCCAGCCTTCTTATGTTCTCCTGCTTTCTTATACTTACAGCTTCCCTTGGATATCCGTACTCTACCGTGCTTCTGGTTTTTACTTCAATAAAGCAAATATAATCGTTTTCCCGGGAAATTATGTCAATTTCTCCCAATCTCTTGTATCTAAAGTTCTTTTCAAGTATCCTGTACTTGTTCTTCATAAGAAAGTCCAGGGCTATCTCTTCTCCTAGAGTTCCGGTAGCCCTTTTATTGTTTTTTTCTGTTTTCATTTTCTTTCTCCATAGCCCTTATCTAGATTACTAACAAACACAAGTATTTCTGCAACCACCTCGTAGAGTTCAGGAGGAATTTCGTCACCTATATTAAAGGCATTTAGAGTATTGGCCAGTTCCTCATTTTTATAAACCGGAATATTGTTTTCCCTGGCTTTTTCAAGTATCTTCTCGGCCACCTCACCCTTTCCAAGACCAATAATCTTAGGTGCTTTGCCATTTTCAGGTGAGTACTTTAAAACAGCTGCCTGCTTAATTTTTTCTTTTTTATACGGCACAAAGCCACCCCCCACAAACAGGTTTTATTCAAATCTTACAGTCAAAACTCTGCCTTTCGTTTTTTAGCTCATTTTTTAGTACCTCATTAACATTTAAAACATTAATATCTTCCTCGATAAGCCTGTACTTGATGTCCACCAGTTTATAACCCTTATGAAGCAAGGCCATATAAAGATCCTTATAGTTTTCCTTGATGAAATTTATTATATCGTTATTCTCTACCCTTATGTTAAGGCTGATGTTTTTCTTGTCTATGCCTACAAGGGAGTCCACCTGCCCTAAATTTTGAGTATTTAACGATAAGAATAAGGTTGCGTTCTTAGGGTCAATTCTCTTTCTTCCCTGGTTCTTTTTTAATATATAAAGCTCTCCGGTAGTATTTTTATTTAGGATGTTAAGCGGTATCTGTATATAAGTACTGTGATTGTTTATCTCATTTAGAAATCTCATGTTGTTTTGAAGGTTATCTATTTTACCGAGTATTTCTTCCCTGTTGGGAATAGAAGACCTTATAACAGTATCTTTTATTATCTCAAGCTTTTCAAACATATCCTTATAAATATTTTTTATGTTTATATCATCCTTTGTTGTGTCCTCACTTATCTTTACAAAGAACTTCTCAAAGGTTTTTTTGATAGTATCTTGGAATCTTTCTTCAAAAACTTGTCTTTGGGGTATATCTTTTACAGCATCATCCGGGCTGGTTTTATTGTTTTTAATTTTGTGAAACAGGCTTTTTATCATATCCTCTGCTGCCTCTTTGTTGCTATTTAAAATATCGGCAAAGCCCTTTACACTTGATTTTAAATGCTCTATAAGTTTATCAGGCTCTTTTATGCTGTCCTTGTTTGCATTTATAAATTCAACAATTTTATCCTTGATTTTAGCCCCTTCACTTTTATCCGCATCATCTGCCAGGATTTTATTCATGCTTGGATTTTGAGGTTCCTCCGGCAGTTCAGGTATGATTTGAGTTAATTTATCAGCCAGCTCTGTTTTAGAAAGGTTAGTAACGTTATTATGAGGGATTAAGCTTTTAAGCCCTTTATCCATCAGGGCTCTGGTATTTTCATCCTCTATGGAAACCAGGCTTTTTAACAGCTCACTAACTTGAGCCCCTATCTTAAACTTTTGGTCAACAATTTGGTTTAAACTAGATATGTTTTTATCTTCCAAAGCAATATTCTTAGATACCAGGTAAGCTGCCTTTTTTGCCGTCAGATCCGCAAACTTCAATAAGACATCCGCTACCTTGCCAAAGGTTTCTTTATTAAGAGGAATATCACTGGATTTTATTTCTCTGGCAATTTCCATCCCTTTAGCATCAGGCTTGACATTCATCTCTACAAGCTCTTTTTTTATTTCATTTTCCATAAAAGCTGTCTTTTGCTCTTCACTCTTAAAAGTCTCAAGGACCAGCTGATTGTTTATATTGTTTTTAACTACAAGGTCAATGAGGTCTCCCTTTTTTGCATCTACAGGCGACATTGCGGCGGCAGTTAAAGTAGTACCGTCAAACAGCTTTAGTATAAGCTCGCTTGAAGTAATCTCAAGAACCTTTGCCCTGACAATATCTCCTATATTTAGCCTTAAGAGTATATCCGATACACCCGACGCACTTATTTGCCCGTTTAATGACCCTTCAATCCTCACTATTTGTCCCCCCTCAACTCTAAAGTTGAAAATTGAGACTTACACTACAAAATTTTTAGTAAAGCTCATTCTATGTATCGGACAAATACCGTATTTCTTTATAGAGTCAATGTGTTCCTTTGTACCGTAACCCTTATGTTTTATAAATCCGTATTGGGGATACGTCTTATCCATTTCTTCCAGTATGCGGTCCCTTGTGACCTTTGCAATAACTGAAGCAGCAGCAATGGAAACGCTAAGAGTGTCTCCCTTTATAATGGAAACCTGGGCTATATTTACATCCTCAAGCCTCTCGGCATCGATGAGCAGAATATCCGGCTTATTTTTAAGGCTGTCAACAGCCAGTTTCATAGCTCTTTTGGCAGCATTTAAAATATTTATCTCATCTATCTCTTTTTCATCAACTATTCCCACACCAATATCAATAGCCTTTTCTCTTATAATATCAAAGAGCTCATTTCTCTTCTTTTCGCTAAGCTTTTTAGAATCATTAAGTCCTTCTATAAAGATATCCTTGGGCAGGATCACGCAAGCTGCCACCACAGGACCTGCAAGAGGCCCGCGCCCTGCTTCGTCAATGCCACCAATCAGCTTATGGCCTTTATCATATGCCTCTTTTTCATAGACGCACATATTTAAATACCTGTCTAACTCCCTGTCATAGCTGGCCTTTTTCTTCTCGTACTTCTCGATAATTTTTTCTACTTTACCCTTGCAGTCTTCCCTTAATATGTAAAGTGCTTCTAAAGCTTTATCAAGGCTTAGGTCCTTTATGGAATCCTCAATCTGTCTTATTGTCATCTTCTTGTCCATTTTGTTGTCCATTTTCATCGCCATCAGTATCCCCCGGTTTTTCCAGCGTTATCTTTCCAATTTTACCTCCTCTAAGCTCGTCAAGCACGATAGCTGCTATCCTGGTAAGATCTATTTCTCCGCCTGATACAATACAGCCTCTGTTCTTACCGGCTTCTTTTAAGAGCTCGTGGCCCTTCCTGTCTTCAACAGGGCTTAGTTTATACCTTTCCATAATGTTTTTGGGATACGCTGCGCCAAGGCGTTCAAAGAGTACTGAAGCCAGTTCAACGGTATCCACAACATCATCCTTTATAGCTCCGGTAATTGCAAGGTTTATACCTACACTCTGATCCTCAAACTTAGGCCATAAGATACCGGGAGTATCAAGCAGCAAGATTTCATCATTAACATTTATCCATTGTTTTCCCCGCGTTACACCTGGCTTGTCACCAGTCACCGCACTTGCCTTTCCGGCAATCTTATTTATAAGAGACGATTTTCCTACATTTGGTATACCCACTATCATGGTTTTTATAGGCCTTGAAATCCTCCCTTTTTGCCGGTCCCTTTGAAGCTTGTCCTTCATAAGCTCCCGCATTTTACTCTTAAGCTGCTTTATACCTGTGCCCTTTATGGAATCTATAAAAATATTGGTATAACCCTTTGAGTTATACCATTTACTCCATAGAGCGGAGATTTTTTCATCTGCCAGGTCTGATTTATTAAGCACCACAATTTTGGGCTTATTCCTTACTATTTCATCAATTTCAGGGTTTTTACTGCTAATAGGTATCCTTGCATCTAAAAGCTCGATAACCACATCAACCATTTTTAAGTTTTCTGCAAGTATCCTCCTGGTCTTAGCCATATGACCGGGAAACCACTGTATATTCATTACTTCCTCCACCATAGCTTTTTATTGTTAATCATAAATATTTCCAAATTCCTTTAAAGGCCTTATCCTGAACGCAGCTTTTCCTTTTACTTTTTCATACTCAATAAAGCCTAACTGTCTGCTGTCCTTGCTATATTCTCTATTATCACCCATTACGAAAACATTATTCTGGGGAACTACTTTGGGCAGCTCAAAAGTTTGCTCCATTGTAGTGCCTTTTGCATACGGTTCAGTCATTTTGATGCCGTTGATATATACATAACCTTCCTTAATATCTACTACATCACCCGGTACCCCTATAATTCTTTTTATATAGTTTATCTCACCCCTGCTGGGAAGAATCCTTGTAATCACTGGATTTTCCCTGCCAAAGGGAAGATAGTCCCAATTTCCTTCTTTAAACTGGATGATTATTATATCTCCTCTTTTTGGCTTGCCGTACATATATTCAAGTTTATTTACAAACAGTACCTGCCTGTTGTATAGGGTATTCTCCATTGACTGCCCCTGGACAACCACCCACTCAAAAACAAAAGCTCTTAAAACCAGAGCTATTGCTATAGCAACTATAATTACCAAAATCCACTTTATAACTTCCTTAAGATAATTTGGTTTTTGGATTTCAAAATTGGCACCAAACTTCTTCTCAAGTTCTTCCTGATGTTTTTTATTTAAATTTATAGAATTTTTATTAAACTCCATAACTTTGCAACCTTTATTTTTTATTTTTACTTCATCAATATTAAGGTTTTACACCCAAACCAAAATAACTCTAAAACTAATTATACCATCCTTTTAAGTGGAAGAAAAGACCCGCTGGTTTTTATGAGTTTTTAGGATCTATCTTGCCACAACTTGAGTAAATATAACAAAAGGGACAATTAAGTCCCTTTTTGTTATACATATCTTAATCCAATCTTGTTTTTACTTTTGCAGCTTTACCTACTCTGTCACGCAGGTAGTAAAGTTTTGCTCTTCTTACTTTACCTCTTCTTACGATATCAATGTGATCAATCTTTGGAGAGTGTACCGGGAAAATTCTTTCCACTCCTACGCCGTAAGAAATTCTTCTTACAGAAAATGTTTCCTTTAATCCGGAACCCTTCTTACCTATTACAGTTCCTTCGAAGACCTGGAGTCTTTCCCTGTTACCTTCTTTAACTTTAACGTGTACTTTTATAAAGTCACCAATTTCAAACTGAGGCAGATTGTTTTTAAGCTGTTCTTGTTCAATTGCCCTTATTATATCCATTTTGCTTCCTCCCTCCTTCATAGACGTTCTTGTATATAAACAGCGGACCGTCCGTATTTCCACAAGCTAAGATTATATCATAGGCTTGGTACATTGTAAATATTTTTATAGAAATTTATACGCTTTTTTACTTAAGGCCCTCCTCTAAAAGCTTCTTATCCTCTTTATCAAGATTTAGCTCTTTAAACAGGTCAGGCCGTTTTTTATATGTTCTTTTTAGAGACTGCTGTCTTCTCCACCTGTTTATATTTGCGTGATGTCCTGAAATCAAAACATCCGGAACCTTTCTGCCGTTAAATTCATAGGGTCTGGTATATTGAGGATATTCGAGCAGCCCATCATAATGTGATTCCTGTGAATATGATTCTTCATTTGACAATACACCCGGTATCATCCTGCTTACAGAATCAATAAGCACCATGGCAGGAAGCTCTCCCCCGGTAAGAACATAATCACCGATGGATATTTCCTCGTCTACTATTTCTTCAATTATTCTCTCGTCTATTCCCTCATAGTGACCGCAAAGCAGAATCAAGTGCTCTTCCTTGGAGAGCTCCTTCACCAAAGCCTGACTTAATACCCTGCCCTGGGGGCTTAGGTATATTACCTTCGGTTTATATGTAAGGCCGGACACTATGGACAGGTAAGCATCACAGACCGGTTGGGCCATCATAACCATACCGCCCCCGCCCCCATATGGATAGTCATCCACCTTCTTGTGCCTGTCCTTTGAAAAGTCACGGATATTTATGGGATTAATCTCTATAATATTGCTTTGACGTGCTCTTCCTATAACACTTTCATTTAGCACGGCATCAAAAATTTCGGGAAAAAGTGTCAAAACATCAAACTTCATCATCTATCAATCCTTGCGGTAAATTAACGGTAATTTTTCTATCATCAATAGAAATATCCTTTACAACGGTCTTTAAAGCTGGTATCAGGATTTCCTTCTTATTTTCATCCCTTACAACATAAACATCATTGCTTCCTGTTTGAAGTATATCCTTCAAAACTCCCAATTGTTTGCCTGATTCGTCAAATACATCCATGCCCAAAAGGTCACAAATAAAATATGCATCCTTTGGGAGCTTTACTGCATCTTTTCTGTCGATGATCACAAACTGTTCCTTAAGGCCTTGTGCAGTATCCATATCGTCTATTTCCAAAAGCTTTAAAATAACAAAGTTCTTTTGGTATTTAACCGACTGTATATTGTATTTTCTCATTTCTTCAGATATTTTTGGGGAAATATAAACACTTTTTAGTTTCTCAAATCTTCCGGGGTCGTCAGTAAGCGGCATGATCTTAAGTTCCCCCCTGACACCGTGAGTATTTATGATTTTCCCTACTTCCATATACTCTAACATCTACCTTTACACCGCCATCTTTAGAGATAACGAACTGTAAAGATAAACATAGATTTTCTCCGCTAATTTGATACAAATAGCGGACTCATCAAGTTTATCTACTTTTACAGTTCGATCTCTTTAATATATTAGCCTAATAGATTATAAAAATATGGACAAGAGTAATCCCCCTGCCCACATTTTTTATTGTAGTATTTCTACCGATACTCTTTTATTTTCTTTAACTGCTGCAGCTTTTACAACAGTCCTAATTGCCTTTGCTATCCTGCCCTGTTTTCCAATGACTTTGCCCATGTCGTCTTTTGATACCTTTAATTCAAGTATAATAGACTTTTCACCTTCAACTTCATTGACATAAACTTCGTCCGGGTAATCTACCAAGGCTTTGGCAATCATCTCGAGAAGTTCCTTCATTATTCTTACCTCCCGTATTTTTACCCTTTTAATTAGTTTTACTCATTAAAACCATAGAAAATAATTAATGCTCCTTTTTCTCGTGGCCTACTAAGAAGCAATAAGGCCGGAAGAGAAAACTATAGAAGCAGTTTTTATTTTCAAGCACTAAGTACTGCTGCCTTTTAAAGCTTACATCAATATTACTGGATAACTCCAACCTTTTTTAACAAGGATTTTACGGTATCTGTAGGCTGTGCTCCATTTTTAAGCCACTTTTGAGCCTTTTCAGTATCAATGCTTACTTCGCTTGGGTCTGTAAGAGGATTGTAAGTTCCTATTTCTTCAATAAACCTTCCATCACGAGGATATCTTGAATCAGCAACAACAACTCTATAAAATGGACTCTTTTTTGCACCCATCCTTCTTAATCTCATCTTAACTGCCATTGTTTTTCACCTCCCGGTACTAAAATTACATCATTTCTTTATTAAAACGGCATCCGGAACTTCTTCAATCCCTTCTTACCGTGTTTACCCATATCTGTCATCATCTTGAACATCTTTTTCATTTCTTCAAAGTCTTTTAATAGCTTGTTTACTTCCTGTACTGTAGTGCCGCTTCCTGCAGCAATTCTCTTTCTTCTGCTTCCGTTTATTACAGAAGGATCGTTTCTCTCCTGCCTGGTCATGGACTTTATAATAGCCTCAACATGAGACATTTTCTTTTCATCTATGTCAACATCCTTTAAGGCATTTGCGTTAAGACCCGGCAGCATTCCTAAGACCTGGTTTAAAGGCCCCATCTTTTTAAGCTGCTGCATCTGGTCGAGAAAATCCTCCAGCGTAAACTGCTGGGTACGCATTTTCTTTTCCATCTCCATAGCCTTTTTCTCATCAAAGGCCTCCTGTGCTTTCTCAATAAGACTTAGCACATCACCCATTCCAAGGATTCTTGAAGCCATTCTGTCAGGGAAGAAAGGCTCAAGCTCGCTAAGCTTTTCACCCATACCTATAAACTTGATAGGCTTTCCTGTAACGGCTTTTACCGACAGCGCAGACCCACCTCTGGTATCACCGTCAAGCTTGGTCAAGATAATTCCGTCTATCCCCAGCTTCTCATTAAAGCTTTCTGCTACGTTTACCGCATCCTGCCCTGTCATAGCATCTACAACCAGGAGGATCTCATGAGGCTTTACCACTCCTTTTATATTCTGGAGCTCCTCCATCAGCTCTTCATTTATATGAAGACGTCCTGCAGTATCTATTATAACCAGATCATGCTGCTTTGCTTTTGCATGTTCTACGGCTGCCTTTGCTATATCAACAGGATTGGTTTTATCTCCCATGGAGAAAACCTGAACACCCAGCTGACCTCCTACAACCTCCAGCTGCTTTATAGCTGCCGGCCTGTATACGTCACAAGCAACCAGGAGAGGATTCTTACCCTGTTTTCTTAAAAGATTGGATAATTTTCCTGACGTAGTAGTTTTACCGGAACCCTGCAGCCCCACCATCATATAAACAGTTGGCGGTCTTGATGCAAAGGTCACCTTGCTGTTGCTTGATCCCATGAGGTTTATAAGCTCTTCATGAACTATCTTTATTACCTGCTGGCCCGGAGTAAGGCTCTCTAAAACATCCTGCCCTACAGACCTTTCGGACACCTTTGCAATAAAGTCTTTAACAACTTTAAAGTTAACGTCCGCCTCTAAAAGGGCAAGCTTTATATCACGCATCATTTCCTTAACGTCTTTTTCAGTTACTCTTCCTTTTCCTCTAAGCTTCTTTAAGGTCTCCTGAAGCTTGTTGGACAATCCTTCAAATACCATATCCAAGACACCTCATCTTTATATCGATATCGAACACTAATTTTCTATTATTTCGGTTATTCCTTCTTCAACTTTTCGTAAATTCTCAGTATCTTCAGGGCTCATATTACTTCTATTTATATTTCTAATATGTTTAAGTATTCTTTCGGCCACATTTTTGTGCTTTGTAAATTTATCTACAAGGCCAAGCTTCTCTTCCATATGGTTTAGAGTAGCTTTGCCCCTCTTAATATTATCATGCACGCCCTGACGGCTTATATTAAGAAATTCTGCAATCTCTCCAAGAGAATAATCATTATTATAGTGTAAATCCAATATTTCAAACTGCCTTTTTGTAAGCAGCTGTCCGTAAAAATCCAGTAACAGCGCAACTTCATATACTTTATCCATATATTTGATGCCACCTGTAAAGTAAAAATACTTTACACACAATTCTAAGATATATTTTGATATAAGTCAAGTAGTTTTTTTACATTTTTATATGGACATGTTTATAATTCTTATGGTTATGAATTGAATAGTACAAGAGATAAATATATAATAAGAATGAGAAAAATACCAGACGCCATGGATAGTGGAAAACCCTTAGGAAGCAAATACTGTTTGATGAGGTTCATGGTCATATGACTTATAAGAAGCGAACTCTAGTTATCACTTTGATATGTGTAATAATATTTGTTTGTGGAAGTTTTCTAACCCTTGACTTGTACAGGTTTTATATTTCAGGAACAGGTATAAAGTCCATAGATTCTACTCCCATAAAGAAACTTATACCCCTTCTGTGTGCCCTCATTGTTTTAATTATAGGTAAGGATGGCATTAATAAAAATGATACAAAAAAACTCATACTGATTTATGCCCTTATATGCTTTGCTGACACTGCACTTATTTTTGATATGATAATACCCGGCATAGGATTGTTTGCAGTATGCCAGGTCCTTTTAATATGGAGAAACGGTGCAGGTATATCAAAACTTCTGTCTGGTGGAGAGCTTGGAAAAGACAGAAATGCTCTTATCATATGTGCTGCTGTTATTTTAGCTGTAATAGCTTTAATTATGAGTTTTATTTTTTATCCCATACTTCATGGAAGTCCGCTTTTTTTCGCAATGCTGGGTTATGTAGTGCTTCTAGGAGCTTCACTTTGGACTTCCTTTGCCAATTATAAGCTAAAGCTGTTTCCAAGAAGAAACAGCATTTTGGTCCTGACAGGAATGATCCTTTTCTTCCTGGGTGATTTTTTGGTAGGCCTTGATCTGGCCTTAAAGGAAGGCTTTTACTGGCTTGTTGTGTCAAGCATGGTATGGATTATTTATACACCCTCAATAACACTAATTGCCCTTAGCGGCTACAGGTATGAGCCTTAGGGTTTAATCTTTTGAAACCTTTTTATAGGTCATTTGGTCAGGTCCCTTAAGCTGGTCTCCCTTTAAAGTACCTTTTGCTATGTTACTGATTTTTTGGTCATTCATGGTTTTAACATTAAATTCCACTTCTTCTCCTTGAACCTTATAACTTCCGGTTAGCTTGACAAAATTGTCCGCCACAAATGTCCCATCAGAATTTAGCAGTATGTAGGAGCTGTCGTTAACGTATTTGCCCACATGATCCTTTTTGCCTCCACAAGCTGTTAGAAGGCATATAACTAAAAATATCATCAGCAAGGAAAGTGCCGCTTTTTTCATTATACAAACCATCCTTCTAAGATAATAATAAACTGCAGCCGGATTCGTTTCCAAGCTAATCTAAAAACTCAACAATCCTTTGAATCATTTTTGAAAACTTGTCACCTATCTTTTCTTTGAAATTCTGACCATGGGAGCCTGTTGCCTGATCAATCTCACGAACTACATCAACTACGAAATCGGTATTTCTGATAAACTCTGAGGGTTCATTAATTACAGCTTCAGACTTTACTACAAATGTCTGTTCAGGGTTAAGTCCTACCTGTCTAAGAAGATTTCCCCCGGGAAGATAGTATTTATGGGTTATAACAACCACCAGCTTTTTATATATTATCTTGTCGTTAAGATCGGCAAAAGCCTCGCTCTCTCTCTTAAACCCCACAATGCTATATTTTTCCACATAATACTTGGCATATTCCTCTACCTTATCAAGCTTATCAGCCTTATTTCCATCAAAGATTCTCCAGTACGGCAGTGTATTCTTCATATTTTTCTTTAAAATCTGCTGCATGAAAATATCCTTATATGGACTGTTCCACATGGCAGCACCATTCTCTGCAGACTGATTTGCAACAGACTGAATGTAAGCTTTCTGGTACATAAGCATTAACATATATACCATCACAATGACAACCAGAATAACTACCGGCACTATTAAAGAAGCCTCAACGGTTATACTTCCTTTTTTGTTATGCCTCAAATTATTAAACAACTAGCTTCACTTCCTTCTTCCAGCATATTCTATTTGGAAACTTTAACAAACCTGGTCCCATCATACACAGCAACCAAAGTCTCCTGCCCGCTGGCTGACACCTGGTAAAGCTCTGTGCCTTTAGGTATAGTCTGTTCTTTCATCTCAAACTCCGGAATTACCTTATCCTTGCTTTTTGTAAACCCGTTTCCTGTAAACGGCGGCTTATATATTGAACTTCCTCCCATGTCAGGGTTATACGGGATTTTATATGAGCTTGTATCCTCTGCCTTAAACCTTAGTACCCCATATCCTTTATCGCCTTCATTAAACCTGGTGTTTTCATAGTCCAACCTTAAACCCTCATACACATCATCATATGATCTAATGTCCTTGGTATCTTGTGCTCTGGTTACGCAGCCGCCTACCTTCTTGGCCCAGTCCTGTTTTCCTTCTACATATGCATCTATGGAAGATAAAGGTACAACTTTTTGGACAATTGTATTCTCTTCAATCTTTATAGAGTTTCTAATGCTCCTTAGCTTCTGTTTTTCTTCGTCGGTAAGATACTTGGTAGAATCAAGCCTCAAACTGTCAAACTGGTCCCTGTCAAGCCCATAAGGCGAGATGATGGAGTTGATACTTTCCTGGGTGCTTTTATTCTTCTTTATAGCATCACGGCTATAAGCAGCATCAACCTTTAAAACCGTTTCTTCGCCCGTAGCCCCGGGCTTACTTCGGTCTTCCTCGTCTTCATCGGAGCCTTCCTCTTTAGTGCTGCTCTCTTTTGAATCTTCCCCTTGCTTTACTACTCCGAACTCTTCCAGCACCAGCTCAATACCAAGCTTTTTGGCATAAGCCTTATATTCTGCAAAAATCTTTTCAAACTCCTTGGTCTTGGTATTCTTTGGTATTACTATCATTACCTTTTTATTTTTTATGTCATAGGCGGTCTTATTGGGATCACCCTGTATTACTACTTTTTTATTGTAGTTATATATTTTATCTATTTCCTCTTTTAATTTTTTCTCAATACCACTCTTATCCTGGTATTGGGCACAGGTAAGATCCATAGTTCTTATGTTCCATGCCGTGCCGGTGTCAACATCAAACCTGTTAACAGCCCCGCCGGTGCTCCTGGCAGACACATTTCCGCCGAATTTCTCGATTATCTCATTTCCTCTTTTTATTGCATCATCAGGGTCCCAAACATAGTCCTCCGGTATTTGCTTTTCTGCCGGCTTTACCGATGGCCATCGCCCGTCGCCGTCAAGCCAGGCCTTAACCGTAGCTCTTTGGGTAATATGTACTACTGGAAAGAGATTAAAAGGAACAGGAGGTCTTATATCATAGCTTACAATAATATCTATTGTCTTCTTATCCTTTAGAAAAGTTGTTCTGCTAAAATCCAATCCATCAAGGCCGCCTATTACACCAAGCCGCTTAAGTCTTTCATTTGCGTCTACCGATCCATATGCAATATGTTTTTTCATAAGGTGCTTGGCAAAAATACCTCCTATCCACCCTTTTGCCTTTTCCAGTGTACCATAGGCAAACAGGCTGGCCATACTTACAGCTTCCTTTTTAAGGCCTACAGCTGCACCATCCTTATGATTTATAATATCGTCATAGATGCCCTTAAAGGTGTTCAGATCGTCCTTTGCACTGTCTATCGTACTTTTAATGTTCTTTATACCTTCTACATTTCCCTCTGCTACGCTTTGGGCTTCTGTCTCCACCGTCCCAACCTTGGATTTTAGCGAATCAAAAGCTTCCATTCCGCCTGTAAAGTGTTCTCCAAACGTCTGTTGTTTTTGATCAAGATAATCTACTGTCTTATCATGGGCACTTTGAAGGCCGCTTACAGAATATATGTAGCTGTATGTTGACATTTCTTTTGCTGCTTCATTAACAGCATATTGAATCTGATTATGTGTATAAACCACTTTAATTACAGATGCCAAAACCACGATTACGGCAATAAAGACGGGCAGTGCTATAGATGCTTCAACAGTCAGCGACCCTCTCCTGTTTTTAAAACCTATCATAAAAACCTCTCTTTATCATTAATAGATAAGTACGGAACTCATCTTAATTATATTACAAAATATTTTGTAATATAATTAAGATAATTGTAATATTTATGAAAATTATATCATAAAATAAAGAAAATTTCGAGAGTTAGTTTGGACCCATTTTATAAAAAAAAGACTGCCGGAGTGGGACCAACAGTCTTAATCAGAATTATTTATTCAATGACTATTTATTCAACAATTTATTCAACGATTACCTTTAGCTCTGAACCCTCAACAATTTCGCTGTTTTCAAGATTGTTAAGCTTTATAAGCTTATATATATACTCTCTTATATCTCTTTTATTGTTATACTTTCTTGCAATACTCCACAAGGTGTCTCCGCCTCTAACTGTAATTGTTTTATATGTAGGTTCCTTATAACCGTATACCCTATTGACAGAGAACATAATAAATAAAGATGCAAACACCAAAGCAATAAACAAACAAAACCTCATCTTATTCTTTAGAACATAACGCTTTTTCATTAGTACTCCCCCCAACCGAACTAGTGTTCTTGCCATTTATTATATAAGAACACTAGTTCTATGTCAATTGAAATTATAAAAAAATCGAACATAAGTTTGATTTTTTTATAATTTGTGTTATAATACTGTTAGAGATAACGAACTGTAAAGATAAACATATAATATTAAAACGTCTATACATAGCAGTAAATAATTATCCGGGGTGAAGAGTCATGCAAAAAAAGATAAACGAAAACCAGGAAAAGATTTTAAATTTCTTAAATGAAGAAATCGAAAAGAAGGGTTATCCTCCTTCTGTAAGGGAAATATGCAGTGCAGTAGGGTTCAAATCAACTTCTACGGTACACAGCTACCTGGAGAAGCTAAAAAAGGAAGGTCTTATAAAGAAAGATCCTACAAAGCCTAGAGCCCTTAAAGTTGTAGACGGCAAAAAAAGCAATAGGGTCAATGAACAAAGAAACGCGTACTCGGGAAAAGAGCTTGTTGATGTTCCCATAGTTGGAAAGGTTACTGCAGGCCAGCCTATACTTGCAGTAGAAAATATTGAAGATACTTTTCCGCTTCCTCTGGACTTTGTACAAAATTCATCTGCCTTTATGCTTCGTGTCAGAGGAGACAGTATGATTGAAGCAGGTATCTTCGATAATGATTTTATTCTTATAAAGCAGCAGTCTACAGCAAATAATGGGGATATAGTAGTTGCACTGATAGGCGAGGAAGCTACTGTTAAAACATTTTACAAAGAGAACGGATACGTAAGGCTTCAACCGGAAAATAAATACCTTGATCCTATAATAGTCAGGGATAACCTATCTATATTAGGTAAGGTTATAGGAGTATTTAGGAAAATGTAATGCAGCGTCAAAAAGGGGTTTCCAGTTATATGGAAACCCCTTTTAAAATCATTTAAAGTATCAAAGGCATTGATTTATGCCGTCAGAGTCGCTGTCTGTGATATGTATAAGGATGGAAGAGGAAAAGTTGGTCTTCCTATTCTCCCTTATTATCGTTAAAAATCAGGTTTACAAGCTTCATTGGGCTTATGGTGGATATAGCATGTTTATAAATCAACTGCTGTCTGCCTTCACTATCTAATACAACGGTAAAGTTGTCAAAACCTTTTACCATTCCCTTTAGCTGAAATCCGTTTGTAAGGTAGATAGTAACAGCAATGTGCTCTTTTCTTACTTGGTTTAGAAAAACGTCTTGTAAATTAATATTATTCTTATTCACAGATAATCCTCCTCTATTCTCTCTCTTTTTTTTTATCTTTATTTCAAAACATTTATCACTTAGGGTCTACATGCTATAGTTCTTATTCTACAAGAAAATTCCAGACGTTGCAAGATAATCTTTAATATTTTTTAATATTTCCTTCTCATCCTTAAACTCATCCAAGTTAATCCAGTGGACATTTTCAAGCCTTTTAAACCAGGTAATTTGCCTTTTTGCATATCTTCTGGTGTCCCTCTTTAAGATATCAACAGCTTCATCAAGCGAAACCTCTCCTCTTAAATATGATAATATTTCCTTATAACCAAGCCCCTGCATTGCAATCGTATTCTTATCATACCCCATTTCCATAAGTTTTTTTACTTCCTTAAGGAGACCTTTTTCAAGCATCAGATCAACCCTTTTGTTTATCCTCTCATAAAGCCTCTGTCTATCCATCATAAGCCCTATAAGTATGTAGTTGTACTTGGGAGGATTTTTTCTAGACTCCTCCTGATGGAGAGATATAGGCTTTTTTGTATAAGTGTAGACTTCAATAGCCCGGATTACTCTTTTAACATTATTCATGTGTATATTCTTTGCAGCCACAGGGTCAATTTCCCTAAGCATGCTGTGAAGATACTCGTTTCCTTTCTCCCCGGCTTCTCTTTTAAGCCGCTCTCTTAGCTCCCAATCACAGATTGTATCGGTAAACTCAAGATTATATATTAGAGAATTAATATAAAGTCCTGTTCCGCCTGCTATAATGGGAAGTTTACCCTTTCTCAATATTTCATCAATATATTCTAGGGCAAGCTCCTGAAACCCTGCAACACTAAATTCCTCATCGGGTGTAATTTCATCTATAAGGTAATGAAAAATCCCTTCTTTCTCATCTTCATCCGGCTTGGCTGTTCCTATATCCATGTATTTATAAACCTGCATGGAATCCGCCGAAATAATTTCACCATTTGCCATTTTGGCAAGCTCAATAGATAATCTGGTTTTTCCTGAAGCAGTCGGGCCCAGAATCACAATTACATTATCCAATTTAACCTCCAAATCAGTTTTTATACTATTCTTTTAAACATTTTTTCAAATTCATACTTTGTAATTTTTATTATTGTGGGCCGCCCATGAGGGCAGGTATACGGATTATCAATATCCGAAAGCTCTTTTAAAATACTTCTTATCTCAATTTCATCAAGCCTCTTGTTTGCCTTAACAGCCGACTTGCATGCTATTTTATACAGCGCTTCCTCCTCAACAAACTTACTACCTTTCTTTTCGGAAGACATAATAAAGTCTACAAGCTCTAAAAACATATCCTTGATGCTTGCGTTTTCATCCGGAATCGGAACCGAACGTAATATAATTGAATTATTTCCGAAACTTTCAAATATAAAACCTAATTTATTAAATAATTCCTGTTCATCTTTAACAAAACTCATTTCCTGGTTTGTAAGCTCTATAACCACCGATGCCAGAAGATATTGGGCCAAATTCTCATTATCCTTGTGTTTCTTTCTTAACTTTTCAAACATTATTCTCTCATGGGCCGCATGCTGATCAATTACAACAAGGTTATCTCCCCTTTGAAGCAGGATATATGTTGAAAAAGCCTGGCCGATAATCTTTGAATCAAGAATAATATTCTCTTCAGTATTCTTTTTATTAGTTTTACCGGTATCTTCCTTATCTTCGGCTTTTGTGCCGCATACTTCAATATTCTCTAAAGCTTCTTCATTTTCCTTCTCTATATCGGGTTTGGCATTAAAATACCCGGCATAATCCTCTTTAACTTCGGCACTTTTTTTTGTATCATTCTGACTTGTTATGTTTTCACTAACATTTTTATATTCTTTTTCTTGTCTGCTTTCTAAAGCTTTAACACTAAGAGCACGGTTATCCTCTTTTGACCCATTTAATTCTCTCTCAACTTTTGCTTCTGCTTTTGCATCCACTTTTGCTTCTACTTTAGGATCTTCTTTTACCACATTCTTAAAGGTATCCGCCTTATGCTTAAATGGTGTCTCTAGTCCCTGCTGTACATAATCCACCTTAGGCTTTTGGCTCTCCTCGAATTTAAAACAGCTCCGTGGCTTTTCGGGAAGCTCAATATTTCTTATAAGGGACTTACTTAAAAGCGCATTATTCACAGCGTGGTAAACTGCCCTAAAGATATCCTGCTCTCCTGAAAACCTTACCTCCATTTTTGTAGGGTGTACATTTACATCCACAAGCATTGGATTTATTTCCAGGTTAAGCACTATAAATGCAAACTTGTTTTTTAGCAAATACGTTTTATATGCCTCATCAACAGCAGACGAAATAACCTTATTCCTGATATACCTGCCGTTTATATAGATTGACTGATAGTTTCTGTTTGACCTTGCTATCTCAGGTTTACCTGCATATCCCTTTATTTTTATTTTTTCATCCTCATAGGAAACCTCAAGGCACTCTTTTGCTGTTTCCTTTCCATAGAGACTGAATATGGTGCTCAAAAGGTCATTATTACCAGGAGTATGCATGACGCATGCCCTATTGTTTGTAAGCCTTAGGGAAATCTGGGGATTTCCCAGGGCAATCCGGCTTATAATATCTGAAATATACCCCGCTTCGGTAGTATCCTTTTTTAAAAACTTAAACCTTGCAGGGGTATTGTAAAAAAGATCTCTTACAATAAAGGTTGTACCTACAGGACAGCCGGTCTGGCTTACTTCCTTTAATGTACCTCCCTGTATTTTGATATACTTGCCATAGGGCCTATCCTTAACCCTTGTAGTAAGCTCTACAGTAGCTACAGATGCTATACTTGCCAAAGCTTCACCCCGGAATCCCAGTGTGGTTATGGACTCAAGATCCCTTGGATTTCTTATCTTACTGGTAGCATGCCTTTCAAAGGCAATTTCCACATCGTCCTCATCAATTCCACTGCCGTTATCCACCACCTTGATGAGTGAAATACCTCCATTATTTATTTCAACCGAAATATTGGTACTGCCGGCATCAATAGAGTTCTCCACAAGCTCCTTGACAACTGAAGCCGGCCTCTCAACTACCTCCCCGGCAGCTATCTGGTTTGATGTATTCTCATCAAGTATTACTATTTTCCCCATCTTAAAACCTTTCTATATATTTATTCAACAATCTATTTAGTATTTAGTTCTTTGCTCTTTAGCCTTTAGCCTTCTTTTGAAGATTATACAGCACATTTAAGGCATCAAGGGGTGTAAGGGTTGTAACATCAAGGCTTTTTAGCTCATTTAATACTTCATCGCTGTTTCTCTGGGCAGTATTAAAGGAGAATACATCTATCTGCCCCTCAATAGGCTTCTTGCCTCTTTTAGCCCTGATCTCCCTTTTGTTTATATCTGCATCCTCAAGCTCTTTTAGTATTTCATTTGCCCTGTTTATAACAGGCGCAGGCACCCCGGCAAGCCTTGCAACCTGCACGCCGTAGCTGTCATCTGCACCACCTCTTATAATTTTCCTTAGGAAAATTATATCTTCGCCCTTTTCTTCCACCGATATGCAGTAATTTTTGATTCCGTCGATCCTTCCCTCAAGCTCGGTCAGTTCATGGTAATGGGTTGCAAAGAGGGTCCTTGCCCCCATCTTATCCTTATCACTCACAAACTCAATTACAGCCCAGGCAATACTAAGGCCGTCATAGGTGCTTGTACCCCTTCCTATCTCATCCAGAATCAAAAGACTCCTTTTGGTTGCATTATTAAGAATATTTGCAACCTCCGACATCTCAACCATAAAGGTACTTTGCCCAGCTGCCAGGTCATCAGAGGCCCCCACCCTTGTAAATATCCTGTCTACAATGCCTATTTGGGCACTTTTTGCGGGTACAAAGCTTCCTATCTGGGCCATAAGCACAATAAGGGCAACCTGGCGCATATATGTTGACTTACCTGCCATATTGGGCCCTGTAATTATATCAATCTGGTCTTCATCCATGTTAAGATACGTATCGTTTGGAACAAATGTGCCCTGACCAATCATTTTCTCTACAACGGGATGACGCCCATCCAATATTCTGATTTCGTCACCCTCTGTCACCTGGGGCATGTTGTAGGACTCCCGGTCTGCCACCTCTGCCAGCGAGCATAAGACATCTATCAGTGCGAGGCTTTTAGCCGTAGCCTTTATCCTATTTATTTCATCCGCTACCCTATTTCTTATATCCACAAATATCCGGTATTCTAGCTCTACAAGCCTGTCTTGCGCCCCAAGCACCGTATCCTCTATCTCTTTTAGCTCTTGTGTTATATATCTTTCGCAGTTTGCAAGAGTCTGCTTTCTTATATAATCCTCAGGCACCTGGGAATAGTAAGATTTGGTTACTTCAATAAAGTACCCGAAGACCTTGTTATACCCTACTTTCAGGCTCTTAATCCCTGTCTTTTCCCTCTCGGAATTCTCCAGGGCTGCAATCCACTTCTTCCCATCGGTAGAGGCACTTCTTAGCTGGTCTACCTCTTCATTAAAGCCTTCCTTTATGATTCCGCCCTCTTTAACCGAAACAGGCGGCTCATCAATTATCGATCTCTCAATTAATTCATATATATCTCCTAAAGGGTCAAGCTCATCATGGTTTTTTACATTAAGGCTCTCTCCAAGGTCTTTTAAAAGCTCTTTTATATATGGCACCTGCCCTATTGAATTCTTGATGGATATAAGGTCCCTGCAGTTGGCACTGCCCAGTATTACTTTTCCCATCAATCTTTCTATGTCATACACCCTTTTTAGAAGCTCCCTTATCTCTGTCCTGACCATAAACTTTTCCTTAAGCTCGTTTACAGCACCAAGCCTGTCATTAATATCATGAATATTAATAAGAGGCTGCTCTATCCACTTTCTTAGGGCTCTTCCACCCATGGATGTCATTGTTCTGTCCAAAACCCAAAGCAGTGAACCTTTTCTGGCTTTTTCCCTCATTGTTTCGGTAAGCTCGAGATTTCTTCTGGTAGAGAGGTCCAAAACCATATACTCTTCTATTCTATACGGGTTAAAGCTTTGGATATGGTCAAGATTTACCTTCTGGGTCTGCTCAAGATATTCTAAAAGTGCTCCTGATGCATTTATATTTAAATCGTAGATATTATCGTCCAAATTATATTCCTTAAAATAACTCTTTACCTTTTCGGTTGTAAAACCCTTTTCAAAATACCTGTCATCAATACTTGATATATAGGCATTAAACCTTTTTCTTATGGCATTTATACTGCTTTGGTCATTTAAAAACTCACTGTTTACCACTATTTCGGACGGCGAAAACTTGGCTGTTTCATCCATAAGCTTGTTTAACGTATTACCCAGCGTTATTGAGGTTGAATAAAACTCTCCCGTTGAAAGATCAACAAAAGCTATACCAAAATAGCTTTTGTTCTTGCATATGGACATAAGGTAGTTGTTTTTCTTTTCGTCCAGCATGGAAGAATCGGTTATGGTACCGGGTGTCACAATCCTTACAACATCCCTTTTAACTATTCCCTTTGCAAGGGCCGGATCTTCCACCTGCTCACATATAGCGACCTTATAGCCTTTGTTTATAAGCCTGGATATATAAGTATCGGCAGAGTGAAACGGCACCCCGCACATGGGGGCTCTTTCACTTAAGCCGCAATCCCTCCCTGTAAGCGTTATTTCAAGTTCTCTCGATGCCGTCTCGGCATCGGTAAAAAACATTTCATAAAAGTCTCCCAGCCTGAAAAAAAGGATACAGTCCTTATACTGTTCCTTTATTTCAAGATACTGCTGCATCATCGGTGTCAATGTAGCCATTTTTCCTTACCTCACTACAGATTTTATTTAGAGCACCCTCCGCCGCATGAACTGCAGTTATGTGCCGAACATGCTTCTTCTCCTGTTATGGAATAAATAAGAACATCGTTTACCTTCTTAATAAGCCTGTCCAGCTTTTCTTTCGATTCAATATAATTTCTTGTAACATCGCAGTTGTTTACCTCTTCATACTTCAATATCAATCTTTCCTTTATATCGTCAAGAGTACCTTTTTCCAAGTTCTCATGTGCAGCTCTTACCATCTCGGTCTGTAATGATTGATAATCGTGAAGTATGGCCCTTGCCTTATGGTCTCTTTCGAGGCTTTCTTCCCACTTTTTAAAACTGGTCATTTCGTCGGATGCACCTATCATAGTTCCAAGTTCTTTCGCCTTTGTCAAGATATCCATATCAATCACCCTTTTCTATTTTTCTATATGCAAAACAAATTACCGGATAACATATTGTAAAGACAAATATATGATTTGCCAAAGCTTTAAACACTTTACGTTTTCCTATTGTATCATAAATCCACTTAAATAATAACATTTTATTTTAAAAAATTAAATACACTACTATAAATTGTCTCAATTTACAGGCGTTTTATACCATTTACTGCTATTCATATTTTTTATCATCTCTACGGAGTATAGAAGTTCTGGGTGTAGCTTATGTTGTTGCCCTCACCCAAATAGACACCTACCCCAAGATAAGTAAAATCACCTAAAATATTGGACCTGTGACCTGACGAGTTCATCCAGGCTTCATGTGCATAAATTCCCTCCATCTGTCCCCATGCAATGTTTTCCGACGCACTCATAAACTCAATGCCAGCCTTATCCATCCTGTCAAAAGAGCTTTCCCCCGCCAGGTTGGTATGATCAAAAAAATCATTTAAAGACATGTCTTCACTATGCGCCCTTGCAACCTGGGCAATTTTCTCATCCCATTTGAATGGCTCCTTGCCAAGCCTTACCCTTACTGTATTGGCAAGGTCAAAAATCTCCCTTTCATAGCTCTTCCTAAGCTCCTCACTGGGCTTACCGAAGTATCCATTAAGAGAATGTTCTGTTTCATAATTGATAAGAAGGTAAGATGTGACTTTACTGTCATTATGGACATCATAAAAAACAGTGGTATAATAACTGTTGTTTACATTATAAACTTCCTGTTGGCCTGAATCATCAAGCCTGTACCTTATGTTTCCTTTCTGGATGTATGTTATGGGGCTTCCAAGGCTCTTGCCGACAGCTGCCTTGGCTGTTCCCACTTTAATACTGTCACTATACTTAAAGTCTAAGGAATTGGTATAAACTCCTACCACCTTTCCGTCTTTTACACCAATCTGGATATACTTGCTTAAATCCTTGTTATATATATACCAGTCAAATCCATATTTGCTCAAATCGATACGTGAAGGCTGTCCAAATATTTTTAGTATGCTGTCAGTACTTACGCCCATCAAAGAATCTATTCTTCCTGTAAAGCTTTGGATTGAAGAAGGAGTTGAAGTTGGAGCGTTACTTGAAGTTGGAGTATTGCTTGGGGTTGGAGCATTACTCGAAGTTGGAGTTTGCGCCAAAGGCATATCTATAATAACTGTTCTGGTTCCCCCATCCCATAACACTTTTGCCCCGATGTTTTCTGATATAAACCTCAAAGGCACAAAGGTCCTTCCATCTATAATTCTTGCCGGAACATCAAGTTCTACCACTTTTTCATTGACATATGCGTTCCTGCTGTCTATCTTAAGCAGTACCATCATGCTGCCCTTTACTACCAGTACGGTCCGTGACTCTTTAAACCATTGAACTTCTGCACCAAGTGCTTCAAAGACACCCCTGACAGGAACTATTGTTCTTCCGCTTACGATGGTAGGACTTACATCAAAAGATATGTATTGACCGTTAATATTAACCCTTATTTCTCCCGTATCTCCCACTGAATATATATTGGAAGTATATAGCCCTGAAAACAATAGGGCGAAAACCACTAAAATAATTACAGATTTTCTCATAATAAAGACCCCTTTTTAAACGGATTTTTTTATAAGTATTCCCAGCATTTATTTTATTTGCTGCTAATCAGTACAGTCCTGCTGTCCTTATCCCAATCCACTTTAAAGCCAAGGGCTTCTGTAATAAACCTTAAAGGCACCAGGGTTCTTCCGCCTATTATTATGGCAGGAACATCCAAAGCTGCTTCACTTCCATCAACATATGCATACTTTCTGCCAACAAACAGTGATATGTCAGTTTTATCCTTCAAAACCCTGACGGTCTTTGTTGATGCTTCCCATGACACCCTGGCACCAAGTTCTTCAAAAACCGCTCTTACAGGCACAAGTGTTCTGCCTTCGTGTATTCTTGGGTAAACATCAAATTGGATTTCCTTATCATTAAGCTTTACTCTTACGGGGTAAATTACAATCTCATCGGCAGTATCCATCATGCCATTTATCATGGAATCGGTGCCTTGAATTATTACAGGGTTTTTTGATGGGTCGACCCAGCTTAGAAGCTTTAGCATATTCTCTTCCGATAAGGCTGTACAGCCCCTTGTACTGCTGTAGGCGTTTTTCCATAGATGCAGAAAAATGGCGCTTCCCCTGCCTTTAATTACAGGATTCATATTATATTCAATTATCAGAGCGTATTTATAAAGCGGAATTCTAAGTTTTTCGAAGGATTTCCACCTGTCATAGGGGTTTTTGTCATATACTATCCATTTGTTATAATCGGTAGAAGTGACATCGTCGATCCAATAGTCATTAAGAGTTGTAACTTTATAAGGTACTTTTATGTAGGGAGGCTTGTCGGCCATTCCAAAGGCACTACCGATCTTAAAAATTCCCGCGGGTGCTTTATTGTCGCCTTCTATCTTTTTGGTGGAAAAACCCTTCCCGCCAATGACAGCACTCATTGCCGGAAAAGGCTTAATCCACCCCTTTTCTGTTCTTTCATAGACTTGAAGTAAAGCCTTAAAGTCACTTTCTTTATTTGACGAAACTACAACTACCTGCTTTGACCCGTTCACCTCATACATTTTCTCAAGAAGAGCATCAGGGTTATCCACAGATAAAACCTCACTTCCCGGCAAAATCAAGCTGACTAAAAAAATATAAATTACCAATAAACAAGAAAGTGTTTTCTTCATTATTAACGCTTCCTTTTTATGATATTATCAAAGGATACTTCCCTCAAGTGACCAGGTCTTGATATTTTCTATCCTTATACATATTAATTTGCCAATAAGGTCCTTATTTCCTTCAAAGTTTACAATTTTATTTCCCCTTGTTCTGCCTGTATATATTTTATCGTTAGTTTTGCTTACTCCCTCAACAAGTATTTCAACTTCCTTCCCAAGATAAGTATCGTTTATTTCCTTGCTTATCCTGTTTTGAACTTCAAGAAGGCGTTGAAATCTTTCTTTCTTGACCTCTTCAGGAACCTGCTCCTCCATTTTGGCAGCAGGCGTACCCGTCCTCTTTGAGTAAAGGAATGTATAAGCAGAGTCAAAGCGGACCTTTTCAAGGATATCCAGTGTATCCAAAAAGTCTTCTTCCGTCTCTCCCGGAAAGCCTACTATTATATCTGTGGTAAGTGAAATGCCTGGAATATTCTCTTTTACCTTAGACACTAGATTAAGGTAATCCTCCTTGGTATACTTCCTGTTCATCTCTTTTAATATTCTTGTGCTTCCTGCCTGAAAAGGAAGGTGCAAATGTTCGCAAACCTTGCTTGAATCCCTCATTGCAAAAATCAGTTCATCCGATAAATCCTTAGGATGGGATGTCATAAATCTCACTCTCTCAATACCGGGAACCCTGTCAATCTCGTATAGAAGCTTTGCAAAGCTGGTATCGTCTTCAAGGTCCTTTCCATAGGAGTTGACATTCTGGCCGAGAAGGGTTATTTCCTTAAAGCCCTGTTGTCCTAACGTCGTTACTTCTTTACAAATATCCTCTATACTCCTGCTTCTTTCCATACCCCGTACATAAGGCACTATGCAGTAGGAGCAAAAGTTATTGCAGCCATACATTACAGTTACCCATGCCTTTACCCCGTCTTTTCTCTCTATGGCTATATCCTCGGCTATCTGCCCTGCAGTATCCCATACATCAATTACAGTCTCTTTGGAATCTATTGCGCTGTATAAAAGCTCCGGAAACTTATATAGATTATGTGTACCAAAAATAAGGTCAACATGCCTGTATGTTTTCCTTATATGTTCTACAACTTCCGACTGCTGCATCATACAGCCGCATACGGCAACCACAAGATCCGGATTCTCCCTTTTAAGGTGCTTTAGAGGACCCAGGTGCCCATAAACCTTAAGCTCGGCATTCTCTCTTACACAGCAGGTATTGTATATTATCAAATCACATTCATTCATATTATCCGACTCAACATATCCCATCTCTGAAAGCATTCCCGCAAGCTTTTCGGAATCATGCTCATTCATCTGGCAGCCAAAGGTGCTGATATTGTATTTTCTTATCTTTCCTACATTTATTTCTTTAATAAGATGAAGAAATTCCTTTTGCCTTAAAATTTCCTCCTGTGACACAATCACAGTTTTTCTTTCCTCTGTTCTACTCACTTTACAAACCTCCGTATAATCTATAAACATTATCTATTTTCATTATTATCACCATATTATAACACAAAAATAGCAATTAAAAAGTCCCTGTTGTTATGAATGTAAAAGTGGCATCCAAATCACTTATTCATATATTTCAATATCCATATATGTCAATACATAATAATTACTTTATTTAAAAAATTTGGATAAAATATATTGCATTATTTTGTCTTTTATTGTAATATAAGCATAATACCTGTTGATAAGCTATGTCAGAGTCACAAGGAGGTGATCTATAAATCATATTTCCAAACTCATCGAAAGCACAGTTCCATATGAAATGTCTTTAGTGCATTCGAAGCAAACAACAACTTATATAAGAAACAATTATTCAAACTTACTTTAAAGGGGGTAATACTCATGTTAAAAAAAGCACTATCAATGATAACAATAGTTTGCATACTATTTTCACTGTTTGTAGTAAATGGCTCTGCTCAAGACTTACACGATCAGAAAACCAATACTTCAAAAAGAGTGAATAATTCTCAGAAATTTAAGGAAATAAAGCCTAGTGAGTTAATTATAAAATATAAAGATGGAACATCCTCAAAGGATAAGTCCAATCTTGAAAATAAAATCGGTGCAAGACTGGTAAAATCGGGCAAGAACGGTTCCAGACTTCTTAGAGTAAATGACAATAATATTGAAAAGCATATAAATTCACTTAAGAAAGATAAAAATATCGAGTACATTGTTCCAAACTATATTAGAAAAGCTGTAGAGTTTCCTGCGGACGCTCCAAACGACCCGGAGTTTATCAATCAATGGGGACTAAAAAATATAAATGCCCGGGAAGCCTGGTCAGCTTTAGAGAGTACATCCACCCTAGAGGAAGTAAAAGTAGCAGTTATAGACACAGGGCTGGATATGAATCATGAGGATCTTAAGGACATGGTATCTCATGATGGTTATGACTTTGTAGATATGGATAATGACCCGTCTCCAGGGCCTGTTTACGAGGAACATGCTTCCCATGTTGCCGGTATAATTGCAGCTTCTACTGACAATGGACTTGGGGTTGCAGGAACAGTGGGTAAAGCACCCATAAAAATAATGCCTCTTAGGGTATTAAATGCAGGTTCAGGTGATGATTTTACCGTAGCCCAGGCAATTTTCTACGCTGCAGACAATGGTGCCAAAGTTATTAACATGAGCCTTGGCGGACCTATGGAAAGTGAATATCTTAATGAAGCAGTAAATTATGCACTTTCAAAAAATGTTGTTGTTGTTGCGGCAGCAGGCAACAGCTCTTCCGATGCCGCACACTTTCATCCTGCTGCAATACCCGGTGTAGTTTCTGTATCAGCTACTAACAGTTCAGATGAACCTGCAGTCTTCACAAATTACGGTGCTGTAGTTGAACTGGCTGCACCTGGCGTAGATGTTATAAGCACAATTCCTGGTAACGGGTATGAGTACTATGACGGCACTTCAATGGCAGCTCCCTTTGTAAGTGCGGCTTCAGCCCTCCTAATATCGAAGAATCCTGCTCTTACCAATATCGAGATTGAGCAGATACTTACAGAGTCCTCAAAAGATTTAGGAAGTGAAGGAAAAGATGAAAAATACGGCTATGGCCTCCTTGATTTGGGCAAAGCACTTTCCATAGAGGCACCAAAAGCTAAATTTGAAATTCTAAACCTTCTTGACAATACTACTGTTTTTGACATTATTGATGTACAGACCAGGTTTACTTACCCTGAAAATATAACTAAGACCGAGCTTTATATAGATGGAGTAACGTTAGATAGCATAGATTATGAGCCCGGAAAATCCATTTATTCCTTTGAAGTTGATACATATCAGTTTGAAGACGGTATTCATACACTTAAGGCAGTTGCTTATGACAAGTCAAATCAAACTTACGAAAAGGAATTAAAAATAAATATAAGAAATCATGTATACACCGGTTTAAGGGTAAAACTTACGGATAAAGGTGTTCCCGTTGAAGGTGGCTCTATCGAGGTTTGGCATCAATACACACTAAGTAACGGTGAAACTGCTTGTGATTTAATATACTGGGATATGACCCGCAAAAACGGAATTGCAAATATTCCAGGCAGTATAGCACCTAACGGCAATGAATACTTTATTGTAGCTAACTATGGTGTAATAAACGGCCAAACATTGACTGGTGCAGTACAGGTCAAAAAAGCAGTCGCACCCGGTATAATAGAAATTAATGAAAGTGACCTTGTATCTGTTAAAGTCAACACAGGAATTAGAGACACCAATATGGAGATTTTTGCAAACTATAAGCTTCCCGGTACTGAAAAGTATTTTGAATGTTATATGGGCCAGGCTCTGGCTGGAGAAACGGAAGTATTCTTAAATCCAGGAACATATACCTTTGAAGCATTTAGTTACAATTTCGAGCCTGATACCTCCAACAAACCTGCATATCTTTTAAAAACTTCTGAAACCACCATTGATGATAAAAACAATGAAGTAAGGTTTGTAAGCAATAGAAGAAAGCTTGCAAAACTAGACGTATCATTAAAGGGTATTGAAGGGTTTACGCCCACTTCCGGAGTACTTTTATTAAGTTATGGGAACTCCCAGTTTTTAAAGCCTGTTTTCATCGATGATTTAAAGAGGATCAGCGATATTTACATAACCCCGGGAGATTTAAAATATACTCTTGATATGACAGGTTTAAAGGATAATATAACAGCTGGTGTTTGCTTTGAAGGCAGCTCTGACAACTTAAGACTTAGAAAAAATACAAAACTTGAGTTTGGGGGAGGCTTTTCAGGTAAGCTCCTGATGAATAAAAACAAATTCATCCCGGGAGAAACTGTCCTTATGGATACGGTAATAACCGACAGACAAGGCAATAGATTAATCTATGTCAATTATCTCTATGAGGACCCCTGGAAGGAATTAAGAGATCAAAAAGCAGTTTTATACAGAAAGGGTACCAACAAGCTGGGATTAAAGTACCTGGTAAATGATCAGGATACTATGGCAGAGCCATGGGAATTTGAATTCAAATCCCCCATCACTGTGGACCTTATTGACAAAAACGATAATATAGTAGCCAGCAGGCCGGATTTTTCCTTTAACAGTATCTTTGAACTTGGTCAGGATCTTACTGACGGTAAATATACCCTTAGAGTAACCACAGAACTCCCCTGTCTGATTCAGGCAGATGCAAAGCTTAGTGTTACAACAGCAGTAAGAAAAGATGTTGTAAAGCTAAAAATAGGACTCCCGGAAGACACATATGCACAAATGGCTTATGTTGAAGGCATAAATATTGATACGGGTGAAGTGTTCTACCATATGGGCTACAACCTTGTGGACGGAGAGATGTACTTACCCCTTGCGAAAGGCAACTACAGGCTTTTTGTGAATTCCTCAACATCCGAAGGAATACAAACCATGCATGTTAAGGAGCTTACATCACCCGGGGAATATGAACTGAAAGCATCAGAATTGCAAAGAGTAAAGCTTTCAACAAAGGATTCTGACGGAAACATTATAAACAGCCCGTCAATGTATTATTTTAATGTACCGGGAGCTCAATGGGCATGGAGTTATTATATCGGCTTTAACGAACTGTCAAGTGAGACTGAAGTCTTTATGCAAAAAGGCCAATATAACATTGGAGTAAGCATAATAAAAAGTGATTACTCCGCACTGGACCGTGCCATATTTAAAGAAGAAGTTCAGATTGGTAGTACAGGTGATCTCCTGGAGAATATCGTCATAGAATCCAATGATCTCACTGAAATGGCCCTTGGCAGTGAATCCGATTCAAGTTATGTAATAATGATGGTTACAGATAAAAAGACAGGCTTATCCGCTGCCATGCCGGTAGATAAAGCAAACATGATTAAGATTTCAAAGGGATCCTTTGACTTACGCATACTTAGCAGCAAGGAGTCTATAAGCGGTACTTACTCCTATGAGACAGTTACTTCAAAAGAATTTTCGGAGGATACAACCTATATAAACTGCGGAACTGATTTTAGTATATCGGTTAATCCTGATAAAGAGACTTATTTACAAGGTGAAATACTAAAGACCGATAACATAATTTCGGACAAATATCAAAACAGGCTTGTAAGTGTCTGGAGCTACGACTCCTTCGGTATGTTCCTGAATACTATGAAAAGCATGAAGGGAAGGTATCTCGCCAGAGAAGCTAACGGAAGAATTGTACTCCTTGATACAAAGACTAAAGATCAGGTAGAGATGCCTTACTATGATATCAGAGCTCCATTTATGTATATTACGGATGCCCAGACCGGAAACAGGGTATTCTCTGCAAAATCACCATATTTCTATACAAGCTCTGAAATCAGCCTGGACCTGGAAACTATACAGCCCGGACAGTATAGCGTTGAATTAACGGTGGATATTGGACCGAATGGAAACATATCAGCAAAGTCAGACTTTGAGGTCAGATAAGCGTAAGACAGGTCAATAGAATAATATTGTATTACAGGCTTAAGCGGAAAAGAAGCATTTTCCGCTTAAGCTTTATTTTGTAAATTTTAAAACATACTCTATTATCTACTGCTGCTTTAGCCCTAAGCCATAAACATCTTTCTCCATACAAAATTTTGCTCTCTCTTTGGTCTTTTCATCCGACTCTAAAGCACTCCGTAAGAATTCGGGGTGTTCGATTAAAAACTTGGACATAGCCCCTTTCGGGTCTTTAATATAATTCTCTACCATATTAAATTGTTCCTTATTGATAATTCCCATTGATAAAACCTTTTTAAAAAGATCAACATCTATATCAATCATTGAAAATGATTTTACGTCAAAGGTATTAAGAAGCTTTTCTCCTCCCTGCTTTCTGTCAACAACCACAACACTCCAATCCATCTTGCCGCCTTTGTTCTTGATTGCAGGAATCCATGCCCTCTCGTAGCTTGATGCTTCAGTTATAAGATCAGCAACATGAAGAATCTTCTTGTCCTCTAAATCATCCAGTTCATCAGTTACCCCATTTATTGTTATTACTGTAGTCATATCCTTGTATATGGTTATATGAGGCTTGTCTAAAAATTTGGCAATAAGAAGTGAAAAGAACCAGTCTCTCCTCTCGCCTCCCGATATATAGTCCACTTCATCAATATTTATGTTATACTTGATAAAATCACACATACCATCGATAAGTCCCTTATATATGGCATCGGAATTATAGTTATCAAGAGTTTCATTAAGTATCTTATCTGGACATGATAAAATATTCTCCTTTTCCCTGTCAATGAACTTTAAAAGATTATTGGCTTTTTCCTCGCTTCCATAAAGAAAATGAGTATTTATATAATATGGTCCTATGGTTCCTGAAGTATAGAAGAAGGGTTTATCCTGCGGGCATACTCTGACAGCATTGGTTTCAAACAGCCACATCAGCAGCTTTTCATTATTCTTATCCAAGTTTTTTTCCTCCCTTTTAGTAAATTTTCGCTAGGTACTATAATAAATTGTATTATTATGGTATAATATAATTGTATTAAACTATATTATTATACTATAATTTTTTGTATATACAATAATAAATTAGTAAAAGAGTATTATAGTTTAAGCTATAGAATAAAATATAGTTGCAGTATGCTAAATTTTGGTATATAATTCATACTAATATATATAAGATTTTATTTTCTTCAGCGTTTGGAACCTGTTTATGACTTTAAAACTATTTCACAGCTGCATCGCTGAATAACTTATTTGTATTTTTTGGTTTAGGGAGGGTAATTAAAATGAAAAACAGTAGGCTTGTTTCATGCAACAGGGACTGGACAGGATTAACAGTAATTGATAAAAACGGTAAACCCATTTATCTTGATTATTACCAGATAGAACAAATCAGATTTGGGTATTATACCGAGACAAAGTTCTTTGTCAAAAAAACCAGCGAAAAGATTGAAATTCAGGCAAAAGGTTTTAAGTCACCCATTATACTTACCAAGCGCATGGATTGGGAAAACTTCGAACAATACAAACAAGAGATCACCAAGTTTGCCAAGGATAATAAGATTTCATTAGTTGCTTATGACTAGTATAAAAATCTTCAAAATAAAGAGTTGTCAAATCCCTTTATAGGATTTGACAACTCTTTATTAGTGTTATAAGAGCGAAGCGAAAGATCTTAAAATGAGCTTCCCTGGTGTATCGTGTCTTATTAAAAAGTCAAAATGCTTACTTCCTGGTTAAACTGATGGGAATTCGGTAATGATTCCAAGTACGTATCTTTTAATTAATGTATAATCTGTGGAGTTTATGATGTCGTCATTGTTTACATCGGCATTGTCGAACCGAGTGCCTGTAAGGGATGTTATTCCAAGGATATGCCTTTTGATTATGGTATAATCAGTTGAGTTGACTGATCCGTCTTCGTTAGCGTCACCTCTGGTACCAACAACAGGTGTTGGTGTTGGAATCGGAGAAATGTTTATCGTACTTAGGTATTGTTTGACAGCAGTATGTCGTGATGTTACATGATTTAACAAGTCAGCAAGAGCCTGGTTGAATTGTGATTCTCCATTATTAAGATAACTAAATTCCCTGGTCTCACCTTCCGGTCCTACCACATATGGCCGGATCATTTCATGTAACCTGCGCATTTCTGCGGTTACAGCTGCTTCATTAAAGCAGCCGTTAACTCCAGTCTGCATCTCGTAGTGGTAGATGTTCCTATAGACCGGATCATCCATTAAAAAGCGAATTAACGGCCAATTATTATTTACTTCATCTAAGGAAAGGCTTGCAGGTCTGATCCACCCCCATGGACTAGTAGAGGAAAGTGATAGATTAAAATCCCATGGAAGGAAGATTAAACGCCCATTATCCGATAAATCCTGATAAAGATAATAGTTCTTAGTCACCCAACCATAGTTATCAAAATTGACAACTGTAGTATTAATCGCTAACCATCGGAGGAAAGAATTCACATTAAAGACCGACTCTAAATCCGATCTCCATTTGGCAGCATCATCCCTTGGAGCATTAAGTGCTGCAACCAATGCCTGAATATCGCTCCAGTCATTTTCATCCTCGTTGGTTTTCTTCTCGAAACCCTGCTGGTCAAAGGTTCTCAAATCAGCTCCTGGTGCCTGCTGTCCTTTGTACAAATTACCATCATCATTCTCAAATTGTGTATCCAGCATCTTGTCGGAAGGGTCCTCAAACATTGTGTATAATCCCCAGTATACCGGTCCACTGCCTGTGTCCATATATACGCGATAAAATGCGCTGCGGGGTGTGGGTATACCTCCATTACGGAAAATATCACTGCAAACTTTATCCCTTAGAAATGAAGGATCATACCAATTGTTGCTGAATATGAGTTCATCAAATCCATAGAATCTTTGATTATCAATCTCCGGATAATCATCTTCAAACTTGTCAAAGTTTAAACGGAATGGGTACTTATGCTTCCGGCTTTGTCTTGGCCCGGATAATGTACTTTGTCCCTTATACCTTATACCAACTTGCTGCCACATAAGGTTATTAAATTTTACGGTTGCCGTTACATAGATGGGGTTCTCACCATTCATTATGTCCAACCCGTTCAGATTGTCTTCCATAGTTCTATAATTTTCCGGGCTTATGATGATATCGATACGCTGTACCTTATTATCGGGAAACAGCAATGAGTAATTAGCTTCTGCGCCCTTACCATGAGTTTCATCAGTCCAGCCCTCTGGTCGAATCACTGTATCAGAGTCGGCAGCTTTGAGTTGAACCGGGCCAATACCAATAACTAAAACTACCAGGATTATTAGTACTGCTGTTACTTTTAATAACTTATACATACACTATTCCTCCAATCCAATCACAAATAATTGATTTCAATTTAAATACACGATTCCAATATATAAAATAAAATTTTTGAAACTCTATATTTAATTGACCTAGTTCAGATTTTGTATTGTCACCTCCTCTAAATCCTTTAAACACAACTCTCTTTTGAACCCTCTTTTTCCGGCTCTCTCTTTTTAGGTTTGTACTCCGTTTTCCATTTGGAAAATGTATCTCTTAAGACCTCCTTGCACCACCTCCTTTTAAGGAATGAATGAAATAAATAGTAATAGACACTAACTATAAAAGTAATTAAAACAAACTTTAAAAACTACATAAAAAAATTATCGTGCCAGTATCAATATTCATTAAAAATGCTCATAATTGTACCTTTGGTAAGAATATCCTACTTTTATTTAAAGGTTTCGAAAAAAAGTGAATTTTTTAGTGGGAGTTACAATGAATAATAAGACAAATGACAGGACTTATTTCAAATTGAGCTTAGCTTATATTCTTGTGCCTCGTAACGTAATTCTTTTCTAGAGCATGCGAGGCACAAACAAAGGAAGTGCATTTTTGACATTATGAGAGACTAGAAATTTGTTATGTTAAAAAGCACTAGAATGTCAATTATTAAAAAAGGAATATGGTCAAAGGCCATATTCCTTTTTTAATAACCAAGCTATTTATTAACCCATAAGGTAATGAACATGTTTTATTCTAATTAGCGATTTGACCGCATACCTAGAATAATTCTTGTTAAAACTACTATATCCGTTGAGTTGATTATACCATCCCCATTAAGGTCCATAGTCCAACCTGGATTATCTATAGGCAAGTCAGTTATTATCTTTAGTATAATCCTCTTGAATAAAACCCGGTCTGTTGAGTTTACAGCCCTATCTCCGTTAAGATCCCCTTTTACTAGAGCAGTTTTGTATGGAGCGGTTTTAATATACATTAAAGGCAATCTATCAGGATATTGGGAATTATAAAGCTTAAATGACCGGAAGTCTCCTATATCCAAGCCGCCTTTAAACACAAAGTAATAGTCATGATTGCTGGTGCTTCCCGTACAGCAAGGCAGGAGCTTTGTAAATTGATCTTTAAAAGCAGGAGCCCTTCCTCCGGTACTCCCAAGGGTTAAAGTGCCCAGTAGTTCACCATCCAAGCTATCCAGCCTTACTTCGACTGTCTTACCGGCATTCTCATCGGTCACTGCAACATTTGCTATAAAGGTATCTACCGGCAGATACCTGTGATCTCCATAATGACTAACGTTCGGAAAACACACCCAATCCCCGTCATCACATGATTTTAAGCATTGATTCTCACTATCGTAAACCACACTTTCATCCTTAACCTGATAAGCTTCAATGGTACCGCCAATACCGTAACCGGGTGGGTAGGCAGTAGGTATTACAGGTGGTTCCTGGAGTCTTTTAAAGGTCACGCTGTTTACAGATATTTCTGTATTTGTTGCAAGTGTTATCTTTAAGCTTATTGTATTGCCTTCATATAAATAGTAATATCTGGGCAACTTTTTAAAATCCCCATATCCATAATCAAAGGTTGTACCCCTTAATTTTTGTATTACCTGGTATTTGACTCCTTTAACAGCATTCTATAGTTCAACCACATAATATCCGTCGCTGGGTACTGTTATTATCCACTCTGCAAAGCTTCCGATACTCTTGGTTGCTCTAACCGGGTTTCCATCAAAAGTAGAGTCATACCAATTCCCTGTTTCTTCATACCCTAAGTCTCCAATTTTCACAGTTATACCTGAAGTTGTAGATGATGGCGATGGTGTTAGTACCGGTGATGGTGTCGGTGAAGGCGTAAAAAAAGGAGCACTGGTGTTTGCAAAAGCTTCCGTTGTACTTAGAAGCAGCATACCGATAAATGCTAAACAGCACAGGAAAAAAAGGATTACTGTTTTTCTTTCAAATCTTAAAGTCATAAAACTACCTCCCCATAAAATAAAATTAAAATTATTGTTAATCCTGTACCCCGTTGAATTGCTGTATAGAAGAATCAAAGTATACATAACTTTTATTTACAAAATTTACATATAGAGACTCTGTTATCAGCATATAATATGCCATTGACTAAAATCAAACAGGAATGAGAGTTATAATTGGCAATATTTACTCAAAAAATAATATTAGCTTTCGTTATCAATAGTACTTGTCCTTTCACACTATTATCCATACTTCTAATTAGTCTACATTTTTCCCAATACGCATTAACTATGATATTATAGAGATCGAACTGTAAAAGTAGATAAACTTGATGAGCCCGCCATTTGTATCAAATTAGCGGAGCGAATTTTTGGTACTGCTT
>JBMOLK010000237.1:0-6844 GCA_049325575.1 Bacillota bacterium | reverse complement strand
TGCGTGAGATATATGGATTAGATAAAAAACTTAGTGAGTAACTAACAATTAAAAGGTGGCTCAGTAGTTCCGGACAGGTGGCTCATGCCACACCGGAACTGCGGCTCCGCCGCACCAGAATATTCATTTAATATTTGACGTATAAAAGAATGGGGGGTTGACATGCTTTGTGTCAACCCTCATTTCTTTCCATTAGATATTGATTCTCAATTTGGGTTGATTTTGTTTTCTATGTCCAATAAAATATACATATATCAATGTTTGCTAGTTCTTAAATTAACTTAATAAATTAAATACAAAACAATATTTGATTCCAATAACTGATAAAGGATTTTAATTAGATGCTTTTTATGTTTATTGCACTTACAACAATGGCTGCCATATTGGTTTTTACTGATTATAGAAATTCTTCCACAAGGTGGGGGAGTGCTTTTTTATTTTTTGCTGGTAGCGGCGCTCTAGGAAAAGTTCTAACAGAATCATTAATACCATATATACATGAGGGCTTTTGGAAATCTGTCATGATTGGAGTTAGTTGTTTTTTGTTTGCAGCGTCATTTCAATGGTCTCCATATGCCTTATTAATGTACAGCATAAAATATTCCGGTCTTTTAAGAAAATATAAGCGGTTTGACGGTATTATGAAGTATATATTTGTTATTCCTGTAATAATAACATATTTTGTAACTGACTTATACCCTGATTATGATACAAACTTTGTTTTTTTATCCATATGGGGGGTCCCATATACACTGGCATCAAACTTCTTTTTGATTTATTCTGCAGTAGTTGAAAAAAATGAAAGAATCAAGTATCAGCGGATATATACATGTGCCGTCCTGACTCCTCCTTCGCTGTTCTCCATGGTTACTATTTATGTAATAAGAATTTTTGGAATTCATAATCTGTGGCAATATAATACGTTGTTTATTCTTCTGGGTTTTACAGTTTTTCTTGCTTCAGCTGCAAAATACGGCGTTATGGGGGTTAAAATAAAATCAGAACAGACCAGAATTGAAAACACCATAAAGGCTGTTTCTTCCGGAACTGCTATTCTAAATCATACCTTGAAAAATGAAATTATGAAAATATCCCTCTGCATTTCAAACGTAAGAGATTCAATTGAAAGCAGCGGCGTGGATATTAAAGATGCCGATGAGAATATTGAGGTGGTCAGAGAATCAATAGTATACCTGAATTCTTTCATAAAGAGGATCAATGAACATATTGGCGAAATTAAGTTAAAGGAAGATGTTTATGATCTCGGAAGGATCGTAAACCGTTCTGTCGATGCTATAGTTTACAATAAGGAACGTTCAAATATCAAGGTCATTGCAGAGTTGGATTTTGGATTACAAATCAAGTGTGATTGTGTTCATCTTGAGGAATGCTTTAGAAATATTTTAAAAAACGCAGTGGAGTCAATGACGGATGGTGGGACGCTTACATTGAAGTTGAATGAAACAAAGAAATATATTATTATTTCAATAATGGATACCGGTAGTGGAATATCAAAACAAAACCTTAAGCATATTTTTGAACCCTTTTTTACTACCAAATCCAAGACAATGAACTTTGGTTTAGGTCTTCCATACTGCTACAGTGTCATTAAGATGCACAACGGAGAACTGGAAATACAAAGTGAAGAAGGTAAAGGAACAAAAGTATTTATATCATTACCTAAATCAAGAATTGTTAATTATAAAAATGAGTTGACACTAAGGAGTTTGACGAATGAATAAAATAAGAGTTGGTATTGTTGAAGATGATCCTGGATGGATGAAAGCCATGACAAGCTTTATTGATAAACAGGATGACATGATGGTTGCAGGAAAGGCCGTTTCAAAGGATGAGGCAATCAGAATGGCTCAAGATGTTTCTTTGGATGTTATACTTATGGATATAAACCTTCATGAGAACAAGCGCGATGGTATAATAGCAGCTCTGGAAATTTTGGAAAAACATAATACAAAGATTATCATGCTGACTTCCATGAATGATGAGGAGATAATAAAGGATTCTTTTGCTGCGGGGGCTGTTAACTATGTATATAAAGAGGATCACCATAAGATTCCTGAGATTATAAGAAGTGTACTTATAGAAAACTCTCCTATGAATGTCTTGCTGAAGGAGTATTCAAGACTTAAAAAGGAAGAACAGATTTCAGAGCTTACACCTGCGGAAAAGGAGGTTTATCGCCTTTTGGAGCAGGGATATTCCAGGTCGGAGATTGAAAAAAAGCTGGACAAGTCGCAAAATACAATAAAGTCACAGATTAAAGGAATTCTGGACAAACTTAATGCCAAATCTACCAAGGAGGCAATACTTAAGGTACATAAAAAACTGATAAAGGGTAAAGACTCTTAGTATACCATTTCTGGATTTCGCGAAATCATACACCTTGATTAATTAAACGCGCAATACTCCATGAAAATTCTTTTCAGCATTCAATATAATTATAAAAGGTGCTGACAATTTCTGTCAGCACCTTTTTAGAAGTAAAATATGTACTTAGCGTATAGCTTATTAAAATACCTGATTATATTCGCTCTGAGCTATATTGGTCCGCCATAGAACTGTTCCCTGTTTGCTGTAGATGACCAAATTTCCGTCATTCTCCAAAACCAGATATGCATCAGGACTGTTTCCCGTATTGGTTGAATACATCATACCTCCATCTGCAGACCAAACGCATAAAGTACCTGATGTATCCATCTTCGCAAATTTAGGTGGGATATTGTATGTATTTGTGCTCCACCTTGGAGTCCATGATGAACTGTATAGTACAAGATTTCCGTCACTCTGCATTATAAGAAAGTATTTACCGTTTACAGATTTTAGACTTTCTCCCGGGTAAAGTATTTCATTTGCCCGAAGTGTGTTGCCGTGTTTGTCAATGTTGGTGACCCTGCTGAAGTTTCCGTTGCCCCTTACAGTGAACAACTCATTTGAGGTTGCCTGTGGGAACATGTTCAAGCTCTTTCCTGTTTCCTTGAATTCCACATTCCTATAGATTATGTAACCGGCATTCGGATCGGCAGTTTGTGCAGTAGGATAGAGGAGGAGTCTTGCATTAACAGGATTACCATCACTGCTCCTTAATATCGTTTTGTACTCAAAATGCTTCCATTTACCTGTATCAAGTTTATCATATGAGAAATACTTTGTTGTGTTTGGCGAAGACACTTCAAAACCTCCCACCAGGATATTGCCTGTCCCCGTGTATGGTGCTGCTGGTGATATATAAGCGTCAAAGCTGAAGGTATACTCCCTATCCTTGGGAACTTGAACATCGTAACCATGGTAGGTCCAAGGCTGATTCTGTTCATAATTGTAGAAGTAAGTTTCATTGTCCTTTGAATAACCGTTGTACACTGATATTGGATTAATCGAATACTGGAAGCCACCTGTTCCATTTGGTTGAGGGTAAAGATTTGCATTGCTTCCAACCTTTTTCAAGGATATATTTCTATATATTATTGTTCCTGTTACAGAGGATTTTCCGTGTATATAAAACTCAGTCCAGAATGGATATAATCTTATATATGTATTTTCATATGCAGGTTTTAGTATTTTCTCAAAATGCTGCCATGTGCCCTTCTTACTTGCAGGGTATGTAAATACTCCAAAACTGCTTGACGTAATAAGAGTAACATCTGATGCAGATACTACTGAATCACTGGACATATAGGCATCAAAGCTTAGCACATACTCTGAGTTTGTATCTAAAAGTATATGGGATTGGGAAAGGGAATGATTCTGTGGGTTTTGTATCATATAAACATTTTCAGTCGAAGAGTAATTCGGGTCAATGTTCATATCTCCATTCCCTCTTACAGTGAAACCTCCGTTATAGGACGGCTGCGGGAACAGATTGAAGTTGCTGCCGGCTTTTTTGAATTCAACATTTCTATATAGTACATATCCGGAAGTTGCAGGGCTTGTACTCCCTGAAGGATATAGCAGAAGCCTTACTACATTGGACGTAGGAACCCCTGTATATTCAAAGTGCTGCCAATATCCCTTCCTGTCATTCCTGTAACTGAGGTACTGGCCAAAACCATTTTCAAGACCTGCAATCATAGTTGTTCCTGTTGATGGAATGTCTGATGAAGAAATAAAGGCGTCAAAGCTGAATGTATAGCTTGAAGTCTTATCAACATATAAATCAAAACCGTGGTAAGTCCAGGGCATGTTCTGTGTATAATTGTATCTATATGTTCCATTCTCACTGATATAGTCTGTGCAGACATTCATTTGTCCGCCACCATTGATTATAAACCCTTCATTGCTCATAGGCTGCAGGAATAAATTCTTACTGGAGCCAGGCATTCTGAAGGATACATTCCTGTAGATTATGTGGCCTTTGGTTGACCTAACTGTTGAAGAATAACTTGGCGTTAAAAGTATTTTGGTTATATTTGTTCCTGCAGGTACAGTATACTCAATATGCTGCCAGGTACCTTTATTGGCAAGATTGTAATTGAAACCTTTAAAAGTAGTACTGCTGCCGAAAAAGTTTGAATTAATTCCACTGCATGTAGCCACAACTATATTGCCCGATGTTGCAAATTCCGTATCGGTTGAAACAAATGCATCAAAGCTTATTACACCACCAGAGTTTTCGAGCATATCTATTGGGAATCCATGTTCATTTCTTCCGGGTACATTTTGAAAGTATTCATATCTATAAGTCAGGTCCTTGTCTGAATAGTTGTAGTTTGCCTCGACAGTACCGATTGTTTTGATTGCATTACTGTCATTGAAAGAAAGCTTCACTGTTACCTGATACTTACCGGGTATATTCCCAAAATTATCAATTGAGAGATTTCTTACCTGTTGAGCAGGGTAGTTTAAACCTGCAGTTATACCGGTTGGAAGACAGGTAATATAGTAAAGAAACTCCTTGGCATTTTCCGGGATATTTTCTGCAACAATTTGGAACTGCGTGCTGTTTATAAACCCGTTTGACTTAATTGAGACTTCTACATCAGCGGGCTTGATAAAATCAAATTCACTTATTTCCATCGTTACACCACTTGAAGTAGCCCAATCCAGGCGGCATCCGGTTACCGGTCCCATACTCCTTGCTGCGGCATTTTTCCAAAGATCCAGATAATAAATGTGTTCTTTTCCGTCAGCAATCAAATTAGCTGAAGTTACCTGCTGAGTTTCACTTACAACCTGAGGATTTGATTCGGTTGCAATATACACCTGAAATGCAGTTGTTACATTAGGGGAAGTTATTTTATACTTTAACTTGAAATATCTGTATTCGTCTGTATTATAGTAGCCCATATTCTCCAGCATGATCATAGGATCATTGTTTGTTGATGTAAGGGTCACTTTGCCGTAGTCTGATGCAACAATATTTGTTCCCCCGATATATGCATAGTTCAAATCGATGCTGCTCTTGTTTATTCCATATTCATCAAAAATATCCCATGCCTTATCCTTGAAAGCTTTAGCAGGGCCAATTGATAATGCTGCCCAAAAAGTCATTATATCCTGCTTACCTGATTGGGCATAACCTTTACAATTTATCATGTTTTTTGCTACAGTACCAAAACCTAAATTTACAGTATCACTTTTCCCATAGTTGTTTCTATAGGATTCATTGTTGGAATCAGCCAGGTCCCACATTACTGCTGCATTAGCCACCTCATTACGCGTACCCCTACTAATGGGTGGATATCCTGAATTATAAAGGTTTTCAACATTAAACTTATTGAAATCATCATTAGCTAATTTCGACTCATAAACAAGGGGATTTTTTAAAGCACTGGTTGAGAAAAACCAAGCCCATCCTTCACTGTATGCCATCTGGGAATTTCTGCAGTATGTGGCATAATCATGATCACCGCCTGAATAACTTGGCAGTGCACCATACTGATCCATTATGTTGTGGCCATATTCATGGAGTATTATTGATGGCATTAAGCAAAATACTCTTTGGTAAAAGATGTATCTTGGAGAAGGATTATAGTAATTCATCTTTTTTTGTACACCATTTATTGTAGCATATTCACCTATTACTATTTCTCTTTGTTCAGGCAAATATCCCGGCATGTTTGCACTCCAGAACTTGGCTCCTGAACGGATGGTATAGAGCACATTGAAGTAACCGCTTTGCTGCCCTGTAGTTTCCATATTTCCAAAGTCCATGGTACCTGTTTTCAATGCCATATCATTTGAATAAAATACAACCGGTGTGTCCTCTGATGGCGAATTTGATGTGGCATTTCCGGTTCTTATTTTAGAGTAATCATCCTCTGCTTTGACTCTTATACAGAGCGGCCCACCGTTTGCAGTCACTCCGCCAAGGTCTGTAGTGGAGAAGGACCCGGTAGAATCGGTTGTAAGAGTTTTTATTACCCTGTAGTTGCTTCCGTCCTTTTGACATATCTCAACCCCGATCTCTTTCATTGGAAGTGCAACAGGCTGTTCGCTTTTAGTTACATCGATAGTTCCGCTGCTTACTTCAGGAACACCATAATAGGTGAGCTTACCTTTAACAGTGCCTGGTTTTACTGCCACAGGTGTAGTTGTTGGAGTTGGTACTGGTGGTGGCTCATTGGCAGTATAAAATACATACCTGTAAAAGAACTCATTTCCATAATACATACTTAGAGCATTGGATGGGTAAATCCAAAATGGATTCTCAATTTTCATAGTTGCTTCACCACCCAACCCACCAGAAGGAATATACGTTGGAGGAAAAATATTTTCAGGAAGTCTTGAATTATAGTTGTTATCCTTGTATGGAGCTTTCCATGCAGAATCGTCATACCCTAAATTCATCCATTCATTGGAATACGGTTTATCTATTGTTTTCCACTGAGTG
>JBMOLK010000236.1:0-6926 GCA_049325575.1 Bacillota bacterium | reverse complement strand
ATTAAATTGGTGATAATTAAAGTATAGATAATTGTTTTATATATGATTATTTTGATAATAATTAAACTGATAACAATGATTACATTGATAATAGTGATGCTTTGATTGTTGGAATAGTTGCTGAAGGCCTGCAATAGGTCTAAAATCGATTTTGAAAGATTGGTAGATAGGGAAAAGTATGCTTAATGGTTTTTGAATTGATTTTAAGGGTATTGGAGTAATTGATTTGTATAAATGATTGAAAAATGAGGATTTTCAAAAGAGGACAAAAAAATCCCCGATATAGTATAGGTATATCGGGGATTGGGGATTAATGGCTTTAAAGGGTAATGTTATAACCCTTCGCTGCCAATAATTCTTGTAGGGCTTGTTTTGTTTCACTATCTAAACCCTTTAAAGTTTTTTTCGGCGTGATGTCAAATTCACGCCGTATCCCTGCCTGGATTTCGATAATCCAGGCCTTCTTGGCTAATTGTTTTTCACTTTTGGCATCATAGTCTTGGTAGATTACAACGCCTGTCTTGGCAACCTTTTTATTGGTTGCCATAATCTCATTGGACTTTGGTTGATAACTATTATCCACTTCCTTTACTGCAAATTCTCTCTTTCTAATAAACATTATAATCATCTCCTTTTCTTTTTTTGACTGATTACCTATACTATCAGTCTTTACCTATGTCTGCTTTAGTATAGCATATTTTTTGTTACTTGTCAAGAGGTGCAAACGATTTTTTTGTTATGTTTTTGATTTTTCTTTGATAGTAAGTTTAAATATGTTTGAATAAGTTTAGTAAGTTTGGATAACATTAGGTAGATTTAGCAAGATTGATAAGATTTGGCAAGATTGAGCAAGTTTGATAAGATTAGGCAGGTTTGAATAAGTTTGGATAGGTTTGGACAAGATTGGATAGGTTTGGACAAGTTTGGATAAGATTGCATAAACCCCCCCGCACGCAATCTGAGTATATTGATTCACTTCCTCTCTTACTGCCACCAAAAAATCATTTAAATTACTAATTATCTTATAAATTTTTTCCTTTTCCTCTTGACAATTTCCTTTTAAACAGTTATATTTAAATAGCGACCTTTAATCTTGATTTTTAATTCTCAGTTAAAATTGTTTAAAATTATTTGAAAGACACGAAGAACTGATTTCGGATTAGGATTCTGAATGAATCGACTTACCTACACTATCTGGGCGAGATGGATTTTCTGATGGAGAATCGACTTATGAATGAATCGACTGGGGAGAATAGAGGTTCTGATTAAGAACTGAGATACATATTATTTGCCATACCTACCTGGAAGGCGATACATAGCGAGTCGAGGTGCTTTTAAATCCATCTTCGACCATATACTAAAATGTCTTCTTCTAATGTTTTATGTGAACAATTTGCTCGTCTTCGTTGGATATTACCTACATATTCAATTAATAATATCTGTAAAATGCTTAATGTTTCGTCATCCTTTTATAGCACTAATGCAGAACAAATAAATGCACGCGCTCTTGAGCTTGCTCAACTTGAAACACAGGATATTTTTAAATCAAATGATAATGCTCACATTAAAGCGTTACATACTTTACAAAATCGTTGTTTCCTTCGAGCTGTTGAATTCCAAGCTGATGTTCTCGATGGTAAATATGATAATGTTCCAAAAGAGCCATATAGGCGTCGTAAAGAAGCATCTCTTGAAATAATTGGTGCAAACACAGATAAAAATAGTAATACTTTAGTTAGTATTACCAATGCTAATAATCAGCAAGTTAGTCTTAATCAGAACGAATTAAATATTATTGGTAATGCTATGGAAAAAACACTTACTATCCATAATAGATTAAAAAAAGAACTCTTAATTCCCGATGGAGTATCAACATAATGAAACACACAGATGTTCTTAATAATAGCCTTTTCACATTCTGTCAGCTTCTTGGTTATACTGATATTTCTAATATTCATTATAAAATGTGTCGTATCCTTGAATCTGATTCAAAGCGTAAGCTAATTGTTGTTCCAAGAGGTTAT
Source organism: Bacillota bacterium (assembly GCA_049325575.1). Taxonomy (GTDB): domain Bacteria; phylum Bacillota; class Clostridia; order Acetivibrionales; family Acetivibrionaceae; genus JBMOLK01. The sequence continues at coordinate 4,902 of JBMOLK010000236.1, read as the reverse complement.
TTTAAGACATCTATTACTTCAATCGCTTATCCTCTTTGGTTAGTATGTAAGAATCCAAATATCCGTATATTGCTTGTTGCTAAAAGTGCAAACAATGCATCTAAACGTGTTCGTCTTATCAGACGATTTATTGAAACAAATAGTCTCTTGCAGAAACTTTATCCACATATCCTACCTGTCGATACACACAAAATAAAATGGAATGACCAGTGCACTACAATAAATCGTTCTAAAGAATTTCTTGAAGGGACATTTGAATCGGCTGGCACTGGGACATCTCTTCCTTCTCGTCATTATGATGTAATTATTGAGGATGATATTGTAGCAGCTGAAAAGGATGATATGACGCAAGATTCTATTCTGCCAAATCCAGCAGAAATAGCTAAAGCTGTAGGTTTCCATAAAATGCTTCCTACGTTATTAGCTCCACCTATCAATAATAGTATTGTCATTCACGTTGCTACAAGATGGGATAATCAAGATGTCGTTCAATATATTTTAGATAATGAAGCTGATGAATATCAAACGCTTGTTACAGGAGTTCTTGACGAGAAAGGTGAACCAACATTCCCAGAATTTTATCCACGTGAAGTTATAGATAAATTGCTGAATGCTCTTGGCAGCTCAATGTTTGCATTACAATATGAAAATAGACCATTAGCGGAAAGTGATTATATGATAAAGCAAGACCAAATTGTTAGGTTTGAGATTGCTCCACTTGATATCTTGAATTTGGCAATTATTGTTGACCCTGCAATCAGTGCCAAAAAGAGTGCTTCTAATGCTGTTGTTCTTGTAGTTGGTGTTGATTCTAAGAATAGGCTTTATATAATTGATTATATATGTTCAAAAGGAATGACACCAAAAAGAATTTGTAATGCTATTATTCGATTGCATAAGCAGTATTCAGATAATGGCTCAAGATTAGTTAAAGTAGGAATTGAAACAGTAGGTTATCAACAATCACTTTGTTTTTATTTAAAGGAGAAATTGGAAGAAGAGAAATATTGGTTCAATATAACAGAACTTATTCCTCGTGCTGATAAACATTCCAGAATAATGCGGCTTCAACCGTTTGCAGAAGATGGTAGATTGCTTGTTAGGCTTGGCTTAGATGAATTTGTTAAACAAGCGTTAGATTTTCCTGCGTCCAGAGCAGCTACTTATGATCTTCTTGATGCTGCTGCTTATGTTCCAGAAATGCTAATAACACCAAAGCCAATTATTAGAAACACAAAACAAGATGGTATTTTGTTTGATGATATGCTTAAAAGCATTAGAAATAGAGGAAGATTAGGACGAGATTTGCCTTTTGAAAATCAAAATTATTTGTTTAAAATTTAAACAATTTAATGGAGGTGATTTAAATTGCCCAAAAATTTTGAGCGTTGTGTTAGTCAAGGTGGTCGTGTTTTTACTAAAACATTATCAAAAGGTCGGTATATTCATATATGTGTTGATAAAGCTGGTAAAACTCATAGTGGCGAAGTTAAGATAAAAGAAAAAGGAGATTAATTATGGGCATTTCTGCAGCAGTTCGCAGTATTAATATTTATGAAGGCATTTTTTATGAAACAATTCCTTTAACTACATTGCCAACACCATTAAATGTGGCTTATTATGCTGCTGAGCCACGTGCTAATAGAGTTATTATAAGCATAGAAGGTGGAGATGTTCGTATCAGATGGGATAATAATGCAATTAATGGTGGAGGCCATTTAGTTCGAGATGGTGCTGTAATTGAAGTTGAAGGATGGCATACAATTCGTAAATTACATATGACTGCTATGACAAATGCAACAGCTCATATTACTTATGAGAGGTGATATTATGGGTGTTAGTATCGGTGGTGGTAGAGGGGGTATGGATGATATGAAACGGATTGTTCTTTCTAATATAGTAAAAAATCCTGATGTTAATGTTAATAATTGGGTTTCTATTATCGATAATGTTGCTTATAAAGCGTTTGCATTTGATTATGAACCTTGCACAGGAATTGTTTGTGCTGTGAATGGTGGTTTATGTGATATTATAACAGAAGGTAATATTATTCTTTCAGGTCTTATTTCTGGCAAATCATATTTTCTTGATGATGTAATCGCTGGCAATATGACCACGCCTTGTCCATCAACTGGTAATGTTCATAATATAGGAAGGGCCATGAGTGATTCTTATTTTTATGTTGATATTGACCATACTGTTTTAATCCGAACATAAAGGATGTGATATAAATGGTAAAAGCCATTATTTTATGGTTAATTAAATTCGTTATATCAAGGATTTCTCAATTAACAAAAAATGATATATTGATAATTATTAAATTAATTCAATCTGCAAAAAAGCAATATCCACATTTGTCTAATGCAGATTTATTTAAGGAAGTTGAATATATAGTTAAATTTAAATGGCCTCATTTGAAAGACAATATAGTTAACTTAATTATAGAACTTGCTGTTTATTATGTTAAGAAACAAGATGGAGGAAATGAATAGTGGGGGCAAGATTAGTATTATCGGGACATAGTGCTGGAGCTACTACTTTCCTCGGATTAACTGATACTCCAAATATGTATATTTCTAATAAAACTGTTATTGTTAATTCTACAGGGAATGGGCTTATCTTTGGAGACCCTTCTGGATTACCAATGGGAGCTGTTGGTGATACTTTACGATATGATGGTGCTACTTGGATAAATAATAAGCAGATTGAAAATACTGGAACTAATGTATATATAGGAGAACCATTGGGCGGTAATATAACTGCTCATACATTAGCTGTATTTTCACACGATACCAATGATTTTTGTGGCAAAGTTGGTATAGGTACAAATACTGTTAATGAAGGTTATAGATGTCAAATTAAAGGCGATATGCGACAAACTTGTTCTCACGGTTTATATGGTCTTATTGATACTTTATTAGGTCAATTTCCTGTAATTACAGCTCAATCTTGGATGCCTGTTATTGGTTATGATGATATTTTATTTTTAGGTGGTTCTTCTAACTCATTTATTTCTATTGCTGACCCTTGCAATGTAGTGGAAATATCTACAATACCTTTAAGTATGGGTATAACACATACTGCTATATATGGTAATTACTTATATAATGTAAATGGTGGTCTTGGTTTTGTTATTTTAGATATAAGTAATTTGTATAATCCTATTGTAGTTAAGAATCAAGGATTCCCTGGCTTACGACATTGTTGTTGTATCAATAAAGGTTATCTTTATATATTTCGTGATAATAGGTATATTGATGTATACAGTTTAGCTGACCCTCTTAATCCTTCATTAGTGTATACTTATCAGGAAATAGATTTTGAATTTGCAGTGAGTTGGGCTGTGAAAAAAGATAATTGTCTTATACTTGCATCTACTAATTTTGTTGATATGGGTCTTATAGCTGCTTATGATATTACCAATCCATTAAATATAACTAAGACATTTTTACGTCATCTCCCAAGTTGTGATAGATTGCTTAGACTACATACATCAGATAATAATAGGTGTTATTTCAGTTATACTTTAGGCGGAACAGCGACTTATGTGGATACTTATGATATTTTATCTACAACTATTACCTATTTGGGAACTTATAACTTTCCATCATATATGACCAGATGTAGGGGTTTACATGTTCATGGGAATCATATGTATATAATTGATAGTGATAGTATAGGTTTAGTTAATTTACAATTGTATGATATAACTAATCCAAATAATTTTGTCTTAATACGTGAATATTTATCTGCTTCTGCTATTTTAAATAATGCTACGGATTTATATTTAAAGGATGATATTCTTTATATTTTACAGAGTGGCTCTGTTATTAATGATAATTCAGTAATTACTGTAACTGCAAATACTTTACAACATTTTGGCGGTTTCCAAACTAATGGTATTCTTAAATCTAATGCTATTAAAAGCAGACATTTATATTTATCTTCTGCTGTTATACCTAATATTATATCTGATGGTGGTTGTTTATTTGTGCGTTCTACTGACAACAAGTTATGTTTTCTTGATTATAGTGGTGTAATTCATCAAATTACATAATAAGGAGTAAAAAAGAAATGGGCGTAAAATTAACATTATCAAATTATGATGCTGAGACTGCCACTTTTCTTGGATTAACTGATACTCCAAATATATATGTTCCCAATAAGATTGTTGCTGTAAATTCTACAGGAAATGGCCTTATTTTTAGAGACCCTTTCTATGCTTATTCTAATTTTTCTTGTAATACTTCTTGTGAATTTAGTGCAGGCTTGTATGACTTTATGTGGCCCACTTTGCATAACCAATTGAATATGCAAGGTAATCCACGGATACAATGCTTAAAAAATGGTTTTTATATAGCATCATTTAATATATATACATTTGGTCACGAACCTTCATGGTATACAGGATTTTCATTTGATTTAGTGCATAATGATAAAACATTGGCTCGTTATTTAGCTAATAATGCAGATAATGATTTTCCATCAATATATACGACAACAGTTTTTATGACTGAAGGTGATGTTATTTATGTAAGATATAATAGTCCGTCAAATTCTGTAATATTTTTTGAAGCTAATCTTGTAGTTACTTATATTGGAGGATAGAATAATATTGGTTGATTTAAAATATGAGGAGGTGATATATGTCTGTTCTTAGAAAGCCCCTTTATAGACAAGGTGATATGCAGCAAGAATTTGGTAGCAATGACATTGTTGATGTTAATGGTATTAAATTAGGTAATACTCCTGGTGTTAGCCCTATTCCTGGTGCGTTGCATTATGATGGAAATAGAATTAAGTCTATTACAAGCAGTTCAGATATAAAAACAATAGGCCCAAGAGCTTTTACGGTGATAGTTGCTGCTGATGGAACTGGCGATTTTACTACAATAGCAGATG
>JBMOLK010000235.1:0-52748 GCA_049325575.1 Bacillota bacterium | reverse complement strand
CTCCTTGTTATGTTTGATTCATGTGTAACATATCCAGATTATTATGTAAAGAAATCTAACACTAAAACAGACAATACCTATGCTTGGAGTCACATTTCTTTACATAACGGAAGTCTTAACATAACCCTTGTTACGTAAAGATTAACGTAACAAGGGGAAAATTGAACGCTTCAACAGGGTGGTCGATTCATTTCTAAGTGAGGCAGCACTTGAAAGACCACAAACACTGGAAAAGCTCAATGAGCTGTTCTGGGTATGGCTTGATGAATGCTATCAGCATAAGCCTCATTCAGCTTTGGGAGAAAACATTAGCCCTGAACTGGCTTTCAGAAGTGACGGCAAAGCTATCAAATTTCTCGATGCAGATACTATCACGAATGCTTTTCTACATTGCGAAGAACGCATGGTCGATAAAGCTGGCTGCATAAGTTTTGAAGGCAAGAAATATGAAGTAGGCCTGAACTTCGTAGGATTCAAGGTAGATGTGGTATTCGACCCTGCCGATACAAGCGAATTGACCATCGAGTTTACGGGACATAAGCCTTGGAAGGTAAAGGAGCTTTCTATCGCTGAAAGAAGCGGAGAACGGCCAAAACTTCCTGAGCATATGACGGCAAAACCAGCCTCATCATCAAGGCTCCTGACAGCTGCCGCAACAAGGAACAGTAAGCGAAGAGATGCCGCTCCACCTGTTATCTCATACAGAAGCATGAAGAAAGCAGGTGAAAGAAATGTTTGAGGAATTCTACGGGCTATCAAAAACACCATTTTCAAGAGATATCCCTACAGACCAACTCTACCAGTCGGTCATGCTGGAAGAGATCCTGACACGCCTTGAATTTGCAGCGAACAAGCAGCTTTTTGTAGTAATCACAGGAGATTGCGGCACTGGAAAAACCACAACAATCAGGCGTTTTAAAGATATTCTTGACCCTGGAAAGTACCTTTTGCTATACCTTTCGGACTCAAAGCTCACACCAAGGCACTTCTACAAGGGTTTACTGGAGCAGATGGGATATGAGAGCAAATTCTACAGGGGTGATTCCAAACGGCAGTTACACAAGGAAATTGAGCTGATGAGAGGAATTCAACACCTTCAGCCTGTAGTGGTATTGGATGAAGCACATCTTCTGGATAAGGAAATGCTTGAGGAGGTAAGGTTCTTATTGAATTTCAAGATGGATTCCCAGAGTCCCATGGCCTTGATTTTAGTGGGACAGAGCGAATTGCTTGACAAGCTCCAACTGCAGTCATATGCAGCAATTCGGCAAAGAATCGATCTACAGTGCAGACTGACTTATCTTGATAGATCACAGGTAGGTGAATACATCAAGCGTCACTTGGAATATGCAGGAGTTGATAGGGATATATTCACAGATCCGGCCATCGATGAAATTTACAGGTTCTCCTGCGGAGCAGCGAGGCTAGTAAACAAGGTTTGTACACACAGTCTAATATATGGATCTCAAAGCGGGAAACGAATTGTTGACGATCATTTGGTCAGAGCGGTTATTCAGGGAGAGTTATCATAATTCTCCCTGCTTCTGACAGGCCTTCCGTCAGTTTTGGGCACCTAACGTCGTCAATTATTGGACATCATGCGGTAGCAGCAACAATGAGCTCAAGGGATCATCTTCAGAAGACTATCGTGAGTTGAACAGAAGAAAAAAAGCTGTAAAGAAGTTGGTTAAAGAGTACAAAGAGGACATTTCAGATATTACTGAGAATGCAGACGATCTGGAATGGTATTTGAAAAATAGAGGCAGACAGCTTGAAGAAGAAATAGGTACAAATGATTTCATAACACCGGTATTAAAGCCGGTAATCAATGAATCTATAAAGAAATCTAAAACAATTGTTTCAAATTCCAATAAAAGAAATAATCGTATTCTGAAAAATGAAGATGAATCTCAGACAAGCCTTGAAACTCTTGAAAATGCATTGAAATTTATGGTGGCAGAATGAAATAAAATCCGCCATGAAGGAGGGATGTAAACTTAATGACTGAATATAAAAATAGAATAGACTTTTCCGACGAAAAAGATAATTTATCATATGAAACCTGTGAAAGATTAAAAGAGTTTATTGATGCCAGTGGTAAAACCCAAGCCGCTGCGGCACGTGAACTGGGAGTTTCTGAAGCATTGTTATCGCAATTCTTATCGGGCACATATAAAGGTAATATCAATGATGTGACAGAAAAGATAAAGCAATATATAGAGTTCGAGACTAAAAAAATAGTTCTTCCCTGTTTTCCAGAATTTACTGAAACAAGTGTAACCAAAGGGATATGGTATGCCCTTAAATTTGCTCATGTACATGGAGATATTGCTTTAATATTTGGTGAAGCTGGACGTAGCAAATCTATAACATTGAAGGAATATGCAAGAAAAAATGAAAAAGTTATTTATATCGAAGCAGATGCAACCATATCCAATGCAAAGTCTGTGCTGGAAGAAATATGGGAAGCTTTGGGGAATAAAAACAAAGAGCCGGAACGCTATTTGAAAAAAGGGATTATTGAAGCTTTACAAGATTCAGGAGTTCTTATCATAATAGATGATGCTCAACACTTAACATTAAAGGCAATGGATATAATGAGAGTCATTCATGAACATGCAAAAATCGGAATTGCTTTCTGTGGAAATCAGCATGTTTACGACAGAATGCTTGGAAGGGAAGCAACGCAGTATGCTCAGCTTTATAGCAGGATTGGGATAAAGAAGTATATCCAGGCAGCGGTTTCCATGGATGATGTAAAAGATATTTTAAAGGCAATTAATATTAATGTTAATAAAGATTGCATAACATTTTTGCATAAGCTTGCAAATAGCCGTGGAGGCTTAAGATATATGCTAAAAATCTACATGATTGCTGAAATGGCGGCAAGGGCAAAGGGAGAAAAGCGGAATGTACATCATTTATCTATTGCCAATAAAATTCATTCGGGAAAATAAGAAAAAGTTTCATTGGTTTCAACTGGAAATTGGCTTTAATAAAACTGGAAAATTTTCATTGAAACCAATGCCTCAGAATTTCTGATTTTTGTCATTTTGCGCGAAGCATTTTGCCATTTAGCTCGCAGGATTACACCTATTCTGATGAAGAATACAGAGCAGAAGTTGATAGGCTTAAAAAAATAAAATGTGAGATTAAAATAGGAAACGGAAAAGTAGTTAATTCCGTTGAGTATTCAGATACAAAATTTAATTATCCTGCATATGTTACGGCTTATGGAAGCAGTAACGTATACGAGTATGCATTATGTAATGAGGATACAAAAACCATCGTATATGTATATCTTCAGACTGTTTCAAACAATAAGGTTGCATTTAGCAAAGAATACTTACCAATAGAGTATCAGAATGGTAAAGATTTAATAGATAATGATAATATTCACAATACCAATATCTATCATTATCATCTGGGCAATGGAATTTTTAAGAGTTTTAAAGATTAACCCAAACACACGTGGAGTGTGTTACGTTGATAGAGCGGGTTTAGAGTGTTTTATGTTCCCTCTGACTGACAGTTGGTGGGAACTTTTATTAAGGGAGACGTACTTTTACGCGCAGATAAACAAGCTTACAGAGGAATAGGTGTGGGCACTATAAGCAATTAATTATGTTTCCTATAAGAATTATCTATATTTCTGTTGCCTAATATTACTGTATACTAGAGAGAGCAGCACATAGAGAAAGGAAACATAAAATGAAGCTAAAGAATGAATTATTTGGTGTAATGCCCGGACTCCTACTGGCTTTCTCAATTGCATTTGCAGCATGGTATTTAGGGACTCTTTTCCCTGTTGCGGGGGGGCCGGTTTTTGGAATTATTATCGGTATGCTGGTCTCGTTTTGGAAAAGGCCTCAGGTGTTCAATCGTGGCATTAAGTTTACATCAAAAAAGCTTTTACAGGCAGCTATTATTTTGTTGGGGTTCGAAATGAACTTATTTAATGTTCTAAAAGTAGGAAGCCAATCGTTGTTGATTATGGTTTTTACACTGATTGCTGCATTTATTACCTCTTGGCTTGTAGGATATGTTTTAAAGGTTGAGGGGAATATAGGCACATTGATTGGAGTGGGTACTGCCATCTGTGGCGGATCCGCCATTGCTGCAACAGCACCGGTTATTAATGCTGACGATAAGGAAGTAGCGTATTCCATCTCTACAATCTTTCTGTTTAATGTTGCAGCAGTTTTCATATTTCCCTTTGTGGGACATTTAACTAATATGAGCGATACAGGTTTTGGGATATGGGCAGGAACGGCAATAAATGATACTTCATCGGTTGTTGCAGCAGCTTATTCATATAGCGATACGGCTGGTAATCTGGCAACAATAGTCAAATTAACGCGAACCCTTATGATTGTACCCATAACCCTTGTGCTTTCTATTTATTATTCCAGCAGGGGCGATGGTGTAAACGGTTTCCGATTGATAAAAGTATTTCCCTGGTTTATACTGGGATTCCTTGCAGCTTCAATGGTCAGGACAATGGGAATAATCCCGTCTTCTTTCAGCGGTTTATTGGTTCAGACAGGTAAATACCTAATCATAATGGCAATGTCGGCAATAGGCCTAAATACAAGCCTTAAACAAATGATCGGCAATGGCTTCAAACCCATATTGCTTGGGTTATCCTGCTGGATAGCAGTAGCAATTGTTTCACAAATTGTCCAGTTTACACTTGGACTGCAATAGTAAATAAATAAGGTTATATGAACTACGTATCTGTGTTTTTATATTTTGCTATATGATTTAAGAAAGTATTAAAAACGGGTGATTTATACTTATCAGTATGATAAATAATATTAAACTGCCTTGTTATATTTACGCCTTTAATCTTGACAGTATAAAGCTTATGTAAGGAAATCTCTTCATTGATAGACATTTCTGAAAAGAAAGCTACCCCAATATTCGCTTCAACTGCTTTTTTTATGGCTTCGGTGTTATTTAGTACATGTGAGGTGTGGTAAGTCAAACCGTGGTCGGACATCGCTTTTTCAACCACCTGTCTGGTACCGCTGCCTTTCTCACGCAGAATTAATGATTGGGAAGATATTTCTTCCGGTTCTACACTCAGCTGACCTGCTTTTATCCAGCTGTGCTCCGGAGAACAGGTTAAGTGCAATTCATCGTCCAGGAAATGGTGCACGGCAATTTCTTTCGAATAGCTGGTGCCTTCAACTAATCCGATGTCAATTTTGTGGTCAAGAATCATTTGTTCAATAATTCTTGTATTGTCTATCATGTAATTAATGTCAATACGGGGGTACTGCTGGATAAAGTGACCAACAATCTTTGGAACGAGATAGATGCCAATGGTAGTACTTGCTCCAAGAGTCAGTTTTCCTTTTGTGGCATTTGAAATATCCTTCATGGAGTTTTCAGCTTCATTAACTAATAATAGTATTCTTTTGGCATAAGAATATAGAATTTCCCCGGGGTTAGTCAATACAAGCTTTTTGTTCAGCCTTTCAAACAGCTTCACGTTTAATGTTTCTTCCAGCTCAAGGATGGTTTGGCTGACTGCAGGCTGTGACATATATAGTATTTTCCCTGCTTTAGACATACTGCCTTCTTCAGCAACAGTTTTAAACATATATAGATGCCTTAGATTCATAAATAACACTTCCTATATAAGTATTTACTTATATATAATATCACAATTCATAATTTTGTAGTGTTAAGAGTTAATGCGAGATTAACACATAGCTAACACTTGTGCTTTAACATTCTAATTGTGGAAAGGATGTGAGAAGAGCGTAATGGTAAGTGTACAGGAAATCAGAAAGAGCTTCGGAAATAATCACGTGCTCAGGGGAATCAGTTTTAATTTGCAAAAAGGTGAGTTCGCGGTTGTTCTAGGGTCTAGCGGTGCCGGCAAGTCTACGCTGTTAAGATGTATTAATGGCTTGTGTACGCCTAATGCCGGTAGAATAAGCATTAATGGTATGGAGGTGAATAAAAAGAATTTAAACAGTATTCGCAAAAAAGTTGGCTTCATCTTTCAGAATATAAATGTAGTCGGCAACCTGACAGTGATGCAGAATGTATTAACTGGCAGGCTTGGGTACAAGGCGCCCTGGAATATATTCTTCACTAAGGAGGAAAGGGACAGGGCCATACAAGCTATTGAAATGGTAGGTCTGCTGGATAAAATCCATACCAGGACAGATAAACTAAGTGGCGGTCAAAAGCAAAGGGTAGGAATTGCAAGAGTGCTAGTACAAAATCCCGATATCATTTTAGCTGATGAGCCGGTAGCCAGCCTTGACCCGGTAACAGGACAAGGGATTATGGAACTGCTGAAGAAGATCAATCATGAAATGGGAACTATAATACTTTGCAATTTGCATCAACTGGAGTATGCAATTCAGTTTGGACAGCGAGTTATAGGTATTAGTGAAGGCAATATCCAATTCGACAAAAAAAGCTTTGAAATTAGTGATAATGATTTAACTGCCATTTATGGTAAAGGATTCGGAAAAACACTTAAACAGTCTTCCAATAAAGAAAAGACACAATTGTATGTTGAGTATAATGCTATTTAAAATTGAGGAGGTATTAATCATGAGGAAAATTATATTTGTTTTACTAGTCTTAACCTTGTTCACATCAATGATTACAGGCTGCGGCAATCAGGCTGTAAATAATTCAACACAGGATGTAAAACAAGCAACAACGGCTACTCAGGCAAAAGAAGTTAAAAAGCTGGTTGTAGCGCTGTTGCCCGATGAATCCCCATCTACTGTCATCAAAAATAATGAACCGTTAAAAGAATACTTGCAAAAGACATTAAATATAGAAATCGAACTGATTGTAACTACAGACTATTCTTCAATGATAGAATCAATGAGAAAAGGGCATATCGATATAGGTTATTTCGGCCCCTTGTCTTATGTATTATTGAAACAAAAAATGGAAAACGTTGTTCCTTTTGCCGCGAAACTGGATAAGGGAGAGCCTACATACCATGCAGTAGTAATTGCAGGTACGGAGACCGGTATAAAGACTCTTGCCGATATCAAAGGAAAAACAGTTGCTTACGGTGATGTTGCTTCTACTTCCAGCCATCTGATACCCAAAGAGATGATCAAAGCTGAAGGCGGACTGGCTTCCGGTGAAGGATATAAAGAGCAATTTGTAGGCGCCCACGATGCAGTAGCAATGGCAGTTCAGAATGGTAATGCACAGGCAGGCGGATTAAGCAAACCGATTTTTGATTCTCTTATTGAGAAAGGCACAATTGATCCTAAAAAAGTAAAAGAAATCGCACTTTCAAAGCCGTATCCCAATTATCCCTGGGCGATGCGCACCGACCTCCCTGCAGAACTCCAGGAGCAGATCAAGAAAGCCTTCTATGATTTAAAAGACAAAGAAATATTGAAAATATTAAAAGCAGAAGGTTTTGCGCCCATAGCGGATAAGGATTACGATGTTATACGTAATATGGTAAAAATACTTGGAATTAATTTAGAGGAAATGTAAAGATGTTTCAAAAACGAATTCAGCAAATTAAAGCAATAAAATTGGATATACCCTGGGTTTGGATATTCATTGTATTTACAGGCATTGTTCTTGTAGCGGGATCATTTGCTTACACCATAAATGTGAGCTGGGAAAAATTCACTTCAGACAAAATGTTTGAGAATTTATTCACAATGCTTGGTGAAATGCTGCCACCAAATTTATTAGTAGTTTCCACACTTGGTAAGCCAATCATTGAAACCCTCGCAATGAGCGTAATGGCCACGTTGATAGCTGTTGCCATATCCTTTCCGCTAAGCTTTCTGGCTGCAAAGAACACTACACCAAATCCCGCCATACGACCTGTGGTCAAAGGATTATTCAGCGCATTACGTGCTGTTCCGGAACTGATTATGGGAGTAATTTTTGTTGCAGCAGTGGGGTTCGGAATTTTACCCGGAATACTTGCGTTAGGATTTCATTCTGCGGGAATGCTGGGAAAATTCTATGCAGAAGCAATTGAGAAAGTAGACGTAGGATTGAGTGAAGCAATTGAATCGGTGGGAGGCTCACGTTTTCACACGATAGTATTTGGCGTAATTCCTCAGATAATAAGTCATTCAGTGGATTATTCCTTATATCGCTGGGAGTATAATTTTCGAGCATCAACAGTGGTCGGATTAATAGGGGCCGGGGGAATAGGATTTCAATTAATAGCCTCACTTCGGATTATGCAGTATAGAGATGTTCTTGCAATTTTATTGGTAGTATTTGTTTTAGTTCAACTTGTGGACGGGTTTGGAAACATAATTCGTAAAAGGATAATTGAAGGAGCGGATAATAATAAATGAGAAAGCATAAGGTGTTTATATCTCAATGGATGCCTGAAGCGGGAATTGAACTTATACAGCAGCATTGTGAGATAGACTATCATAAAGCGACTGAGCCCCTTGAAAAACAGGAGTTTATTCAACGTGCACAAGATGCAGAAGCTTTGGTAATATTCATGTCTGACACAATTGACCGGGAAGTCATTGACCGCTGCCCAAGATTACGGGTAATCAGCAGCTTTGGAAAGGGTTATGATAATATTGATATGGACGCATGCACTAGAAATAATGTTATGGTTACCATTAATCCTGATTCGTTGACCGATTCAACTGCTGATATGGCTATGACACTGTTGCTGGCATTGTGTAGAAATGTTATCCCGGCTGATTTGCATGTGAGGAGTAAACAGTTCAATGGCTGGCATGCAACAAATTTTCTTGGGAAGGATTTTCATCACTCGAAGTTGGGAATTGTGGGCCTGGGGGCAATAGGCAAAGCAATTGCAAAACGTGCAAAAGCATTTGATGCTGATATATCATATCATGATACGGTCAGGTCAACAGAGTTTGAAAAGCAGCTGGGTGTGAACTTCACTGCCAGTCTCCAGCAGCTTTTGTCTGAAAATGATTTTATTATACTTGCAGTTGATTTTCACTCGCAGAATTATCATCTTATTGATGAGACTCATTTAAAAGCAATGAAAAAAGGCAGTATATTAATAAATATATGCCGTGGGTCCATTGTGGATGAGACAGCTGTCAGTAAAGCTTTACAACAAGGCCATCTATGGGGATATGCCTCAGATGTTTTTGAGTTTGAAGACCGTCTTATTCCACAACGTCCTGACTATATTCCCCAAAGCTTACTGCAGCAAACAGGCAGGACTGTATTTACACCACACGTGGGAACAGGAACGGTAGAAGCACGTGAAAGACTATCAATCTCTACAGCACAGCAATTACTAGATGCTCTAAATGGTAAAGCTCCCTTGGGATTGGTTAGGTAGTAATCACGGGGACGGTTCTGTTGATTAGACATTATAATCAACAGAACCGTTGTAATCCTGCACGCTAAATGGCACAGTAAAAATTCAGGATTTTCAATGCATGGTAAAATATAGCATATCACGAAACCATGATTTTGTAATGATTCTAAGGCAATGCCAATTGTTTAAATTGAGAGAAAATGATATTGTTAATAAATCAACCAAAATGGCAAAAACGAAAGAAATCACAAGAAAACAGCAAATTTCCAGCAGGCAAACTGGCAATTTGAAGACTTTGAATAATATCTTTAAAACAGCTTCAATTCAACCTTTCAAGGTTATTCTTACAGCAAAAATGGTTGATTAGTGTAAAATGACTTAACAACCTGACTAATCAACCATTTTTATGTGAATTTATAGAAACTGTCAAGTAAAAATAGAAAAAACAATTTCCAGTTTCACTCATGGTCTCCTTACCCCTCTTGCGTTATCAAAGAGCCATTTTTCCAGATCTCCCACAGTTATTTTACTATCCAGGCAATCATTCAGCTTTCCCTTAGCGACAGGAATCCACTGTTTGTAGACTTCTTCCGATACAATCCCCTTATTCTTGTAATCATTAATTTTTTTATAAGCCCTTTTGTAATACAGCTTTGCAGGATTGCTTCTTATATCCTGCTGGTAGTCACGCATGGCACCGAGTATCTGGCAGTTATTCTTTTCTCCTTCCGGAATGCGGTCACAATATCTGTTCTCATAGCTGTAGCGTAGTACAAAATATCTGCCGCAATAGGCGCAGCGTTTTACAAAGAGGTTGTGCTGTATCATCTTAAAGAGCTCTAATAGTGCTACTGACTGAACATCGTAAGCGATATAGCTTTCAATCATGCTAAGTTCAAGCTTTTTTACATACTCAATCTGTTCCTCTGATAGTGGTTTAGGTGCAACCAGCTCATGAAGGGTAGAGTTGAGTATTTCCTTTTTATCCATAGTCTTTTGAGTGCGGAAGATATGCCTGTCCTGTTCTGGTACAGCACCTGGATGAAGAAACATTTCACTCATAAACTGCGGAGCTGGTACATCAAGCTGTGTGTTTTTATATAGAAAATACCGCTGCAACGCCGTAAGACCTTTCAATCTATCGTCATAATCCACATCAAGACAGAAAGAAACCATGTCTTCTATTCTTTTCCGAACTGATACTAAATCCAATTCCTGTGTCAATATCCTGAGACCATCCTCCTTCATCAGTTTATCCGTCAGGTAAAAGGTCAGATAGGGATGAAGCTTAAGGTTGAATTTGACCAGCTTGTTGATTACGCTTTTCCTTGAATACTCCTGAGGTGTTATACCCCATCGATTGATGGTATCCAGTAAAAGTGGCGGTAGAGCGTATACGGGAAACCCAACCAGGTCAAAGTCTGTGTCAGGACTGGTATATGCGCTGATGGTATACTGTCGCTCTTCCTCATATCTGGTAAAGTCTGCTTCAAGGAATAAAATCAGCAGCTCTCCTATAGGATGAGACTCCTTGTGTTGTGGGAAATTATATATGACCGCTTTATGAGCCATATCAAAGGTAATGGTTCTTTGTATATCATACCTACTGCATAAGGAAAGATAGTCGTTATTTTCACGCTCAGCAAGACGCAAAAGAATTTCATTCTTGCTCATGCTTTCAGTTATGGTCTTGTAATCATCCTCTGGCTTCCTAATGTTTATATCTGTCGTTACTGATATAATTTCAGGCTTATTCGTCATCACTTACTACTCCTCTACTATCAGATAATATGATGCATATTGTAATGCACACTTTTCCATTATCAGTATTTTTGTCCGGATAATTCGTTATATAATTGACTGCATTATCTTACAATGATATACTTAAACTCAGACAATACAACATATCAACATAAACATTATCCGGACAAGCATCTTTCATAGATCAACAGAAAGATGTATTTTTAGCCCGACACACGGATAATGTATATTACACATAATTGTATTGTACTACTGGTGTATAGGATGGTCAAGAGATATTTTGACTTACTGAAGCAGTTTTAATAGGGAAAAGGGGTGATCTAGGTCCGAAAACTGAATAGCAACCTGGTGCAAGTTATACCGACACCTTGCTAAAAGCATCGCCATGACCGGTTTAGTACCGTGAGCGTGCCTGTCAGCAATGACAGCTACCTGCAAGGAAGGAATTACGTGGCTGAAGGAGGGCACAGGAATTGCAGCATCAGGTTGTGCAAGGAGGAATAGTCAAAACATACATATAGAACGGAGTTGATCTCATGATAAATGTAAAGCTTCCGGTCAGCTTTTTTGACGAGGATAAAATAAAGGCCATGCGATGTCAGAAGGATGGGAACACCGCTGTGTTGGTGTATCTGATGCTATTGCTTACAGCAATAAAATCAGAGAATGATGGAAAGCTAATGCTTTGTGATGGAGTACCTCATGATGAAGTCATCATCAGCAGCCTGTATAATATTCCATCCAAGCAGGTGAAAGATTCACTGGAATTACTGGCGAAATTCGGGCTGCTCACTCAGGAGGATGATATATATTGCATCAGCCAGTATGAAACCTTCCTTGATAAAGATGAACAGAAGCGTCAGCAAAATGCAAGAAGGCAGCAGCGGTACGCAGCAAAGAAAAAAGAAGGGATTGTGATATCCGGTAGAAATGATGCTATTGCTGATGCTTGTATAACAAAGAAAAATAAAGAAACTTAAGTTGAATTGATTTCTATGTAGGTTTCAGTTAAAGCATTCCAGGGACAGAAGACTACCCCGAAGGGGGTAGGCCAGCATATTGTTTGTATAGACGGCTGGCTCCCGCCGCCGCCCATACAAACAACTGGTCGGGGGATACCCCCGAACCCCCGAAAGCGTCCCCCAGCCCCTAAAGGGGAGATAAAGCAAAGAAAGGATGAGCGTATGAGGAAGGAAAAAATGTTTGCCATGCGGATGAGCCAGCAGGACTATGACCGCATCCAGCATAAAGCAGGACAGGCGGGCATGAGTATGACAGGCTTCCTTACCGCATCGGCGTTGGACAAAAAAATCGTGGTTGTAGATGGGGTGGATAAGGTTTTGGGCGAACTGAAAGCCATCGGCAGAAACCTCAACCAAGTAACCACCCTGTGCAATATGGGCAAGATTACCTGCCTTGATCTAACAGAAATCATGAAAGGCTTCGGAACAGTATTTGATAACCTGTATGACCTGATGGATAGAGGCTGATGGTATGGCGATCATTTACGCAGTAAGGGAACGTACACAGAGCAAAACCGCCATGCGTAAGGTGATGGAATATGTGGCTCAGGATAAAAAAGCGATGTACAAGGATGCCAACGGCATAAAGTACAAGCTGTTGTCCGGGCAAAACTGCTGTGGTGACACTGCCTTTCAGGAATTCATGGCAACCAAGCGGCAGTATCAGAAAGAAAAAGGCGTGTACTTTTATCAGTATGTCCAGTCTTTCAAACCTGGCATCCATATCACCCCACAGGAGGTTCATCAAATGGGTGTGGAGCTTGCAAAATATTTCAAGAGTTACGAGGTGCAAATCGCCACTCACATTGACCGTGACCATTGGCACAATCACCTTGTAGTCAATTCGGTAAGCTGTGAAACAGGCTTGAAATTGCAGTTCAACGAAAGGAACCTGGAGCAGCTGCGTACCCTGTCGGATGAAATTTGTGCAATACATGGACTGGATGTCTTGCCGCCCTACCAAAAGCCAAAACAAAAGCCTATGGGTGCAGGAGAGTACCGTGCAGCGGTAAGGGGTGGCAGCTATAAATTCAAGCTGATGAATGCCATTGACCAGGCCATGACACAAAGCCGTACGCGGGAGGAATTTATTGCCCGTATGGAGCAAATGGGTTATCAGGTAAAATGGAACCCGCATTATAAATACATTACCTACACTACACCTGATGGACAGCGGTGCAGGGACAACAAGCTCCATGAAACCAAATATCTAAAGGCTGAAATGGAGGGATATTTCAGTGCCAAACTTAGAGGAATTGAAACAACGCAACAGGTCGGGAATCCTGAGCGTAGAACCTACAGAACAGACAGTCACGCTGCCTTACCTGCCGCTGGTCAGCGCCATCCCAACCGACCAATGGAACATGATGCTGGAAAGTCAGACCGCAGCCATACAGCGGTTGCAGGAGCTGGCGATGCATATCTCCACCCTGCCTACGGTGGACGACGTAAATCAAATGATGAAGAAATATTACCAGGACGTTTACGACCGGCAGACGGAGTACCTGGCGGATACAGTACAGAAAGGACACCGGCAGATTACCGACACCATGACTTCGGGCATGGAGAAAATAGCCGATACAACGGGGTGGAAGCTGACCAATACACTGAACCATTGGGAGGAAAATCTCAGGCACAGAGACATGTCACCGCTCAAAATCAAGGCCAAATGGACAGGCATCGGGGCATTGATATCGACGATATTGTGGCTCTTGCTAAAGCTGTTGACGACCTTGTAAATCCATACAAGCCCGAGGAAGAGCGGGAAAAGAAAAAGAAGTACGTATCAAAGGCAGAGAAGAAAAAACACAAAAAGAAAACCCATAGTCAGAACAATGATTACGATATGAGCCTGTAAAGGGGGAGATTTTATCGTAAAGCAGTTATTAAAGGACGATATCAAAACATACACAAGGAAAATTGGAAAGACCATCTACATAGTATCCATCCATTATTCCGGAGATAAAAATATCATACAGAAGCTGGGAGAGATTATCCTTCGGGATTTTAACAACGAAAGGGAAAAATAGCGTGAAATAAGACAGGTACATAAACTATATAGTTGAGTGAATTGATAGCTGGTAATATTTAATATTGTGCTGCTATCGTGTATAATATGAGTAAGGATAAATAGAAAGGCACAATGAAGATAATATAAAGGAGATAATGCCAACGAATTGGCATTATCCCTGTTTAAGATAAAATGAACGAGTACAATGAGATATATTGAAAGAGTTTTAGAGAGGAGATTTTGCTTTATGAGCACTTATAGTATAAATGAAATAAAGTCCATATTGTCGCCGGTATTTGAAAATGCTCCTGTGTACCGTGCTATACTGTTTGGTTCCTATGCCAAGGGCAGTCCGACCGATAAGAGTGATATCGACATAGTAATAGACAGCAGGGGGGAACTGTTAAATATAAACTTCTACGGAGTGCTGGAGGATATCACGAATCTATTGGGTAAGCGGGTGGATTTGTTTGAAATAACCGAACTGAAAAATAATGCAGCTATGCAGTCTGTAATAGAACAGGAGGGGATTGTTTTATATGACCGGCAAGGATAGGATTATATTGCAAAAGATAAGCACTTATATAGACGATGTGGCACAGTATGTGGATGGGTTTTCTTTTGAAAAATTCAAGGCGGACAAAAAGACACTTTCAGCCTGTGCCTTTTCCGTTTCACAAGTCGGTGAACTGGCAAAGGAAATCAGTGAGGAGACCCAGAAGCTGTACACCGATATCCCTTGGAAAAGCATCCGAGGCATGCGAAATAAAATTGTGCACGATTATGAAAATATTGATTTAGCCGTGCTCTGGGGGACAGTTACCAAGAGCTTGCCTGAGCTTTCGAGGCAAATTGACAGCGTCTTATATCAAGAAATTGAAGAGCTTAATGTATTCAGTGAGGAAGATGAAGACTTGGAAATGGAACCGTAGCATCGGAAATACAATATAATAAGTCAATTGAATAGGTATGGAACTGGTGCTGTAGATGATTGGACAGAAATGTAAATTAACTCTGGAAAATGACTGACAGCAGCAGTATAATAAGTGTATAGTCATATTGTTGCTGTTTGGAAAGAGAGGAATTAATGATCACTAAACAGCAAATATATAATGCGGGGATTTATTGCAGGCTTTCCGCAGAGGACAATCTGGCAGGAGAAAGCGGAAGTATATCCACGCAGCGTACCTTGTTAACTCAATATTGTAAAAGTCAAGGGTTTACTATTACAGACTATTATGTGGATGACGGATTTTCGGGAACGAACTTCGATAGGCCGGATTTTGAACGGCTGTTGAATGATATCGATAAGGGAAAAATCAATGTGGTGCTGACCAAAGACCTTTCAAGGTTCGGCAGGGATTACATCCAGGCGGGCTACTTCATTGAAAAGGTATTTGAGAGAAAAAATGTACGGTACATTGCCGTAGATGACAACATTGATACCTTGAACAACAATAATGACATCCTGATGCCTATAAAGAATGTACTCAACGACATGTATGCAAGGGATGTTTCAAGGAAAACCAGAGCCGCATTCAATGCCAAAGCCAGAAACGGAGAGTACATCGTATCAAGGCCGCCCTTCGGATACAAAAAAGACCCGAATAACAAGCATAAGCTCATTGTCGATGAAGAAGCTGCAAGGACAGTCCGATACATATTTAAACTTTGCAGCGAAGGCAACGGCTACAACCGGATTACAAAAATCCTGCGAAAAGACGGATACCTAAACCCCATTGCCTATTTCAACCGTAATAATCCCGATTACTACAAGGCAGACTACTGGCGGAAACCTTTCGACTGGCATATCACTTCCATCCGTTGCATCTTAAGCAACATGGTGTACCTGGGACATACAATATACGGCAAGCAGCGGGTAAAAATTATGAGCACCAGCAAAAAAATAAAGGCTCCTGAAGAAGACTGGGTTATCACCTATAACACCCATGAGCCGTTAGTATCACAAGAAACCTGGGATTTGGTGCAGTCCATGCTGAAAAGCCGGAAGCGTGAAACAAGGACAGGAGAGATCCAGATATTTTCCGGACTACTCAGTTGTTCCGATTGCGGATCGGCACTTACCTATGCAGGCAAGCAAAAGGGGACTACCCGTAAAGGCGAATACAGCTGTTGGTTCTATAAAACCCACGGCAAGGAATATTGCTCCTCCCATTACATTACTTACGACAATCTATACAAGATCGTAATTGAGGATATACGGATGAATGCAAGGCTGGCAGAACGGTATGAGGACAGGTATTTACGCCAACTCATGGATGCAGACACCGCCAAGCAGAAAAAGCAGGTTGAAAAGGATAAAAAGGAAATTGAAGCCACAAAGCTGAGGATAGCAGACCTTGATACCATTATCAAAAAGCTGTACGAGGACAATGTTCTGGGGAAAATCACTGATAAGCGGTTTGCAAGCCTGTCGGGAGATTATGAAAAGGAGCAGCAGGAGCTTTCAGAAAAACTGGAGGCTCTGACTGAGAAAGTGCGGACAGCGAGAGATAATGCCGATAAGGCACAGCATTTCCTTGGATTTATTCGGAAGTACACCGAGTTGGACGAGCTTAATGCAAAGATACTCAATGAACTTATCGACAAGATTGTTGTGCATCACAAGACTGTAAATGAAGTCGGGGAAAGAGTTCAGAAAATTGAAATATTTTATAAGTTCGTAGGACTTTTACAGGCAGGTTAAAAAACCACCTTTAAATACAACCGGAGGTCACCAGTTCGATTCTGGTTGAGGGCTCCAGTGTAAATAACCTTGAAGTGTTGAGAAATCAATGTTTCAGGGTTTTTTGTTATTCTCATGCCTTACCTCACTTAGGATAAAATTTACAGATTATGGTTCAAAATTCGGTCTAAAATCATTTAAAATTAACTTAAATGGGTTGTGAATGGGTTGTGATTATTATTGCTATGATGAAGTGAATCTAATGCTTTAACGGCGTCCGTCTTTAATTGCGGTATAACGCTTATATAAACGTCAGATGTTATAGATGCTTTTGCGTGACCAAGCAGTTTTGATACAACATTAACAGGTACTCCAAGCTCAAACATTCTTGTTGCATATGTGTGGCGTAGGGAATGGAAGTTGCATCCATCAAGGCCGGCTTTCATGGCAATTCTTACAAAGGATCTTTGTATGTTTCTTGGACTGAGATAATTATTTGTTCTTGTGCAGAATACTAAAATTCTGTCTGACTTAATATCCTGTAATAGTTTCAATGCCCTAGCAGTAACAGGAACTTTTCTGGTGCTTGACTTTGTTTTTGGAGTGTCCTGAAGTTTTAGGATATTTTTCCTTTGCGTCTTACCTTTAAAGTCCTTTACAGTTATCAGGTTCTTATTTACTCTTATCTCTGCCGATTCAAAATCTATGTCATCCCATGTAAGAGCCAATAGCTCACCAAGTCTTATACCTGTATCAACAGCCACCACAAATAATGTGTAGAGGGCATCTCCCTTTGCGCACTCAAGAAACTTTTTTTCTTCTTCCAGGGTGAAAGCTTTGATTTCCTTCTGTTTCAAAATAGGGAGCTCAATATGTTTACATGGATTCTTATTAATAAGCTCATTTGCAACAGCTTTTTCCAAACAGGAGTTGAGAATGTTAAATTGTTTTCTTACTGTAGCCGGTGATAATGTTTTAGATTTTTCATTTATGTATTTTTGGATTTGAAGTGAGCTCAGGTCCTTAAGCTGGATATCACCTAGAAAAGGCAGTATATGGTATACGGATTGGGTTTCATATACTTCATATGTTTTTGGTTTGAGCTTTAGTTTTTTGTAGTTTTCAAGCCAGAACAACAGCCAGGCTTTTAATTTCATTGGTGAAGATTCTTTAAGGCCTTTAAGGGAGTTTATAGCTAGTTGTTGGATTTTCCTGACAACCTCAGGTCTACTTTTACCGTATACAGACTTTCTAACCCCATCTATTTGTATTTTACCCATATAAGTTCCATTGGGAAGTTGCGTAATTGTTCCTTCTCCGTTTTCTCTTTTTATGTTTTTATTTTTTGCCACTATTAAATCAATTCCTTTCGTAATAAAATGGATTCTCCATCCACTTTTCGAAGGCAGGTTTAGGGACTACAAGTCTTTTGCCGATCTGTACAGAAGGAAATTCCTTTCTGTGGATTAGTTTATATGCATGTTCCAGGGATACTCCCAAAACCTTTGCTATGTCTTTTGCTGTGAGAGAAAGCGGTAAATCTTCAATATTTGTAATTCTGTTTTCAATGTTCATTTGTTTCCCCCCAATTTTATAATATTAATTTTCTATTTACAATGCTTTTTTGTTTGTGGCTTTTGTGGTTGAAGAATTAGCAAGCCAGTTTTCTAATGCTTGCTTGGGAATTAGTATTTTCCTTCCAACTCTAACGTTTGGAATTTCTTTTTGTTGTATCAGCTCATAGGCCTTGTTCATTCCGATATTTAGAATCTGTGCTGTTTCGTTTACTGTATAAACCAGCTTATCCATTTGATTAACCTCACTTTCATGGTGATACTTTGTATATATAACTGCATACCCGGCCCTACCGGGTATGCAGTGAATATTTAGATTCAAGTTTAACTTGCGTTCATTCAGCCGCCGCGTTAGATATGCACTTTTCACGTCCCATACCCAGGAATACTTTGGACAGCAAATGTATGCTCATAGGAATTTAATTCCTCAGGTTTCTCATACCTGCTCATAGATATCTGAACTTGCTCCGCAACGAAGTGACATGCAAAGTCCAGCGAGAAGTATCTTTTCTAAACTTGAGGTGACTATACATTTTATTTTAGCACCGCTAACTATTATATAGGTCATGGCGAGTTCCCTTTCGTTTAGACTAACGTATCCAAAGTACGTCGCTATTAACTTGTTATTCAGTTTTCAAAGATCAACATTCAATGGTAATAGAGTTATTTTAATGTTTATTAACATTAACTTTAACTTTAGAATAATAATACGTCACTTTGAATGACGTGTCAATATCTATTTTATTTTTTACAAATACGCTTTATTAAAGTAAATTTTATTTAGCTTTAAATAGTTTTGTTTGTTTTTAATGACTATTATTAAGTGTTGTCTATTTTTAAATAATTAAATAACTTGGGTATCGTAGGCTTGCTCTCCGTAAGAGAATTGGTATAAAATAGAGTTATCCTATCTAACTAAGTTAAGTTAGATGAAGATGCAATTTTTAAGGAGTGTTGAAAAAGAGATATAAGATCGGAAAAATGTTAGAAAAGAACAAAGTAAAATTATAGAATCAATAGAAGTCATTTGGCTTATCTTATATAATAGGAAAAGGAATAAGTTGATAATACCAAAAACCAAATAATGGTACAGTAGTTTATTTTGATAAGAATTCCGATTGGAGCTGAAGAGATAGTGGACAGTAAGTTAAACATCTTAATAGTTGATGATGATATAGGGATTATTGATGTTTTGAAATCTTACTTACAAGATTATAAAGTAGAAGGTTTTACATCATCAAAAGAGGCAATAGATGCCTTGAAGAAAGAGAAGTTTGACCTCTTGATTCTAGATTATTATGTTGACGATTTAAATGGTGACGAAATTATAAAGAGAATTAGAGAATTTGATAATGAATTATATATTCTACTTCTAACTGGATTTTCAGAAAGTGTACCGGGTATGAAGTCGCTAGAGGAATTAGATATTCAAAGCTATGTTGAAAAAAAGACAGAAATAGAGGATGTAATAATACATATAAAGTCTGCAGCCAAGTCAGTGGAGTTCTTGAAGGAAAGCATACAACGACAGGGTGTTAGCTTCAGTTCTAGATTAAGGGGATTAAGAAAGAAGTTTAGTATATCCCAGGAGGAACTTGCTCAGTATTTGAATGTTGGACGTACTGCAATTGCTAATTATGAAAGTGGCCTTACTATGCCTTCAGTAGAGATTCTTGATAAGCTTGCTAATTACTTTGGTGTGAGTACTGATTATTTGCTTTGTAGAGTTGTTGATTATCCTGATTTATTTAATAGAAATAAAAGGTCAAATGATAAGAATAACTGAACCTAAGCTCATTTGGATAGGATGATATGTAAAGCTAATGAATAAAAAATTTAAGGATATAAATATATGAAAACGTTATTATTTGATTTTGACGGTACATTAGTTGATTCAAGAGATATAGTTGTTCAAATATACAATGGAATAGCAGATAAATATAGTTATAGGAAAATAGATTCTTCTGATATTTCAACCTTAAGCAAGATATCAATTACTGAAAGATGTAAATTCCTTAATGTACCAACATATAAAATACCTTTATTAGTATATGAGGCAATGAAAATATATAAAGATTATATATTGGATATTAATATACTGGAAGAAATGAAGGATGTTTTAAGTGAACTCAAAAAAGAAGAGTTGAATTTAGTGATTGTATCTTCAAATTCAAAAAGTACGATAAAAGCTATACTGCAGAGGAACAAAGTAGATATATTTAACTACATATATTCTTCAAAAAATCTTTTTGGTAAACACTTTACCATAGATACCTTTATAAAAAAGCATAATATAAAAAGAGAAGAGGTTATATATATTGGCGATGAGCAAAGAGACATAATATCTTGTAAAAAGTGTGGAATCAAGATAATTTCTGTGACATGGGGCTACGATTCTTCTGATCTTCTCCTAGCACATAAGCCAGATTATATAGTGAATAAGCCTATTGAGATTATCGATATTGTAAAATTTTTTAAGAAAGAATAGTTTATGAAAATGAAAAGGGTTTTTGTTATTATCCTTATTTTGTTAACAATTATCATTAATACAGGGCATCTGCATGCCAGCAATAAAATATTTCAAATAAAAAATGGCAGATTTGATTTAACTGAACTGGATTTTACTAAAGGTGAATCCGTTAAGTTAGATGGACGCTGGCAGTTTTTTTGGAACCAACTTATAGAGCCAAATGGTTTTAGTAAGAGTTTTGCAGATGAAAAGGGTATCTTTTTTCCTGTGCCAGGGTATTGGGATAAGAACTCAACTAATACCCAAAAATTCAATACAAAAGGGTACGCTACTTACAGATTAGTAATCGAGACTAATTCAAAGGATACTTTATTGGCTTTAAGAATACCGAGAATATTATCAGCATATAAACTTTGGGTTAATGGAAAACTAATGACTTCATGCGGTAAAGTGGCAAGAGATTCGGCTAATAGTGTGGGACAATCAAAACCTTCTTATATTGTTTTTTATAACGATAGAGATAATATTGAAATTGTTTTGCAAGTATCAAATTTCGTTGAAAATAGGGGAGGAATTATAGGAACATTTCTTTTAGGAGATAGCACAACGATTTTAAAAGGTAGAGACAAGCAGATAATGACAGATATGTTCATTTTCGGATATATATTTATAATGGCTTGCTACCATTTGATTTTATTCATTTTTCGTAGGAAAGAAATATCGTCACTGTTTCTAGGTCTGTCGTGTATATTTACTGGTATAAGGGCAATTACATCGGGTGAACACGTATTATTACAGCTATTTTATATAAACGAAAGTACTTTCTTTAGACTAGTCTACATAAATGCTGCTCTTGGGGCAACGGCTTTTTTGACCTTCTTTTATACTCTTTATCTCCATGAGTTTTCCAGAAAACTTTTAAAGGTTTTCTATATCTTTAACTTGGGCAGCATTTTGTTTATAGCTATTGTTGGAGCAAATACACCAGCTAATCTAATACTTTTTATTGAATGTGTTTGGATATTTGAAGGTTTATATGCAATATATGCGATTATTAGTGCACTGGTGCATAGGAGGCAGGGAGCATTTATAATACTAAGTGGCACAATTATTTTTATACTTACTCTTATTAATGATATACTTCGAACTGAATTAATTGTAAATACTCCTGCACTTTCTCCTATGGGATTGTCAGTTTTTATCCTTGCTCAATCAATAGTATTGGCAATAAGATTTTCTAGAGTGTTTAATAACGTAGAAGAATTGTCAGAAAAAATAGTATCACAGGAAATTTTGATAGAGAATGAAAGGCTTACATCTCTTAGTCAGTTGATAGGGGGTATAGCTCATAATATAAAAACACCATTAATGAGCTCTTCAGGTGGAATATTAATTATAAAAAAGAACGTGGATGAAATGGTTCAGTTGATTAAAGCTAAGGGAGAATATGACAAGTATAAAAGATCTACCGAAGAAATATATCTTTGGATTGATAGAATTAGGCAGTATCTGAAGTATATGGGTGATATTATTTCGGCAGTCAAAGGTCAAACTGTTAAAGCTATAAGTAATAGTGACCTAAGCTATAAACTTAACGACTTGGTTACAAAAGTAGATTTATTAATGAACTATGAACTTAAAAAGAATAATTGTATACTTGAAAAAAGGTTATTATATAATGAAAATCTAGTTTTAAAGGGTGATGTAAACTCTTTAGTGCAAGTCTTTAATAATCTTATAACTAATGCTATAGAATCTTATGATGGAAACGGTGGTATTATAGTTTTAGAAATAGTAATAGAAAATAATTCTGTAGTGTTCTCGGTAAGTGATAACGGAAAAGGTATACCCTTAGATATACAGAAAAAGCTTTTTAAGAAGATGACAACTACGAAAGGATCTAATGGTACAGGTTTAGGGCTTTATATATCGTATTCAATTATTAAAGCTAAATTTAATGGTAATATGTCTTTTGTTAGCAAGGTAGGAGAAGGAACTAGATTCGTTGTATCAATTCCTATAAGGGGTGTCAATGGTGATAGCGAAAAGTCAAAATAGTTATAAGGGACTATAAAGTTTTTGTGTATGGTAGGGCGGTACGAATTTTACAAAAGTTGTAAAATGGACTTAAATTATAATTCAGATATAATCAAACATTCAACATGGTTTTTTCGATCACGTCTTTTGATATCTGATATCTACGATAAATTGTACTATGACCCATTTATTAGTGTATCCTTCTGTATCTTTTTCAATATTTCTATACCTTGAAGCAAAATCAAACACCAATGTTTACAAAAATGTTTACATCAATTGTTTATTATTTTGTGCAGATTATATATAATATAATTGGCATACACTGAAAACCGAGGGATGCAGATGTCCAATTTTGCTTTTTTGAAAGACAAATGGCCTAATTTAGCTAAAAACGGTTATTTTGCAGAAAAATATTTGTATAGAGATACAAATTCTTCACTTTTTAAGATGCGTCTATTCTCTGAAGAGTTGATAGATTTTGTTTTTGTTGCATTAAAACTTCCTTTACCAGTAGAATCAACTCAAGTAGAAAAAATAAAGCTCCTTTCTCAATCAAATGCTGTAAAGCCAGCTGTTGTAGACTTGTTCCACCTGGTAAGAAAAATAGGCAATAAAGCTGCTCATACAAGTCATAGTGATATAAAAAATGCTTCAGAATGTCTAAAAAGTATTTTTAAACTGGCATGTTGGTTTTATGTAAAAGTAACTGCGGACAGAACGTCACTGCCAAAAGAGTTTACCTGGCCTAAAAAGCCTGAAAAGAAAAATGCAGCAAAAACCGTTATAGATATAGACACATATAAGAAAGAAATTCAGGAGCTTAAAAAGTCTCATGAAAAAGAACTTTCTGCATTAAGGGAACAATTACAGTTATCACGTATAGCTCCCGAAAAAGTGGAAAAAGAGCTTGTAATAATAACAAATGAACTTGGAATGACTGAGGATGAGACAAGAAAAAAACTTATTGATTTTATGCTTAAAGATGCGGGATGGAATGTTGATAATACAGAACTGGTAAATGTTGAATATGTTGTACCGGACCCGACAACGAAATCAGGAAAAGGAAAGGTAGACTATGTACTTTTTGATAAAAAAGGTAAACCCGTTGCTGTTATCGAAGCAAAGAAAACTTCAAGAGATGCTGTTGTTGGTAAGCATCAAGCAAAGATATATGCTGACGGTATAGAACAGCTCTACGGGGTAAGGCCTATTATATATTATACCAATGGCCATGAAATATACATGTGGGATGATAAGTACAGTGAGCCAAGGCAGATATGGGGATTTTATACCTTGGATGATCTGGAATATCTGCTTTTTCAGCATGAAAACAAAAATCCTCTTTCAAGCGTTGAATTGGATGTAAATATTGCAGGACGTGCCTACCAGATTGAAGGAATTAAAAGGGTGTTTGAAAAGTTTGAGAGCGGCAAGAGAAATGCTCTTATGGTTATGGCAACAGGAACTGGTAAGACCAGAACGGTAATAGCACTTTCAAAAGGCATGATGCAGGCTAATTGGGTGAAACGTGTACTTTTCCTTGCTGACAGGGATGAGTTGGTTAGACAGGCAAAGGAACAAAAAAACAGTTTCAAGGTTTTTATGCCGGAAGTGCCTTCAACAAGAATATCATCTGCAAGTAGTGATGTAAGGGAAGTAAATCTGTACTTTTCAACTTATCAGACAATGATAAATCACTATGATAAGTATAGTGTCGGTTTTTTTGATCTGGTAATATGTGATGAATCTCATAGGAGTATTTATAATACTTACAGGGATATAGTTGAATATTTTGATGCTTATTTTATAGGATTGACTGCGACACCGGTTAATTTTATAAACAGAAACACCTTCAGTTTATTTAAATGTGTGGATGGGGACCCTACTTTTTACTATTCTTTTGATGAGGCTTGTGACCATTTACCACCCTATCTTTTAAGGCCTAAAAAAATTGATGCAACAACTGATTTTTTAAGAAGAGGCATTAAGTGGTCGAATTTATCTGAACAACAACGTAAATTACTTGAAGAAGAGGGGTTTGACGAAACTCAGATTGATTTTGACAGAGAACAATTGGAAGAGTTTGTGACCAATGAGGACACAAATAGATTTGTTCTGGATAACTTGATGAACAACGGTATAAAAGTCGGGGAGACCATTGGAAAATCCATTATATTTGCTAAAAATATAAGACATGCAAAGCTTTTGATGGAATTATTCGATGAAATGTATCCACAGTATCATGGAAAACTTGCAGCCATAATACATTCAGAAATTGAGAAAAAGGAAGACCTCTTAACTAGTTTTAAAGAAGCGGACAGGCCAAGAATTGCAATATCGGTAGATATGTTGGATACCGGTGTAGATGTTCCTGAAATTGTAAATCTTGTATTTGCTAAGCCTGTTTATTCAAAAGTTAAGTTTTTACAGATGACAGGTCGGGGAACACGACTGTGCCAGGATTTATTCGGAAAAGGTGTGGACAAGAAGCAGTTTATAGTATTTGACCACTGGAAAAACTTTGAGTTTTTTGATGAAAAGCCTGATGGAGTTATTCCAGCTGTAACTAAGACATCGATTCAGATCAGGTTTGAAAGAAGAATCGAACTTCTAAGGGTATTTAATGAGAAAAATGATTCAGGAAAAAAAGACAGTATGATAAAACTTATTAGAGAAGATATAGCTGTCCTGCCTGAAAAGTCTGTTGCAGTGAGGAAACAGTGGAAAACTCTAGAGTGGCTGAAGCTTGATCAGAACTGGGTTGTTATAAATCAAAACCTAATTGATATACTTTTAAAAGAAGTTGCTCCTCTTATGCAATGGATTGACAGCGAGGGAGATAAAATTGCTATTTGGTTTGACAATCAAATGTATAAAATGCAGATATATAAGATTAATGAGGATAAGAGATTAGGCGAGCATATTTGTAATACTATTTATGAACTGTCGAGGTTGAGGTTGAACCTCAATCATTTCAATGGTTTACGTGATTACGTGAAGAACCTTATTAGTGAGGATACCTGGTACGAGGCAAAATATGAAGATGTTGAAGAGGCAAGGGTTAAACTACGGGGATTGATAAGGTTTAGGAGTGAAAATCCCTCGGCATCCTATATAAGACTTGATATAAAAGACAGTGGATATATTGTAAGAGAAATTCATGAAAACTACAGTACAAGTTCAAGTAATATGGAACCTTATGCAGATAGGGTAAGGAAAGCTCTTGAGAGCGAAATGAATATGCAATTGGTTATACATAAAATCCGAAAGGGAGAAATGCTCACTAAAAGCGATATAAACTCAGTTTATGAAATATTTAATTCAGGAAAAATAGAATTTACTATTGAAGAGTTATCTGAAAAGACCCATGTGAGAAAAGACGATCTTGTCGGTATTTTACGTATGTTTGTGGGTGTGGATGAAAATGAACTTAATACGAGATTTGAAGATTTTGTAAGAGATCATAATAGACAATTATCAGCAACTCAGATAAAAATTGTTGAGATGATAAAGAACGATATTATTAAGAATAACGGGATTTCATTTGCTGCACTGTATGGTCCACCGTATACAAATATTAATCATGATGGGTTCGATGGGTTATTCAAGGGAAAAATCTCTGAAGAAGTTGTTGAATTGATAAAGCCCTATAAGGTAGAACTGGAGGAAAAGCATGCTTAGTAGTGAATTGAGAAGTAAAATTGATACATTGTGGGATAATTTCTGGTCGGGGGGAATTTCAAACCCTCTTACAGTTATTGAGCAGATTTCATATTTGCTTTTTATAAAGAGACTGGATGATAATGATGCTGCAGCAGAGAAAAGGGCAGCAAGAACTGGGATAAAGCATAAGTCCATATTTGAAAATGATGAAGAAGAAAAAGATAAGAAGAGTGATAAAAAGTATGGTCCAAAGATAGATAAAACCAAATGCAGGTGGTCTTTGTTCAAGCATTTCAACTCCCAGGAAATTCATGATAATATGGTGGCAAATGTGTTTCCGTTCATAAAGGAAATTGGAACAGGAACAAGTTTTGGCACTTTTATGAAGGATGCAATTTATCTTATTCAGAAGCCAAGCTTATTGTATGAGGCGGTTCAGCTTATTGATGGAATAAATATGGATGATACGGATACAAAGGGCGATCTTTATGAATATATGCTTAATAAAATTGCAACAGCGGGTATGAACGGCCAGTTCAGGACTCCAAGGCATATCATAAAGATGATTGTGGAACTTATAGACCCTTCAATTGATGATGTTATTTGCGATCCTGCCTGTGGAACAGCAGGATTTCTGATGGCAAGCGCCGAGTATATACTGAGGAAGTATACAAACCCTGAAAGCGTGTTTACAGATGAAAATGGCGTTTTACATGACAAAATTGGAGAGAAACTGGATGGACAAGGATGGGAAAAATTTAAGAAGGATTTGTTGCATGGAAGGGATTTTGACAGTTCAATGCTTAGAATATCTGCAATGAATCTTATGCTTCATGGGGTGGATGAACCGGATATTCAATATGCTGATTCCCTGTCCTCGAATTATGAGGAAAAGGATAAGTATACTGTGGTTCTAGCAAATCCACCTTTTAAAGGCAGTATTGATGCAGGTGATATTAATTCATCTTTAAAAAAGGTAGTAGATACTAAAAAGACTGAATTATTGTTTCTGGCATTGATTGAAAGGATTCTTGATATAGGTGGTAGAGCTGCTGTTATTGTACCAGATGGCGTACTTTTCGGTTCGTCTAATGCACACAAGAATGTCAGGAAAATGGTTGTGGAAGAGAATCAATTGGAAGCAGTTATTTCAATGCCTTCAGGGGTATTTAAACCATATGCTGGGGTTTCTACTGCAGTGCTTTTTTTTACAAAGGGTGGTATAACTGATAAGGTATGGTTTTATGATATGCAGTATGATGGCTTAAGTCTGGATGATAAGAGAGTTGAAACACCAGATAAAAATGATATTCCGAATATTATAGAGAGTTGGAAGAAATGCAGGCAAAATACTGAGCTTGAGCCGGAAAAAGATGATAAGTGGTTTTGGGTTGAGAAAACGGATATTGAGGAAAATGATTATGATTTATCTATAAATAAGTATAAAAAGATTGAACATGAAGAAGTTGAATATGAAAATCCGAAAATTATCATGGAGAGAATTACTAGGCTTGAAAGTGAAATATTGCACGAAATTAATGAGTTGAAGGAAATGATGAATATATGACTAAACAGTTACCTAATAATTGGAGATACAAGGTTGTTGAAGAGCTAGTCAGCATTAAAAAGGGTAGAAAGATTAATAATATAACAAATTGTATGAAAGAAAACTATTATCCATTAATAAATATTGATAACCTTAGAGGTGTTGAGTCAACGCAGTTTTCAGATGATAAAAATGGATTGAAATGTAACCAAGAAGATGTATTAATTGTATGGGATGGAGCAAATTCGGGCACGGTAGGTACAGGTTTAGAAGGGTATGTAGGTTCGACTATTGCTAAATTAGAGATAAAAGATAGAAATGAGTTGAATAATCGTTATTTTTTTTATTTTTTAAAATTCCAATTTAATTATTTAAATGGTAGAACTACGGGTGCGACCATTCCACATATAGATAGAAGTAGCTTAGTAAGTTTGAAAGTTCCAATTCCATCACTTGAACAGCAAAAGAAGATTGTCTCAATTCTTGAAAAGGTTGAAAAAGCAATGCTAAAACGTAAAGAGGCTGACGAACTTGCTGATAAGTATTTGAAGTCGGTTTTTATTGAGATGTTTATAAATAATAATGACAGAGAAAATTGGGATAAGAAATTAATCTCTGATTTAGCTAGAGATAAAAAAAATAGTATGCGAACTGGTCCATTTGGTAGTGATTTATTACATAGTGAATTTGTTAACCAGGGTATATCTGTAATAGGAATTGACAATGCAGTTAACAATAGATTCGCTTGGGGAGAAAGACGTTATATTACTCAAGAAAAGTATAAAAAGTTGCAAAGGTATACACTTTATCCAGGTGATGTAGTTATAACGATAATGGGCACCACAGGGAGATCAGCTGTTATACCGCATGATATTGGATGTGCCATTAACTCAAAACATCTTGCGGCAATAACGCTAAACACGAAAATTGCTAACCCTTATTTTATTTCATACTCAATTCATTCTGACCCTTATATTTTAGCACAGATAAGAGCTGAGAATAAAGGAGCAATTATGAGTGGTCTTAACTTAGGAATAATCAAAAGGCTGGAATTTAAACTACCACCCATGCATTTGCAAAATAAGTTTGTCGAAGTTTTAGAAAAAATTGAAAAACTTAAGCAAAGACAAAAGCAATCCACAAAGGAACTTGAAACACTTTTCAATTCCCTTATGCAAAAGGCGTTTAGAGGGGAACTAGCAGCAAATGAAACGGGGTTCAACTTTGAAAGTTTTATAAAAATTATTAAATCCGAATTTGGAGAAAAAGAGTTTACTTTTGATGAGCTAATTGAATCTATAAATAATCATTTTGAAGATATTAACTATGAAGATATGAAAATGTACTTATTTGCATGCATGGAAGAAAATAAACTTTTTCTAATTCAAGTGTTTGATGAGAATAATGAAAAAGAAATACAATATATAATAACTGACAGTTTAAAGGTGAAACAATGAAATTAATTAGATTAAAGCTGTTATCTTCATTTCGTGGGTTGCAGGAAGGATTTGAAATTAAATTTGATAATGACATTATAAACTCAAAATTCCTTGAGCCCATATGTTTTGTGGGGCAGAACGGTTGCGGCAAGTCAAATGTTATGGAAGCTCTCAGTGAAATATTTTATGAGCTTGAATTGATGCACCTTAATTATTCAGATGACGATAATGAAGGTCTTTTGTTAAACAACAAAGAATCCTATGGTTATGAAATTGAGTATTTACTTCCATTGAAAAAGATTCTTGATATAAAGGATGCCGATTTTTCTGATTATAGATATGATTGGATAAAAGTTAAGAAGGAAAAAGGTGGATCACCATTATTTTTTATAAAGAATGAAAGTGGTTATCAATGGGTAAACGACAGGAATTATCGGAAAGAGCTTCTTCCAGCCAAAATTATCGGCTATTCTTCCGGAATGAATGAGCTTATCAGTAGTCCGTTTATTAAGATGAGGTTCAATTATTTTAATGAATTTGAAATGAATTTGAAGGATGAGTTTAAAACCGATATTGAAGGTAGTAGGATGTTTTATATGGACTATGAAACAAACTCACTGATTCTCATATCCAATTATTTAATACACGATTTTAATAGGATTGATGTAATAAATGAAATTCTGAATGTATGTAAACTTCATTCTTTCAGAATTATAATACAACTCTCCGGAACAGAAATTGATGAAACTTATAATATCAAAAAAGATGAAACTATTGAAAGTGTAATAACCAAGCTTAAAAAATGTGCTACCTGTTATTATGATGAGCTGAAAACCGATAAGAAAACAATAATTCTCGATTATTTTGTGAATAAAGCCACGCAAAAAGCTTTTAAACATTATTTTAATTCTGCAGCAGAACTATATGGCATATTCTATCTGCTGAATTCCCTTAATGCTTATGCTATTCCAAGCTACCAAAGAAAGAGAATAATGAAGTCGAAAAATGCTTCTACATTAGCCGGAATCATACCGAAAACTACAGATGATAATCTGATTTTCAGGATTGAAAATATACTTTTATGTAAAAATGGAGTAAAGGAGCCTATACACTATAGGAAATTCTCAGATGGAGAACACCAGTTGATGCAAACAATAGGAGCAGTACTTCTTATTGATGATCCTGGAACGTTATTTCTGATGGATGAACCAGAGACACATTTTAATCCTCAGTGGCGTTCGAAATTTGTAAGTACTCTCAACAAGATAACTGAAAATGAGGCAGCAGGGCGTCAGCAGGAACTTATTCTTACTACACATTCACCATTTATTTTATCTGACTGTCAGACGCATAATGTGTTCAAGTTTGAAAGGAAAGACAGTATTGTTAATGCAGAGAATCCTAAAATACATACTTATGGTACTTCTTTTAGTATCTTGTACAAAGAGATATTCGATAAGGAAAATACCATATCCGATTTAGCTGCCGAAAACATTCAAAGGTTGAAGAATGAAACTATTGAAACCAGTGAAGATATTGAAAGAATTAAAGATGAGGTGTTGGAACTTGGAGAATCTGCTGAAAAGTTTTTCTTGTTAAGCTATCTTAATAAGAAGGAAAAGCAAATCAATTCAAAGGGTGATGATAAGTAAATGCTTTACACTTATAAATATACTGAAAACCACGTAATTGAAAGTTTACATCAATATATAGAATTCTTTTTTAAGACAATGTTTAAGGAAGAAGAACTTACTTTTACAGATAACTTAATTCATCAGGATTTTAAATGCATTGTAGATGCATGTGATAAGCTTAGTGCTTTACTGAAAGATGTATTTGAAGCGTTTAAAAAACTGGACAAACCATCCCGGGACTATATAATTGAGGGCTTTAAAAACAATAACTTGATTGAAAAGCTTTGCTGTGGTGATGTTGAACCTATTCATTACAAAGACATACAGGATCCGCTTAAGACATACCTGGAAGAACTATTTACATATCTTTATAATGGGGTTTTAAGTACCTCGGCTTACATTTCCAATCATTGCGATATGAAAGAGCATTTTAAAGCATCAAGAGAATTGAATAAGAAATATAAGTATTGCCCGTTTTGTGGTTTATACCGTTTGAATTCGAAATATGATATAAAAAGGGATGATTACGATCATTACCTGCCAAAGACAAAATACCCGTTTAATAGCGTAAACTTCAGAAATTTGGTTCCTATATGCGGTGAATGCAATACAGGGTATAAGAAAGCCAAAGATCTATTATTCAAGGATGACGACAAGTCCAAAAGAAGAAAAGCTTTTTATCCCTATGATAATCTTATGGATACCATAATCTTCAAATTATCAATAGTCAGCCAGGGGAAATTACCTATTATTGACGATGAATTAAAGATTGATATAACAGGTAGCTTGAATAGAAATGAAGAAATTGAATCCTGGAATGATGTTTTTGAGATTAAAAAGAGATATGCAGCAGAAATAAAAGATAAAATTCAGGAATGGTTAAGTTTCTTTTATATACATATCTATAAAAAAGAAAAGGATAAACCGGGATTTGATTTTAATGTTTTATTATATGAATATTTAAATGATTTGGAATATTCCCTATTCACAGATCAGAATTTTTTAAGAAAGGCTGCATTTGAACTTCTAGCTACAGAATATGACTTTGAAAAAATTCTTAATGATACTACTTTAAGTGCTTGAAGTACATACGTTCTTGTAACTAAAGAAAAATATGGCCTAATCTGTACCAACTAAGTGGAATAATCCCAATGGAAACTTTTAAAGACTTAAAGTAGAAAACAATTTATACCACCTGACAAGACACTATCCAGTATCACCTCTAGTTTAAACCACTAAAACGGGAAATTTTTATACAAAAGATGTTGTTTCACTAAACTTGTTTCAGGTCTTGTAACACCCGTTTCTCTATAAGGAAACTTGATAGTGAAACAACACCTGAAAACAATTGAATTCCAAAGAATTACTGTAAATTTTTTGACCACTTTTCGGCTTCTTCTTTAGAAATAATCACAATATTTTTTGCATCGCTTGATGTACCTGTTTTTTTAATCCAGCCTTCCAGCTTTAGCTGATTTAGCAGGTAAAATACTTGTCTGGTTGATATATTTAAATTGTTGGCCAACTCCCTGATCGTAGGTAGTTGTATTTCATTATCATTATTAGATATTCTGCTGTAACAAATATTTTTTCTTAAGATTATTTCTGCATTTGCATTTATTTTCTCTGTATGTATTTCATTTTGTACAGCATTCTTTTCTACAGGATCAGGGGCCCCTTTACAAATATTTATCCTAGGCTTAATGTCTTCCTCATAATTTTCCTTCCACCATTCCACAACTGACTCGATCTGTTGGTCACTTAAGAAACTACCCTGGCAGCGTATTAATTCTTCCTCACCTATAGCAGCGACAAGCATATCACCATTACCAATAAGTTTTTCTGCCCCATCCTGGCCAAGGATTATTCTACTCTCATAGTCTTTTAAAACCTTAAGAGCTATGGCACTAGGTATATTGGACTTAAGCTGGCCAGGTACGGCATCTTTATCCGGTCTTTGGGTAGCAAGAATCATATGGATACCTGCAGCTCTTGCCATTCTGGCTAAAGAGTTTAAATCGTCTGTGAGCTCACCGGCCTTTTTCGAAAGGGTTATTTCGGCTAACTCATCAATAACTATAACTATTACAGGAAAGGGTCTTTGATCTATTGGTATGTCTGCAAGGTTTTTTCTTTTAATCTTCCTAAGTTCTATGTACCTTCTATTCATTTCATTTACACACCATTTAATAACCTCTGCACTTTTATCAAGGGTGTTTGCAATAGGGAAGAGGAGGTGCGGAAGATCATTATAAAACTCAAATTCTATTACCTTGGGATCTATCATTACAAGCTTTAAGTGTTCCGGTGAGTTTCGCATTAGTAGTGAAATAATGAGGGCATTAACACATACGCTTTTTCCCTGCCCGGTGGATCCACCCACAAGTAGGTGAGGAGCCTTGGCTAGATTAATATAGTAAGGGGCGCCGTTGGCGGTTCTCCCACATGCCATAGCCAATGGGGGAAGATCTTCATTTATAAGCTCATCCATGATATCCCTATGAGTAACATTCTGCCTTTTTAGGTTTGGAATCTCAATGGAAATGCCGTTAGAGGTTATTATTCTAAGTTTTTTTGTCTTCACCCTAGCTGCTAGATCCTCCTTGATGGATGTTATCTCCCGTATTTTTGTTGTTGAAGATAAGCTAAGGTTATAACGTGTTATAGTAGGACCTATCTTATAGTCTGTTACAGTACAGTCCAGATTAAAATCCCTGAAGGTTTTATTTAAAATGCCTTTAATATTATCTGCATGGTCTCTAGACTCTTTATAGTTAGTAAGATCTCCCAGGAGTGAAAGTGGAGGCAGGTTGCAGCCAAAGCTACTTTTATTGTTCCTTGCCGGCATTGGCAATGATGGCATTGATACTTTGATGTTTCTACTGGTTTTAACTCCTGATTTTAATAAACCAGAAAGCTTTTTAAAGCCTTTCAGGGCCATATTACCAGTAAAGAGTACTATCTTTTTTAAATTTAAAAGTATTAAGCAAATGACGAAGACAACTGTACTAAGTCTAATTAAAGTCCAGGCAACATGACTAAAGCCTGGTACAAGATCTCTTATATCTTTGACTAAAATGTAGGAAAGGCCTACTAAAAAAGCAAGTACACATATAACAATAATATTTACGATAAAGTCCTTAACGCCTTCTATTGGGTTTTTGTTCAACTTTCTTCACCGTCCTTAGAGTTCGCCTCATTTTTTCGCCAAACCACCTTGATACCGGGATACCTATTCCCTTGCAGTAGTTCGTAAAGTCTGTATACTCTTCTTCAGAGCAGTATACTTTAAAAAACTTAACATACTTTTCGTCAGGATCCTTTGAAGGTCTACCTTTTGATTCAAGATCCAAATTAAGTCGCAGCATGGGTCAAACCTCCTTCACATATTTTTAAGGTACTTATTTAGTACCTTTGCAGTACCTCAATATAAATAGTCTAGATTAGATAAGAGCTACTTTTTTAAGTAATGCAAAGTTTTTGGAAACCCCTATCCACCAGTTTTTATCCTCGGCATACTTTCTGTTTATCCACTTTATAGGGTGTACGGTGTCATGGAGTGGTATGACTCTACTAGACACGCTGAAAGTTAGATATCTTATATTTTCTTAATCTTGCTTCATTTTATATTGCTTCACAGTTTGGTAACTTACTCCCTAAAGAATACTTTGTAAATATTTCAATATTATAACATGTATTGGTTCGACTTATCCAATTTTAAGAATTGTTTTTTTACTAGGCAGTTAATTGTTTAAAATATTCTTCTCGATACTCTTTGGGAGGCTTATAACCTATACTTGAATGTAGCCTTTTGCAATTGTAAAAGCTTTCTATATAATCAATTATTTCAAGCTTGGCCTCTTTTATAGTCTTGAATTTTCTCCCCAGAACTATATCTTTTTTAAATGATGCAAAGAATGATTCTCCACAAGCATTATCGTAACAGTTACCTTTCCTGCTCATACTTTGAGCTACCTGATTCGTTCTTAATAACTCTTGATAGTCATATGATGCATATTGCGACCCCCTGTCTGAATGGAATATCAGACCTGGTTCGGGGCTATGTCTTTTAATTCCGTTATCCATTGCACTAATGACGAGCTGCTTTGTCATCCGTGTATTTAATGACCAACCTACTATCTGCTTATCATATAAATCTTCCACAGCCGCAAGGTAGAGCCATCCTTCATCTGTGCCAATGTAGGTGATATCACCAACCCATTTTTCGTTTGGTTTTGTAGTACTGAAGTCTTGGTCGAGTAAATTTGGTGCTACAGGATACTGATGGTCTGAATAGGTTGTGGCCTTAAATTTACGTTTTAGCCTGCTATAAATATTATTTTCATTCATTAGCTTAGAAACCTTGTGTTTTCTACAGACTATATTCTCCCTATTAAGCTGAACCTTGATCCGTCTAGCTCCATAGGTCTGTCTTGATTCCTCAAAAACTCTCCTTATATGACATACAAGCTCTCTGTCATCTTGCTTCCGCTGGCTATCAGGCCTTTTAAGCCAGTTGTAATAAGTGCTCCTTTTGATATTTAACAAAAAGCACATCTTCTCCACTCGAAATTTGGAGCTATGTTCTTTAATAAATTGATACCTTATCTCTCGGGCTTTGTGAAGATGCGCATAGCTTTTTTTAATATTTCATTTTCCTCCTGAAGATCAAATATTTGTCTCTTTAGTTTGCGCATTTCTTCATCTTCAGGCCTTAAGAAGCCTTTGCCTGGAAAAGCATTATTGCCATGTTCACCATATAGTTTTATCCACTTTCTGATAGTTGTATCTGACACTCCGATATCCTTTGCAACATCTGTAACCTTTTTGTCACCTTCTGTTACAAGCTTAATAATTTCCTTCTTATATTCTGCTGTAAATGATTTGCCTTTCACACTGAGCACGTCCTTTCTGAGTACATTCATTATATCAACCTTTCAGTGTGTTTATCAAATCCGGTTCACTCCAAAAGGACTAGCACCGTCTTCGAGATGCAGGTTGAATGTATTTCCGACACTAATGGCGCCTTGGCAGGAAATGATATCAGACAGAGGATCGGTAAATTGCTGTTTCCACGAGTGTCCATGTATAACAAAACTATGATTTCGGGGCTTATCTGCCGGCATTATCAACCGTATCCTTATAGGGTCACCTGGATAAGTTTTAAAAACCGGTGTTGAAGGGTCGCCGTGTATTCTTGAACTCATGACCAGATGGATATCAGGTTTGTTTTCAAGTCTGTTCTCAAATCTTTCAGAACGATAGTTGAAACCTTTCTGTCCCTGATCTTCAAAATCAAGACGTTCAGATTCAGAATGTAAGTTCAAAGGGTCGGGAATGGGATTGTTATTCTTATCATAGAGGCTGATTCCATCATGCATGAATAAGACGAATTCTCTAAAATCGGGTTGACCTGGGGCGGAAACCACGATGCTGTCTCTAATGCCGAACTTGCATTCATCACCTTTTGTAGGATTTATATATTTTGAACATGTGGGTTCTATAATTATTGTTCCGAATAAACCGTGATGCCTGTGGTTGCGTATATCTGCAAACCCTGTTAAAACGCATGCTCCCAGTTCTTTATCTGCAAACCATCTGTACGTTATGCTTTCATCCGGACCTATCGTTTGATCGGGGTTAAATCCGATTGTTGCGCCATCAGAGCCTAGTACATCATATTTTAGTAACTGTGTATGAATAGAAACCCTGTTGGATGGTGGAAATGGTGCATCAACTGGGACTCCGGGATGAAAGTGCTGATTAATAGGCTTGTATAAATGGTTTATCAATGTTACTTCAATACAATCTCCCGCATTGGCTCTTAGTATGAGCGGACTTGGATTTATCTTCCCACTTAATACCTCTTTTTCGTATTCTTTCAGAACAAACAGAAGTCCATTAGGATCATGGTCTCCAAACCTGTTATAGACAATATCCTTTTGTATAGCAACTATTTCATATTTTCTGTAATTTGCACCTGCAGGACAGGGATTTCCAGGGTTAACGGCAATTGGCGGCGGATTGCCTGTTTTTTCAGGCAGAGGTTCTGATCTTTTTGGAGGTAAAGGCCTGTCTCTCAAAGGCAAAAGGTGACAAACCTTTTCTTTGTGGACTCTTAATATACCCCACAAACCAAGCCACAGATCATCTAATCCTCCGAAATAATAAAGGTAGTCCCCTTTTTTGTAGTCCTCGTCTATCTCAATATTGAAAGCTTCCGATATACCTATAGTCTGCGATTGAACATGGGGTGACAAAACATCTGTAGGTTCCTTCCTCCATCTTATACCATGAAGATTGAAGGAATGCTGCTCCTCATGAGATCCGTCAAACAGCCTTATTCTTATGGGGTCGCCTTCATATGTTTCCAGAATTGGTGTTACAGGGTCACCGTGTACATATGAACTGAAAACATAAGCTGGATCGCCTTTTCTGAATTGCAAAGGCTCGCACTTGTAATTTACTCCCATTACGCCTGGATCGTCCGGTGAACTGGGGAATGGAGGAGGATTCAAAGGGTTTCCGTTCCTGTCGAAAAGTAACGCAAAATCATGGACTGCCAGAACAAATTCTCTGAAATCAGATTGCCCAGGAACTCGGATAACCGCTTTTGTTCCGCTTTTTATTTCTTTTCCTGTTTGAATATCATGGTACGTGGAATTTTGAGGTTCAATGATCAGAACACCAAATAACCCGTGTTGCTGATGGGTGTTAGCAAAAAGGTGATCGTGGAAGAAAACAGTTCTTAACTCACTATCGGCATAGAAGCGTTCGATCAACGTATCACCTGGAATTGCGGATGCATCATTATCCCAACCGTTTGCACTTCCATCTGCTACTATTGCATCGAATTTTACCAGATGTATATGCCAGCCTGCTTCAGTAGTTTCAGTCCTAAATTGAAAAGCATTGCCACCGATTTTGGGTGGAAGCTTGTTTGTAAGTCTTATTTCTATGCAATCACCTGCATTTGCTCTTATAACAAAGGGTTCGGGCTCCTTCAGGCCATTTAATACAGCTTTTTCGTCTTCTTTCAATACAAACAATCTGCCTTCAGGGTCATGCCACCCCTGGTTATTGTATTTAATACATGTCTGAATTGCTGATACTTCAAACACTTTCAAGGGTGCATCCGGTGGACAAGGATTAGAATATAATGCTCCTGGGACGGCATTTGGAACAAAATTTGCCTCTTCCAACGGGGTAGGCATCCTTGCTTCTTGTCCAATGATTCCGAGTGGCGGCTTGAAAGCTTTTTTTCCGATTTTTCCTGCAATAAAATTGGGAAACCCCGGATGCTTGTCGTCAGTTAACGGTGGCGGAGCCCTATCGGGAAGTGGTTTCAGAGCAGGTTGCGGGGTTCCGTCAGGCAGTGTACGTGTGCCATCTTCCAATCTGTCAAGGATTCTCCATAACCCCCACATGCCTTCACCAAAGTGTGGGTAAAGATGGCAGTGCCAGATAACATCACCGATGCATCCGTTTAAACTTCCTGCGCCGAATAAAGGTTCAATAGTTATGCACTGCTGTGGGCTAAACGAAATAGAGTCTATTATTGTTGATTTTGGGTCATTTGGTTCCAGTCTCCACTGGTGGTTATGAAGATGGAATACATGTGTTTCTTTAATACCTCCGTGGATCAACCTGATTTTTGCCGGGTCACCAACATATGCCCGCAAAATAGGAGTAGCTGTGTCGCCAAATGGCCATGAGCTTAAGGAAACTTCTTCGCCAACACATCCGGGACAGTCGGGATGACGGTTTCGCATTGGTTCGGCCCTGTAGTTAATAGGCATGGTTGACTCAGGCATACCTGTTTCGGGGTTTATTGGATTATCGCCATTTTTATCCTTTATCTCCGGTTCGTCATGAAATATAGTAACATACTCTCTGAAATCATGGTTAGCCGGGTGGTGTATATCTGCATAACAACCGCTCTTTAACTCATCACCTGTTACCGGATCTGTCCACGTTGCTCCAACCGGCTCAACAATCAGTGCACCGAATAACCCGTGTACATTAGTTGATTTTTCTCCACTTCCAGGGTCTGCCATATCATGAAACATAAAGATTCCTTCTTTATCTGCAAACCAACAATACCTTATCTTCTCTTGTGCAGTAGTGTCCGGGTTAAAACCAATAGATGCGCCGTCTGATGTAAGAACATCATATTCAATATCCTGAATATGAATAGATGCACGTCTGTCAAGGGTATTTTCAAAATCTACAATGATAAAATCTCCCAGGTTTGCTCTTATTACCAAAGGTTGAACAAGA
Source organism: Bacillota bacterium (assembly GCA_049325575.1). Classification (GTDB taxonomy): domain Bacteria; phylum Bacillota; class Clostridia; order Acetivibrionales; family Acetivibrionaceae; genus JBMOLK01. The sequence goes on along the minus strand of JBMOLK010000235.1, from coordinate 13,333 downwards.
TCTACCGGATTAAAAGGATTCGTGACAACAGCTTGTTTGACAGCGTTTTTATTTTCCTTGAGCACGTACATTAGTCCGTTAGGATCATGGTCGCCAGACTTATTATACACAATGCGTATAGAAATGGCTTCAATATTGAAGTGCCTTAAGGGAACTTTTTTACCTTTCCAGCAAATAACCCCTTTCTCTGTATTAATACAACTGCTCATAAAAGAATCACCTCGATAATTATCTTTTTATGTATAATATTCATTAAAAGATAATTATGTTGACTATTTATTAAAATATTAATTGTAATTGCTGAGATAAGAAGCTTGTTGTCGTGATATATATATGACTTAAAATATAGATAATTCCGTAAAATATGAATACTGATTTCAAGATACTTTTGGAAATTCATAATTTATACATAATTATATATAGGTAATAATTAATTCATTCTATAGTCTTAAAACACCCTGTTTCCCAGAAAATATTCGATGTTCAAGGTTGATGGAACCGGTTTGCAAATGAATTTAATTAGTATACATAATATGAACACATTTTATCTCTGATTCATAATATAATACTATAATAGTTTATGGAGTATTCCTATTCAGCTAAGTTCAGGTGATTACTAACATACCTGTAGTTTGCTATAATGAATGCCTCCTTAGACTCTAGCATTAACGTAGAAGGAGGTGAATACTATGTCAAAACCAGTTTGTAGCGGAGATGTTTTTTCTGCACAAGCAATTAATCAAAAAATTGTTTGTCAGAGCGGTCAGCAGGCATTAAGCGCTTTTGGATTCATATATCAGGATGTTGATGAATTCCAGATTGCTGTTGCTGAAGCAGAAGAAGAAAAAAAATGTTGCTGATAGTATGGACCATTATAGACTCATAGAAAGGAGGTTGACTAAATTGAAGATAAATTTTGATAAGCAAAGTTTAAACATCACGTCTAAAAGATTTAATCCCTTTAACTTTTCTATTTATGGGATCGATGTAAAATCAGAAAAAACAGAAGGAAGTGTGGATCCTTTTAAGATGCTTGAAACCCTTGCATCTGCTAAAAAGCCGGGCGAGGATGTTGCAGTTGTTGACAAATTAACTGCTATGAGGTCAGTATTGAACAAGTAAGTTATATCATAACGAGAAAGGGGTGTAACAAATGGGTGATGTATTTAAAGCTGCGGCAATAAATCAAAAAATTGTAAGCCAAAGTGGACAGCAGGCGTTAAGCGCTTTTGGATTTATCTATCAGGATGTCGATGAATTCCAGATTGCTGTTGCTGAAGCAGAAGAAGAAGACTAGTAATCATTTTAAAGATATCTAGCAATAAAATTAAATAAAAATAGTAAAGGAGGTTCGAAAAATGAGTGATGTATTCAAAGCGGCTGCTATCAATCAAAAAATTGTTTGTCAGAGTGGACAGCAGGCATTAAGTGCTTACGGATTCATATATCAGGATGTTGATGAATTCCAGATTGCTGTTGCTGAAGCAGAAGAAGAAGATTAACACTAACTATTTGAAAGCAGCCTCTTTAGCGTTAAGGTAGGCTGCTTTCTTAACATCATTATATTTATGAACCTTTTATATATTTATTGCATAAAATGCTAAGAGAAGAATAAAAATACGGGAGCATTTCAATGTCTAAAGATCATGATAACAAGAATAAATTAAGTGACGTACACATGCAGTCTGACAAAGTTGACCAGGTTAATATAAATCATCAGTCTAATATGACTCTTTCAGCACATTCATCCATTACTCAGTCCTATTATTCTGTTAAGGTTAATGATGATATTATTGAGGAGGATATTGAAAGCAATGATAAATCACAATGATAACGACAATAGCAGGATTATCATTTCGAGACTGAAGAAAATAAATGGAAAATTTTCTGAGTTAAGGATAGATAAGAATGGACACCTCTATATTGATGGTGAAAAGTTTGACGAAAACAAGTCAAGCCGAAGAGGTGTCTTTGTAAACATTGAAAAGCATCGAAAGATAAATATGGGAGAAGAAACGCAAAGAATGATGGAAGAAAGAAAAAAGGCAGAGAAGGGTGATACAGTAGTTATAACAGACATAAAAACACCTATCAGATCTGAAAAGACTACAGTGAAATTTTAAAGTGGAAAGAGGAGATATATCATGTCTGATAAACTAGATAATGTTCCTTTAAAAAGTGATCCACCTGTATATGAAAAAAAACAGGAAACAGAGAGTGAAAAAAGCCCTGAACAAAAAGTTGACTTTTCGGTTGTAACAACTAAGAAATTTGTATTTAACCTTGCGAAAGAGGATAAAAATATGGGGCTATTTGATATATTGAAACATTTATACGAAATTAGGCAGGATGATACATTGTCCATGGATGAGAAAAGAGCCATAATTAAGAAAATGATTGAGCAAAAACATTAATATATTTTTATATGTTTGGGGTGTTATGTGTTGGAACAAGAAAAATTGTCTCTTAAATTGAATTTTTCAAGCCAGTCAAATATGGGTAATGCTATTGACACTCATCTATCCCAGTTTAGTTTTTTGGCTATATTTGGTAATCGATTTCTGAATAAGCTAGATGAGAGTAAGTTCAAAATCCCATTACGAATTAACATAAATAAATCAGGGGAGCTTTCAATTGATGGGCTTGACGAAGAAGTACTAATTAAAAGAGGAGAGGCACAGGTTTATTCGGATAAAAAAATTACCTGTAAATAGGTTCAGTATTATGTGAGGAGGAATAAAAGAAGGTGAATACATCAGTAAAGGATAAAAAATTTTATAATTTCATGATTAATACGTCTAATCAGGCTAATCTGACCAATATTGAAAATACTTCAGCGATGCAGATGAATTCAATTTTTGTGTTCATATCTCCATATGTATTAGAGAAGGTCAATATTGAAGGACTGGATATAGATATTAGAGTAGATGATAAAGGACTTGTACATATAAACAATACACAGTTTGAACCTGTAGAAATAACTTCAGGAGTTAGCGTTTTAGGTATTTTAAAGCGATAATGGTCTAAAATGACTCTTGGTTACATATCTAATATATATTTTTTTTAAAGGGGTGTTAGTAGTAAATGAATAGAATAAAGGTCAGTGAAGCTTTTCAAAATCTTAACAATAGGTTTTTAAAAAACAGACTGGATGGGCGTAGTACTAAAGAAGACTCTGATTACGATGAGAATAACAATGAAACATCAATTAACCACGAAGACGGTGAAAAAAGTTCGGAGTTAAGGAAAACAACCAGTAACAGCATGTATGATTCAACTCTTGTTGATAAAGAAAATGGAAAAAACGATTTTAGCATACGTCACAGCAATTCAGATGACAACAATCAATTTAGCTGTTCAGGACAAAACCCGGAATCCTTAAATAATGATATTCTGTATAATTGTAATCGGTATAGCGAAACTCAAGTCAACGATACTGCAAACTATGGACTCCATAAGTGTAATAGCCAGGATGATATTAAAAACAATGATTATCAGTATGTTAATTCTGAACCGGATTTTACGTATACGCCTGAAGAAAGTGTTGAGACAACCAAGAATAATAAAAAAACTTTTGACAATGTTAACCCATTTCACATTATTGAAAGATTATATGTAATTTCCATTAATATAAAAAATTAATAATTAAATAACTCAACTTTCCCACTTAAAAGAGTGGACTGAACCTGGGGTCCAAACAACATGTCTATAACAGATCTTTCAAAACAAAGCGGTATTCCAATGACTACTTTAAATGGTTGGAAAATAAGAGCTTTGAAAAAAATGAATAATAACAAAAATATAAATTTTAATAAAAAGACTATGACATCAAGCGACAAGTTCCACATTATTATGGAGACATACACTTTATCAGAGTATGATTTAGCCCAATACTGCCGGAAAAATGGCCTTTATGTGGATGAAGTTAAAAAATGGCGTTCAGATTTAGAATCATCTATTGCTAAAGAACCTGATGCTGTAAAAGAAGTAAAAGAAGAGCTTACTGAGGAAAAAAAGAAAAATCGACTACATGAAAAAGAGCTCAATAGAAAAGGCATTGGCAGAAGCAGCTGTATTACTTGTACTTCAAAAAAAGTTCTAGACGTTCATGGAGGAAAAGGAAGATTAATAACCCTTTGTGAACGCAAAAGAATAGTAGACATGATTAGCGAAGCAAGAAGAAATGGAGCAAGATTGAAACAGGCTTGTAAGGTTGTTGACTTTTATTGAAAACGGGATGCGTGGACTTTTAGGGCATATGAAGAATTCTGTTTTTCTTGTTTTAAGCAATGCATATCCTAATAAAGACTGGACTATGCTGGTGAGTAAGTATAATAACGAGCGAAAGAAAAAATAGCAATATAATTGTAAGCTATGAAAAATAAAAGAAAAAAGATAAAATAATATATTTGAACCTTGAAAACACGGCACTGAAAAGTGCCTATATATAATGTAGTAAACTCTGACAGTTAAGGAGTATGAATACGATAAAGTAGTGCTGGAGGTTGACGGCTCTACAGGAGAAGAGAAAGCCCGTAACATTTACGGCACTAATCTTCTGATGCGTTCTGTTGATGGAGAGTCTTACTACTACATGTACAATGGTCATGCGGATGTTACCGCATTGATAAATGCTGCTACCGGAACGGTTGATGCAACATACTACTACGATGCTTTTGGTAACATAACCGAAAGTATCGGAAATGTTAACAACAATATAACCTATGCCGGATATCAGTGGGATGAGGAAACCGGGCTGTATTACCTGAATGCCAGGATGTATGACCCCAAGATTACAAGGTTTTTGCAGGAAGATACATACCTGGGTGACCCAAATGACCCGTTGAGTTTGAACCTTTACACCTATGCTGCAAACAACCCAATTATTTACTATGACCCAACAGGACATAAATATGTTCGTAAAGAAGTAGCCCCTGGTTATTATGACAGGGTATGGGTAGAAGATAGCTGGGGAGATAAAATTATAAATTTCGCTTTTAATGAATGGTCTAAATATAATCAATTTAAACAAGAGCTTAGGGAAACAAATCCTAAATTAGCTGGTGCTTTAGTACCTTATGCTTTAAAAACATTAATAAAAAACAAGAATTTAAGCAACCAATTTTACCAAATCCTCTGTTGATGCGGATAGTACAGCATTCAAAGCAGAGGAAATTTTTCGTCCTTTATCAGTTAAAGCATACTTGTGCTGCTTTGGCAATTTTCTAATCAGACCGTGGGAACGCAGTAATGAAATATGACGACTGATTTTTGAGGACAGTTTTTTCCCTGTCATTCCATTAGCCCATTCTGTACCAATCAGCTTTTCTTGCAATGCCTTGTTTGTAATAGAACCTGCATTAAAAGCAGGATCAGATATGGCTCTCAATATCTCCTTATCTTTTCCTGTTATATCCACTCATCTGAATTTCTGCCCATTCTTAACAATTGGAAATGCAATCTCCTCAAACAGATTTCCAATTGGGGTTTTATCAGAAACAGTAGCAAGCTGTTCTGCAAAGCAATTGTTACGTACAACTGATACTTTAGCCCGGATGTTTATGTCAGCTATACCTTTACGCATGGGAAGAAGATTTTTACTGTTTGTTTTGTCCTTGTTTTCCTCATGTCTCCGAACAAGATACTTCTTGGGATTGTTCATCGTAGTTTCAATCCGCAGGACATTTTGCTCGTTATAAAATTTTACACTGTTGTTGTCAACATAATGGCGAACTCTCACACCGTCATACCACGTGCTGATTTTGGTCAAAAGCTCCGGGTTTGACAAAGAGTGTGGTTGACCATCTTTTTTTACAGGTCGTCCCATGTATTTTAAGACCCTTTCACTTGTTCCTGTTATTATCGCATGGCGTAGGAGGCTTTCCATCAAAGGACGTAACGACTGGGGATCGTTAAAGATGTAATCCCTGGCCATTTCGCTCTGCCATAATGTCCAGTATTATGTCATTTCAGGTTTAAGTATACTTGTCATTTCAGGGAAAATTTCCTTTGCAAATCCCGACAGCATCTGTTCCCAATTCGTGTTCAACTGGCTGTCCAACAATCGTTGTGCCAGTTCATAATCTTCAATATGCAGAAACTTGTTTCCTTCAACTATATATTCGCATTTTTCCTTTTCAAGGGAACGTCGCAGCCATTCTCTCCCATTGATTGCTATCTGTATGCCGTATGGTGCCCATGTCTGAAGTCTTATGCTCATGAAGCCGTAATCGTGATGGTCGAAATAGAAATAAAGATGCTTACACCTTGATTTTTCCAGTCGTAAACTCGGATACCCTGCTGTTGCATCGAATGTTGAGCGGTAAGTTGTGCAGGACTCAACACACGACCAAACTCCTATCAGACCATCTTTTATATTGGATTCCTTTTGCATATTGTGTGCGAGTTCTTCTTTTCGTATATTTATTGAAGGAATATAAATTATACCCCTGCCGCAATGCTTTTGTGAATATGCTTCTGCTGATTCAATTATTGCAGATGATTGTTTCGTTACCCAACTCTTATAGTCTTTGTTCAGAACACCTTGGTTTTTCAGAAACGCTTGCATTCCAAGCGCAAATGCTATAGGTTTAAGTGTTCCTTTAAATACCAGTCTGTCAAAACCTTCAATGCTTCCCTTGATTAATGACCCAAATCTATGTAATAATGTATCCATGCGTTGTCTCCTATATCCTTATTTTTGTTTTGTGAGAAATTCATTATAAGTGATTGGCAACGCATTTTTCAATTGTTTTTTAACTTAATGGGTTTTTTATTGGGTTGTGGGCGTAGCCCACTTTAGATAGGTTTAAAGATATATTTACATTTGAGGAAATACAAGACATTACTAACTTGAGAGGAATCCCTCATGAAATTAACAGCGAAGTTCACTTGTCCAAAATAAGGAGAATATGGGATGATTTTTATGCGGATATCTTAGATGGAACGATTGAACCAACAAAAGAAAATTTCTTAAAAAAGAGGAAAGAGATTGATGATCTTTTTGGAGATCAGTTTAAACCGAAAATAAGGTAAGGGAGAGAAGTTATAATGAGGTTATATAGGTTAAGCCCAGAAGTTGCTGGTGGATTAGGTGAAAACTCTATACTAATTCATAATGAGAATGGAATAATGAAAGATGTATCCTATTTGCATTATAAGTTCGAAGGTTGGCTAGGTGACGAACTATTAACTACCAGCCCGTGTTTTATTGTCACAGAAAAATTATTTAATGCAATTATTAATAGTAACTTAACAGGGTCTAAATTTCAAGATATGGAAGTATCTGAATCTTATAATTTTAAACTCTTAAAGCCAGATGTGATTTTGCCTAAGTTTAAAAGGCTTATCCCTGTTGGAACTGTACAAATTGAAGACAAAAAAGTTAAGTATTGGAGTGGACATGATTTTTGTCTTATGGGAGTTACTAGATTGGTAGTGTCTAATAATGCTTTAAATATATTGCAAAAGCATAGAATAAGCAATTGTGATATTATTGAGCTACAATATCTTTAGTGAAACGTGATATGATAATGACAAATTGGTAAGGAGCAGTAGCCCCCCCTTATGTTTAATAAACACAATACCTTAAAATGAGCCTGAGAAATTCGGCTCTAACGGCATACAATATGGGTCAGGTGATAACGGCATACAATATGGGTCAGGTGATAACGGCATACAATGGGTCAGGTGACGGTTCTTTGACTCATAACCAAGGCCGGGAGAAATCCCGGCTTTGCCATTGCACAAAAATAAATTTATGTAAAAGTTATCCTGGTACTCCTGATATCGTATTGCCAAAATACAGAACTGTTATCTTTGTTCATGGTTGCTTTTGGCTGTCCACTGCAAAAATATAATCTGCGGACTAAATGTGGTGGTAATTGGAAGTATATACGAATTAAAGATGTTTATTAAAAAGAAACTTCTTTAAAACTCATATTCAGTACACCCTGTAAAACCATAAAATGGAATTAGTAAATAGGCATGTTATTTATATATATTTTCAAGTTTGCATATTTTTTGTTGCATAAGTTTGCATAATATTTCTACGCCTTGCACATATTTATAAATTATTACAGTTATAAAGTGCAAAAAACCCTATTACTATAATACATGTACAGAATTTTCCTGACTTACGTATATATTTTCATCTACTCCACACAACTTCAATATCCTGTTCTGATTTTCATTCAACCCCTCAGGTATAACCCGCTGGTAACTATTCTCCCCCATAGGTATTGCTAGAACCTTAGTATATTCAAATACGTCAAGGATCGTTGTCCCTGTCGGTGTAAGTGTGGTTCTCCTTCCCTGAAGGTCAATACCCTTAACTTCTCCTTCAAGATTCCTTCTGACTCTACGCTTGATTAAATTGTATTTTCAAATGGCATATTTAACAGGCTTTTTTGTGTTACATAAAAAAACAAAAACCTCGGATTTTTCACCGAGATTTTTTGTTATTATAATTTTTTTGGAGAAGTTTCTCTTCAAAAGAACATATTTAATTTGTATATAATTCAAATTATCGTTACATTTAGTTCACAAATTATATTTTTGCAGTGGACAGCCTGCAAATGTAGAATCTTTATCGTAACTTAAATAGTATAGATATTTGAGGTTTTTGTCATATAATTAGAAACCCTTTTATAATTAAGTAAGGAAAGTCCAACTCCTTAAAAGTACGTCAGACTTTCCTTACTTAATCAGAATCTGAATTCATAACTATAATTGTTATTCTACTAATCAAATTCCACTTCAGATTTAGATTTAAACTTGAATATACGCGAAACTTTTGAAAGAATTTTACATATCCAGCTATTGTTTTTAATAATTTTATCGTTTTTATTTATTATTACAAGGTCATTTTTGATTCTATCAAATACTCTCAAAATTCCCCACATTCCTAGTTCTACGTCCCAGCGGAATATACCTGATCTATAGGCATAATCACCCGGAAAAGGACTAGCACCGTCTTCGAGATGCAGGTTGAATGTATTTCCGACACTAATGGCGCCTTGGCAGGAAATGATATCAGACAGAGGATCGGTAAATTGCTGTTTCCACGAGTGTCCATGTATAACAAAACTATGATTTCGGGGCTTATCTGCCGGCATTATCAACCGTATCCTTATAGGGTCACCTGGATAAGTTTTAAAAACCGGTGTTGAAGGGTCGCCGTGTATTCTTGAACTCATGACCAGATGGATATCAGGTTTGTTTTCAAGTCTGTTCTCAAATCTTTCAGAACGATAGTTGAAACCTTTCTGTCCCTGATCTTCAAAATCAAGACGTTCAGATTCAGAATGTAAGTTCAAAGGGTCGGGAATGGGATTGTTATTCTTATCATAGAGGCTGATTCCATCATGCATGAATAAGACGAATTCTCTAAAATCGGGTTGACCTGGGGCGGAAACCACGATGCTGTCTCTAATGCCGAACTTGCATTCATCACCTTTTGTAGGATTTATATATTTTGAACATGTGGGTTCTATAATTATTGTTCCGAATAAACCGTGATGCCTGTGGTTGCGTATATCTGCAAACCCTGTTAAAACGCATGCTCCCAGTTCTTTATCTGCAAACCATCTGTACGTTATGCTTTCATCCGGACCTATCGTTTGATCGGGGTTAAATCCGATTGTTGCGCCATCAGAGCCTAGTACATCATATTTTAGTAACTGTGTATGAATAGAAACCCTGTTGGATGGTGGAAATGGTGCATCAACTGGGACTCCGGGATGAAAGTGCTGATTAATAGGCTTGTATAAATGGTTTATCAATGTTACTTCAATACAATCTCCCGCATTGGCTCTTAGTATGAGCGGACTTGGATTTATCTTCCCACTTAATACCTCTTTTTCGTATTCTTTCAGAACAAACAGAAGTCCATTAGGATCATGGTCTCCAAACCTGTTATAGACAATATCCTTTTGTATAGCAACTATTTCATATTTTCTGTAATTTGCACCTGCAGGACAGGGATTTCCAGGGTTAACGGCAATTGGCGGCGGATTGCCTGTTTTTTCAGGCAGAGGTTCTGATCTTTTTGGAGGTAAAGGCCTGTCTCTCAAAGGCAAAAGGTGACAAACCTTTTCTTTGTGGACTCTTAATATACCCCACAAACCAAGCCACAGATCATCTAATCCTCCGAAATAATAAAGGTAGTCCCCTTTTTTGTAGTCCTCGTCTATCTCAATATTGAAAGCTTCCGATATACCTATAGTCTGCGATTGAACATGGGGTGACAAAACATCTGTAGGTTCCTTCCTCCATCTTATACCATGAAGATTGAAGGAATGCTGCTCCTCATGAGATCCGTCAAACAGCCTTATTCTTATGGGGTCGCCTTCATATGTTTCCAGAATTGGTGTTACAGGGTCACCGTGTACATATGAACTGAAAACATAAGCTGGATCGCCTTTTCTGAATTGCAAAGGCTCGCACTTGTAATTTACTCCCATTACGCCTGGATCGTCCGGTGAACTGGGGAATGGAGGAGGATTCAAAGGGTTTCCGTTCCTGTCGAAAAGTAACGCAAAATCATGGACTGCCAGAACAAATTCTCTGAAATCAGATTGCCCAGGAACTCGGATAACCGCTTTTGTTCCGCTTTTTATTTCTTTTCCTGTTTGAATATCATGGTACGTGGAATTTTGAGGTTCAATGATCAGAACACCAAATAACCCGTGTTGCTGATGGGTGTTAGCAAAAAGGTGATCGTGGAAGAAAACAGTTCTTAACTCACTATCGGCATAGAAGCGTTCGATCAACGTATCACCTGGAATTGCGGATGCATCATTATCCCAACCGTTTGCACTTCCATCTGCTACTATTGCATCGAATTTTACCAGATGTATATGCCAGCCTGCTTCAGTAGTTTCAGTCCTAAATTGAAAAGCATTGCCACCGATTTTGGGTGGAAGCTTGTTTGTAAGTCTTATTTCTATGCAATCACCTGCATTTGCTCTTATAACAAAGGGTTCGGGCTCCTTCAGGCCATTTAATACAGCTTTTTCGTCTTCTTTCAATACAAACAATCTGCCTTCAGGGTCATGCCACCCCTGGTTATTGTATTTAATACATGTCTGAATTGCTGATACTTCAAACACTTTCAAGGGTGCATCCGGTGGACAAGGATTAGAATATAATGCTCCTGGGACGGCATTTGGAACAAAATTTGCCTCTTCCAACGGGGTAGGCATCCTTGCTTCTTGTCCAATGATTCCGAGTGGCGGCTTGAAAGCTTTTTTTCCGATTTTTCCTGCAATAAAATTGGGAAACCCCGGATGCTTGTCGTCAGTTAACGGTGGCGGAGCCCTATCGGGAAGTGGTTTCAGAGCAGGTTGCGGGGTTCCGTCAGGCAGTGTACGTGTGCCATCTTCCAATCTGTCAAGGATTCTCCATAACCCCCACATGCCTTCACCAAAGTGTGGGTAAAGATGGCAGTGCCAGATAACATCACCGATGCATCCGTTTAAACTTCCTGCGCCGAATAAAGGTTCAATAGTTATGCACTGCTGTGGGCTAAACGAAATAGAGTCTATTATTGTTGATTTTGGGTCATTTGGTTCCAGTCTCCACTGGTGGTTATGAAGATGGAATACATGTGTTTCTTTAATACCTCCGTGGATCAACCTGATTTTTGCCGGGTCACCAACATATGCCCGCAAAATAGGAGTAGCTGTGTCGCCAAATGGCCATGAGCTTAAGGAAACTTCTTCGCCAACACATCCGGGACAGTCGGGATGACGGTTTCGCATTGGTTCGGCCCTGTAGTTAATAGGCATGGTTGACTCAGGCATACCTGTTTCGGGGTTTATTGGATTATCGCCATTTTTATCCTTTATCTCCGGTTCGTCATGAAATATAGTAACATACTCTCTGAAATCATGGTTAGCCGGGTGGTGTATATCTGCATAACAACCGCTCTTTAACTCATCACCTGTTACCGGATCTGTCCACGTTGCTCCAACCGGCTCAACAATCAGTGCACCGAATAACCCGTGTACATTAGTTGATTTTTCTCCACTTCCAGGGTCTGCCATATCATGAAACATAAAGATTCCTTCTTTATCTGCAAACCAACAATACCTTATCTTCTCTTGTGCAGTAGTGTCCGGGTTAAAACCAATAGATGCGCCGTCTGATGTAAGAACATCATATTCAATATCCTGAATATGAATAGATGCACGTCTGTCAAGGGTATTTTCAAAATCTACAATGATAAAATCTCCCAGGTTTGCTCTTATTACCAAAGGTTGAACAAGATCTACCGGATTAAAAGGATTCGTGACAACAGCTTGTTTGACAGCGTTTTTATTTTCCTTGAGCACGTACATTAGTCCGTTAGGATCATGGTCGCCAGACTTATTATACACAATGCGTATAGAAATGGCTTCAATATTGAAGTGCCTTAAGGGAACTTTTTTACCTTTCCAGCAAATAACCCCTTTCTCTGTATTAATACAACTGCTCATAAAAGAATCACCTCGATAATTATCTTTTTATGTATAATATTCATTAAAAGATAATTATGTTGACTATTTATTAAAATATTAATTGTAATTGCTGAGATAAGAAGCTTGTTGTCGTGATATATATATGACTTAAAATATAGATAATTCCGTAAAATATGAATACTGATTTCAAGATACTTTTAGAAATTCATAATTTATACATAATTATATATAGGTAATAATAATAATTAATTCATTCTAAAATATTCAGCCAGTTATAGTTAATAACTAATAAATACATGTGATATAACTTTGTATAAAACCATCTACATGCAATCACATTATCTATAAAATATGTCTTGACTAAAACGACTTCTACAGTCAGAACGCAAATCCAACATTAAGCTACGGCATATCTTTGCATCAACGTGCTTTAACTAGCTTTTTTATTGACTTTGTGATTTTTGGATATACATGAAATTATAAGCTTATCAACTTTTTGAGATTGTTTTAAGACTGAGTCACTGAATAAGCAGTCTGAATTAAGTACCAGTTTTTCTAGACGATCTTTTTCTTTTAAAAGGTTTTCTTGATCCATTTTGCTACCTCCATTTATGAAGGAATAGAAAGGGTGTATAGTTTAGTAAAGATAACTAAAAATATGTTATAGATTGGGTTACCTTTATGGAGTAAAAATATAAACTCCACCTTTCATTATTTCCTCTTCTTCTGATTTTTTATTAGTTCGATAGTATTTACAGATTATAGATATGAAATCCCCTTCTTGGTTTTCGAGTTGCCTATCGATATATATACGCCATCTTTCTATAAAATCCCTTCTTAATTTTATCACTTTTGACTATTTACATATAAAC
>JBMOLK010000234.1:0-6964 GCA_049325575.1 Bacillota bacterium | reverse complement strand
TTAACCATTTCCTCTTCTTCGGAAAGGATATTGTCTTAAGGTATAAAACCAGGGGACATTCTGCATTTAGAAAAGGCATATACCGGTATAATTTGAAGGAAAAGCCTTTCATGCACAAGTGTACTGTATGTGGAATAACTGAAAAAGATAATCCCCAGATGGATTTCAGGTATTGTTCAACCTGTGAAGGAGACTACGAATACTGTATGGATCACCTGAAAAACCATGAGCATATTAAGGCCAATTAGAGATAACGAACTGTAAAGATAAACATATAATTCGCTACGCTAATTTGATACAAATGGCGGGCTCATCTTGTTTATCTACTTTTACAGTTCGATCTCTATCGATTTTAATATCTAAGATTAAAAATTAGAAACAGGGGGAGAAACTGTATGGCAAAGGGTAGTTTTAAAAGGTTTATTGCAATGATTTCAATAACTGCTTTTATTACAAGCAGTTATGCAGCTGTATCATTTGCAGCAGAACCGGTGGCATCCTACTGCAAAAAGTCTGTAACGCCGGTTATGGCTGTCAATTTGGCAGGGGCGGAAGATGTTAATGTTAACGGAGTTAGTTTTAAAAAGCAGGATACAGTAAAGAACATATCGGTATCGGTAAAGGAACCTTCGGTTTTTAAACTGCCGGGTTCAGCGGTCAGTGCACTATCCAGAATTGAAGCTGAAAGCTGCAGCGAGAATCATGGCCTAGTAATAGAACAGTGCGGTGACTTTGACGGCACCCAGAACCTGGCCTATATTGGGAATGGGGATTATGCAGCCTATGAGAATATATATTTCCCAAGCGGAACAAAAGGGTTTATGGCCCGTGTTGCAAGTGACACCGAAGGTGGGTACATAGAGCTAAGGATTGACTCTCCGGGTGGAGAAGTAATCGGAAGGTGCCAGGTAACAAGAACAGGAGGCTGGCAGACATATACCGATGTATTTTGCCAGCTTACCAGGAGTGTTGAAGGGCTCCACAATCTATATATGGGATTTGTAGGTGAACGGGGAGACGGCTTGTTCAACGTTAACTGGTTCAGGTTTACTAAAAGTGCTTTTGATCCTGTTATTGCAAAGAATTTTGATGAGTCAAACGGAAATTACAATTTATATAGATTTATAGATTTTGGTGAGACAGATGGCCCGGTAAAGTTTACTGCACATCTTTCAAAAAACGTAATCGGTACAATTGATGTGAGAATAGATAGTCCTACAGGCACTCCCATTGCTTCGGTCAGTGCATCCGGCGGTTCAAATAAGCTGGAGTCCGGGATTATACAAAAGGTAACTGGGGTGCATGAGCTTTATCTAACAGATGACAAAAACGGCGAAGTAATATCAAAAGTCAACTGGTTCGCTTTTGAACCGGCAGAAGAACCTTTGGCTCTATCGGATGACAACCTTAAAAAGCTTATGAGCACGAATATTAAAGGATATAACCTTGACATCATTGCCTCCCTTGATAAAAACAGCGTGTACGAATTATACATATATCCTGTCGAATTCCATAAAGAAAACATGCAGGTTTTTGATCTTTATATAAACGGTGTTCTTGTAGATACGATTGATACCCAGCAGTCAGGACTTAGGTGGGAAAAGAAGGGCCCGTATCTTGGCAAGGTTTTGGATGACGGCAAACTGCTGGTACAGTGCAAGTCAAGGCAGGGTATCGTTTCCCTGGCAGGTATGGAAATAAACAAGGTTACATACTCAAAGGCCTTTAAAGATGTAAGGATTAAAGACTGGTTCTATACTCAGGTAATGGAGCTTGCCAGTCAAGGTGTAATCTTCGGAAAAGGCAGTGATGTGTTTAAACCTGAAGATCACATCATAGGTGAGCATGTTGCATATATGATGTTCAATGTTATGAAAAGATCTGTTGCGGAAAACGACAGCAGCTTCAAACCCGAAAGATATAGAAAACTGTCGGATATACCCCCTGAATATTGGGCATATCATTACATCAATGCATATTACAACTATTTCTATAAAGAAAAGATGTTAAGATATGATGCTAATACCCGTGTTCCATATAGTGCAAAGCAGTATGAAGAGAGCAAGAAGGTAAGACGTGAAGAATTTGCCATGGCCATTATTGGTGCAAGACGCCTTGACTATAATGAGGGAGGGAAAGTGTTTGTACTGGACCCTAATCTTGAACCGGCAGCCAAGCTAAATAAATATAAGAATAAGGATGCATCAAAGGTTACCGATTGCTTCAGATATTTTATAGAGCTTGCACTTGAAAAAGGATTAATGAAGGGTGATCAGTTCGGCAATTTGAACCCGAAAAATCCGGTTACAAGGGGAGAGGCTGCAGCCTTTATATACAATGCATTAAGATTAAAGGAGAATAATTTCATAAAGCCGCAAGATGGAGAAAAGATGCCTGTTCCAAGGATAACTGCAAAGAAGAGGAATGTTAATGTAGGAATTCTTATTCTTCCGGCACCTGCCTGGGATTCAATCAACAATAAGGCAGTAAATGACTCAAATCCTGATTTTACCCTGCTGGAGCTTTTAGACAGGAATATTAACAAACCCATGGATTGGGTTCTGGTCAATCCGTATCCACCGGCATTTAACAAGAGTGAGTACAAGGATATTATGCACCTGAACTCTTCAAATGTTCCGGGAATAGATAACAAAAGCTATGATGCTTTTATCAAGCAGTTTAAAGATTTAAGAAGCGTAGCTAAGGCGCAGACCGATCTTGAGGCTGATATAACCCATCAGGGAACAGTTGGTTATTCTGAAAATATTGACAAGTCCAAGTTCTTCAAGTATTGGGAAGTGAGCCTGGATGATCCAAAACTTACGCCGGAGAAGATCGCCAAAAGCTATGATATTTTATTCCAAACCTCCCACGGGGAGATAACCTATTCTGCCGATGTCCAGAACAAGGTAAAGGCATTTTTAAGTGCAGGAGGTCAGCTGTGGTGGGAAAACTGTAGAGGGCTGGTAATCAAGTCCGGAGAAGGTTTTACCGATGAAGTCAAGTTTGAAGCCATAAACCCGGGTAATAACTATAAGTTCCCCCAGATCCCGGAGCTTGATGGTGAAGGCAATATGCATCCGCTCTTTGACAACATTTACAGGATAGATCCTGAAAAAACAACCCGTGTATTTGCACCTGGGCTGATCAATAAGAATAGTGAAATATCGATGCTGGGTGACGGTGAGGAATGGCTGAATGATGATAACAGGTATATTTCAGGCCTTAAGCCTGATGATATTGTTGTACTCAATATTGAAGATCCTAAGACAGGAATGAAGCACCCGAACCTTGTTGTAAGAAATGTAGTAAACCAGAACGGGCCGGCAGGAAGACTGGTTATTACTACAAGCGATATCGGCTGTGGTATTTCAAAGCATGTAGACCGCGGAGGCGGCAAAGCAGTCGAAGATTATAAGTTTTGCTACAACCTGTTTGGATGGATGTCCAAGATAGGTATAAGCTTTGATGAGACGACTGCAAACCTGTGGGATGGAAGCAGTGAGTTCTCGGTAGAGGCAACTGTCACCAACTATGGGGCGAAGACCCAAGTATATGATCTTGGAAAGGCTTATGATCCCAAGTTGTGGGATCTGATGCCCACGAGCCATTTTAAGGATTATAAGGCTTATTACCCTTGGGTTAAGAGTATCGATGATAAGGGATATCCGAATAAAATAGTGCTTGAGCCAAACCAGACTGAAGTCATAACATATAGGTTTAAGATTAAGTCAACCAGTATCCTGTACTATGAATTTACCTTAAGGGCAAGTGAAGCAGGCGTGACTAACACTCGTGATACTGTGGAGACTACATACAGGCTCAATAATAAGAGAATCAAAAAACCTTTGTTCTCATCGCGTAGAATCAACGGAAGCGAAGGTTATTTTGATGTTACTATTAGTGCACCGGAAGAAATAGATAACGACTTAAGGCCTGAAACTTATGAGCTAAACCTTAAGATTAAAAAGGACGGAAGCTTTGTTGACCCTGAGACTGTTTTAAGCAGTATTCAGCTGGAGAATAACGGCAGTACGCCCGCTTTGGACGGATTTACATACCAGTACTCTTCAGACAATAAAGGAGTCCTGTATTTAAAGATAATTGTAAATAACGTTGGTTTTACAAAAACAAGCCAAAATATAAAATTTAACATATCAATGAGAAACCTTAATGGCAGAAGCATAGAAGTGATAGGGAAGGCAGAAGTGTTTGATCCCATATCACGTCAGAGGCTGGCCTTTTCAGATGAGTCTTCATATAAACTGAAGTAAATAAAGATGGTTAAAATGGGTACTTCAGGTTGGCGGAA
Organism: Bacillota bacterium; assembly: GCA_049325575.1. Taxonomy (GTDB): domain Bacteria; phylum Bacillota; class Clostridia; order Acetivibrionales; family Acetivibrionaceae; genus JBMOLK01. Next base: position 2,652 of record JBMOLK010000234.1, on the reverse strand, counting down.
GTGCCCGTTTCGCATATGTTAAATATTGGTGTTAACAATAGCTAAACTTTGGAGTATAATTATAGTATACAGAAATTTTCTAAGTAACATAAAAGCTCTTATTTGTATTATAGATATGCAGCTGCTTATTCATAGTTTTATGACTTCTATGAAAGACCCTTCTTTATACAATAGTATTTTAGTAACTAAACAAAAATAGGTAGGTGCAAACTATGAAGATTAAATTTGACTTTAAAAAGTATTCCAGTAAGGTCAAGAAGTTAAGCTTGCCGAAAAATATCACCAGAAAATTAGAAAGAATAAAATCAATTAAACCAAAGGATAGTTTACTGCCATCCTTTAGACTAAAAAACATAAGTATAGGCATAAAACTTAATGTTATTGTTACTATTATTATTGTACTGTCTTTATCTATTGTTATTTTTTATTCCTTTGATATAGTCCGTAAAATATTGATTGAGCAGACAAAGGAAGGAACCTTACAGGTATCTAAACAGACCAGCTCTAATATACGGACGCTGCTTGAGGGAGTTGACCAAGCGGCTGTAAGCTTAAGCCGTGATCCTCAAATTGGAGAAGTACTGCCAAAATTAGATAAGGCAGAAGATGAGGCTGCAAAAAATAGATTCGCCGGACAGATAAAGACAGCAATAAGTGATTTCGTAGACCAGCGTAACAGTGAGTTTAACAGCATTATTGTAATCTCAAATAATTACTCCAGTGTTATATCGGGCCAACAAGCAATAAATGCTAACGTAAAGATAAAAGAAGTTGAAAGTATTAAGTCGTTTGTAGAAAGTGGAGAGAATTCAAAATGGTATGATCCATATAAACAGGATATAACTATAACTCAGGACGTTACCGGTTCGGGTGGCGTTGTAACTACTTTAGTAAAGAATATCTTTACTAAGACAAGTATGAGAAGTCAAGGTAAGTTGTTTTTCTACCTGAACTTCGATAATTTGTCCAGAGTGTTTGAGGATGTCAACCTAACCAGTGAGGGGCTTATATATATAGTGGGAAGCAATAACAATATAGTATTGAATCCCAAACAAAAGGCTCATAACAGTTTACTTATTAAAGATATAAGTCAGGAAAATAAAGAACAACTATCATATATTGATGATGAAATATATAGGAAGATCAAATCAGAGCCAAGTGGTGCCTTTACTACTCAACTTTATGGGAAGAGTGTGTTGATAACTTTTTCAACAATTGAAGAAATCAAGGGCACGAAACTGGGATGGACAGTTGTAACCGTTACAGAGATAGGTAAGATTACAGAAAGTGTCGGTAAAGTGGCAGCACAGGTAATAATAATTGGTTTAATATGCTTAACAGCCGGTATACTTCTCACTCAATTTGTTAATAAGGATATTACCAAAAATATAAAGAGGTTGGTAGATTCAATGGAAGAAGTGAGCAATGGTAACTTGTCTATAGACTATAAGACTCAAGACAGGAAAGATGAAATAGGAAAGCTTGGTAATAGTTTTTCAAAGATGATAGGAAACTTAAAGAGGCTGATAATGAGTATTAAAGATGCTTCAGATATCACAGTTGATGCTTCTTCCAATGTGTCTTCAAAAATACAACAAACATATGCATCCATTGAGCAGACAAATGCTATTTTGGAAACAATTAAGGGAAAAAGCATTCAGCAGGGTAGTATTGTGAAAAAAGGAGAACAGCAGATACTTTCCACCAAGGATGAAATTAATCAGGCAAAGAATACTATGAAACATGTAGACAATATGATTGCTGAGTCAAAATATATTAGTGAAGATAATAAGAAGTCAGTTGATCTATTACATGGGATGTCACAGGATGTTAGATCTGCTATGAGTGAAATAGGTAGTAAATCAAAAGAGCTTATTTCAACTTCAAGTGAAATAACTAAATTCACAAAACAAATAAAGGAAATTGCAGAACAGACAAAGCTGATTGCTCTTAATTCAGCTATAGAGTCAGCTAGGTTAGGGGCACAGGGAAGATCATTCCATTTACTGTCGGAAGAAACAAGAAAGCTTGCTGCAAAAACTAGAGACTTGTCCGGCAGTATAGATTCAATAATTAATAGTCTTACTGACAAAATAGATAGTACTAATGAAGTTATATTAAAACTAAATAGGGTAATAGAGAATAGTGAAAACACAGTAGAAAATGTTACAGGGAGCTTTGACAAAAATATTGACTTCTTGAATGATGTAACTTTACAGATATCGGAAATACAGCAAGTATTCTCGCATATAGATGATTTTATTCAAGAGATAGTATCTACGGTAAAATATATAAGCACCAGTTCAGAGTCAAATATACAGGATATTTCTGAAGTTAGTACAGCAATGAATGAGCAAATAAAATGTCAGGAAGCCCTCCTTGACCAGACAGCTAATTTATTAAATCTGTCACAAGACTTAAAGGAAAAGGCTCAAGGAATTTCTTAATAGATATTAGTCAAACAGAGTTTATTGAATACTATAGGTTAAATGGAGAGAGGCCGGCTTTTTTCTCCCTCACAGGAGGGGTTATGTTAAGACTTCCGTTATGTAAAGAAATGTGACTCCAAGCATAGGTATTGTCTGTTTTAGTGTTAGATTTCTTTACATAATAATCTGGATATGTTACACATGAATCAAACATAACAAGGAG
>JBMOLK010000233.1:0-6986 GCA_049325575.1 Bacillota bacterium | reverse complement strand
GGCAGACGCGCTAGATTTAGGATCTAGTGTCTACGACGTGGGGGTTCAAGTCCCTTCGTCCGCACCATATAAAAACTATGATTTAATACAACAAAAGCCCTTGATACCAAGGGCTTTTGTTGTTATTAGGGCGAAAAGTGCAGAATTTATAGGAATAACAAATTAAGAACCTTTTTTACAAATGGAGATGTTTGATACCATGAATAAAAGTTTTGAAAAAGTAATTCTAAAGGCAACCCGTTCAAGCGGATTATGTGAAATTGAAGAAGTACAGGATCTTTGGGGAGGATATGGAAAAATACTGCGTTATGGCCTTAGAGGTTCTGATTTAAAAAGCGTGGTGGTCAAAAATGTATGTTTGCCTAAACGTGCCATGCAATCCCGAGGCGGAGATATCTCGTATCAGAGAAAGCTAAAATCTTATAAAGTGGAAATGGCTTTTTATGAAAATTACAGCAGAAAGTGCGGGAGTGATTGCAGGGTCCCCGGCTGGCATGCTTTTGAGTGGCAAAAGGATGAGTTTTTAATGGTCTTTGAAGACCTTGATACAGCCGGTTTTAAGAAGAGAAGACAAAGTGCAGCATGGAATGAAATGAAAGTTTGTTTGAAATGGCTGGCTAATTTTCATGCAGCCTTTATGGGTGAAAAACCGGAAAATTTATGGGCACAGGGTACGTACTGGCATTTGGAAACCCGTCCTGATGAATTAAAAGCTCTAAAAGATACAGCATTAAAGAGTGCAGCTAAAGCAATAGACAGAAAACTTAATAACTGCCGGTTTAAAACCTTTGTTCATGGTGATGCGAAACTTCAAAATTTCTGCTTTTCCCAAGATGGAAATAGTGTAGCGGCTGTAGACTTCCAATATGTTGGTGGTGGCTGTGGGATGAAAGACATTGCGTATTTTGTAGACAGTTGTCTTTTGGATGATGAGTGCGAAAGCTGGGAAACCGATGTTTTAGCTTTTTATTTTAAAGAACTGAAAGAGGCACTGTATTTGAAACAAAAGAATGTTGATTTTGATGCATTGGAAAATGAATGGCGTGAATTATATCCTGTAGCATGGACAGACTTTTATCGTTTTCTTAAAGGTTGGGCTCCAGGTCATTATGAAAGCAGTTACAGCGAACGCATTGCCCGTAAAGTTATTAATAGTCTTAATATAAGTTGAGGATCAATGAATGAAACTGGATGATCAAATTTTATATGAACTTCATCATCAGGCGGTAAATGCAGCATATCAGGCAGGTCAGCTTATTGTCAGGCATATGCATAAAAAAATTACACCCCAAAACAAGCTTTCAGGGGATAGTCTTGCATCACAGGTAGTGACTGAAGTTGATTTTCTAAGTCAGGATATCATTTTAAAGATGCTTTTGCCAACCTGCGAAAAATACGATCTGGGTTTTTTGACAGAAGAGCGTGATGATAGTTTGAGTCGCCTTAATAAGGATTTCTTCTGGTGTATTGATCCCATGGACGGAACCTTGTCTTTTGTTGAAGCAATGCCTGGATTCAGTGTTTCTGTTGCACTGGTTTCAAAATCGGGAGAATCACAAATGGGTGTAGTTTATGATCCTTTAGAAGATAATCTATACAGTGCAATAAAAGGTAAAGGCGTTTTAAGAAACAGAAAACGCTGGCAGCCTCCACTTGGTTCTTTACACAAGACCCAGCAAATAAAGGTTTTTATTGACAGAAGCATGGTACAAAATCAATTATTTAATATAATAACTGAAGAACTTGAAAGATTTGCTACCCAAAATGGTTTGAGAGGGTTTGAGTTCATAAAACGTGGTGGTGCAGTCATGAATGCCTGTTGGGTATTGGAAAATCATCCTGCTTGTTATTTCAAGTTTCCCAAAAAAGGAACCGGTGGTGGATGTTTGTGGGATTTTGCCGCAACAAGCTGCCTGTTTTCAGAGTGTGGGGCTAAAGTTTGCGATATATATGGAGACTCCCTTGATTTAAACCGTGCAGATTCTACTTATATGAATCATAAGGGGGTTCTATACGCAAGCAATCATGAACTTGCAAAATGGGTCATGGATTTATATAAAAGGATCCAGGGATAGGGAAGATAAATGACACAGCATTCCATTATGAAGTGAAAGGGGATTAATTAATATGGGAGTTAATCCATCTGATTATGTCTTCTATTACTTCATCACGGTTGATTTCATTGATTAATTCATGGCGACAGTCTTTGTAAAGCTTACATTGTATATCCTTAATTCCTGTTTCTTCATATTGCTTTGCCAGTGACAAAGCATCCTTACCCCAGTGGCCGACAGGGTCCTTATCCCCTGAAACCAGGAGTATGGGAGTGCTTTTAGGAATACTGTCCATATTATTTGTTCTTTGTATTTCCTTAATTCCGCTTAGTAATTCGTAAAAGAAGTTATTCGTACAGGGAATACCGCACAAAGGGTCATGGATAAACTTTTTTACGACATCTTCATCCCTGCTTATCCAATCGAAAATGGTTTTACGATTGGTAATTCTTATATTAAAGCTTCCAAAAGCCAATCTATTTAAATAATAACTCCTTTTTTTAGCTCCGTCTTTATCAATGAGCCTTTTGGCAATGAGGATACCGGCGTTAAGAAGAATCTTATCAACGCTGCCGGTTCCAGCAAGGGTTGCTCCATTAATTTCATTCGGATATTGATAAAGATATTGTCTTAGGACAAAACTTCCCATGCTGTGTCCAAAGAAGAAAAGTGGAGTATAAGGATGATTTTTTTTAATTATATAAGTTAAATCATAAGCATCTCGAACCATTGAATTCCAACCGTCGTTTCCGAGATATGTCAAGTTTTTAACTGTTTTGGCAGTTCTTCCATGTCCCCTATGATCGTTTGCATATACTATATAACCCTCTCTAACCAGTTTTGTGGCAAAATGTTCATATCTGCCTGCATGCTCGCTTACACCATGGGCAATCTGGACGGCCCCCTTAATACTGCCATCCGGCACCCACTTGTATACGAAAATATCAACCCCATCCATGGATTTAAAGGTGAAGGTTTCCGAAGTCATAGGAGCATCTCCCTTACTTTCTGCGAGTGTTAATCAACTTAATCAAGCTTTCTTTTGTATTTAGTTCAGGGTCATCGATAACCATTTCAAGGAGATCATTAAGAATAATACCTATTTCCCGTCCTTGCTCAAATCCCAAATTAGTAAGGTCAGACCCGTCAACAGCCAGGTCCTTAAGGGTAAGACATTGATTCTTTTCCCTGATATCATAGTATATTCTTCTTATCCTATTAAGTGCATCAAGTCTATCGTTAAGATATTGGGGATTTTGGCCTTTCTTGTCTGCCTCCTGCACTTTAAGAAGGTCTTCAAACATGTCTTCACCCACCACACTTACGGCTTTTCGTACAGACCTGTGGTTTGGTTCTATCCGTCTGTCATGATGCTTTATAAGGGTACAAACCCTGTTTAATGTTTTATTGTCAAATTTGAGCCTTTCCAAAACTTTCTTTGCGATTTGAACACTTTTTTCAGGGTGACCGTAGAAATGGTCGATTCCGTCAGTATCAGTTGTTTTAGTGACCGCTTTACCTGTATCGTGTAAAAGCATTGTCCATCTTAAGTTTTTTTCATTCTCAATACTTGAGACAGTATGCAAAGAATGTTCAGCAACATTGTAAACATGATAGGGATGATTCTGGGTAGTCTCAAAACATATATCAAATTCCGGCAATACATGTTTTAATAGGCCCGTCTCTCTTAGTAACTTAAAGTTCATAGGTCTTGCTGATACAAGGATTTTTGTAAGCTCATCCCTTATTCTTTCCGGACTGACGGTGCTAATAAGCTGAGAGTTATGTTTAATAGAGATTAAAGTTTCCTTGTCAATTTCAAAACCCAGTGTTGAAGAAAAGCGCACCGCTCTTAGCATTCTAAGAGGGTCTTCGGTAAACCGGTCTTGAGCTCTTCCAACAGCACGGATAACGGAGTTTTCTATATCCTTCAAGCCTTTAAATGGATCTATAAATCCTTCCTTTGGGTGAAATGCTATTGCATTAATTGTAAAATCCCTTAAGCGCATATCGCCCTCTATAGTAATGGGATTATCTTCTGATAGTGCTCTAAAAGTTGTTATCTCATAATTGTTTTTATTTAGAACAACTGTCACTGTACCGTGCTTTATTCCGGTATCAATTGTCTTCCCAAAAAGACTTTTTATTTCATCCATCTTAGCTTCTGTTGTGACATCCCAATCCTTAGGCTCTTTTCCCATTATGCTGTCCCTGACACATCCACCTACTATATAAGCTTTGTAGTTATTCATATTCAGTGTATCAATTATATATATTACCTCTTCCGGTATACCAATGTTGATTTTACTGTTCATTGATGCTTCCTTTCCAGTACTTTAGTTTTTGCTCATCAAGTTATCTGCTTTTACATCTTCATCTCTTTATATATTATACTATAGTTCCTGTAATTTATAAATTAGCGTGCCACAGCAGGGAGGCTTTTATAAATATAATAACCACCTTGACTTGCAAATAAAACGGTAATAAAATGATAATATCAATTTAATACTAACTGAAGAAGGAGTCGGGACAGATGGATGAAAAACCTGTTATAAATAAGAGAGGACAGACTGAAGAAGAATTTTTAGCTTCATACGATGCCGGTAAATATGAAAGGCCTTCAGTAACAGTGGATATGCTTTTATTTACGGTTACAAATGAAGAAAAGGAGAATTACAGGAAGCTTTCGGAGAAGTCTTTAAAAATACTGCTTATAAAGAGGGGGGACCATCCTTTTATGGGTCAATGGGCAATCCCCGGAGGGTTTGTAGGAATAGATGAAAGTCTGGATGAAGCAGCCTTAAGAGAGCTTAAGGAAGAAACAGGTATTGACAGCATATATATGGAACAGCTTTATACATGGGGTGATGTAGGCAGGGACCCCAGAACAAGGATTATAAGCTGCTCCTATATGGCCTTGGTGGACAGTTCTTCCCTTAAAATTACTGCAGGAGATGATGCCGATGATGCAAAATGGTTTACTGTTGATAGAAGTCTCATAAGTGAAAAAAAGACAGAGACGGAAAAAGGTTATAATCTTGTGCAGTTGATTAAGATTGAGCTATCATCTGAAGAAGAGACATTGTCTGCTGTATTAAAGGTAACTAAGACGATTGAAGGGAAGTCTTCGAGAATTAAAAGGGAGTTGGTAGAATGCAAGGGTATTGCTTTTGACCATGCAATAATAATTTGGTACGGGCTTGAGAGGCTTGTAAATAAGATTGAATATACTGATATTGCTTTTAAATTAATGCCGGAGCTTTTTACATTAACGGAGCTTCAGCAGGTTTACGAAATTATTCTGGGAAAAGAACTATTAAAAGCAAACTTCAGAAGGAAAATTCAAGATATGGTTTTAGAAACCGAAGAGTATACAAAGGATGCGGGGCACAGGCCTTCAAGGCTTTACAGGTTTAATCAGAACTGGGCAGAAAGCAGATTTAGATAAAAAAATACCCCGTGCATTCCAAAGATGAGAAGGGAGAATGCCACGGGATTTAGGGGAGTAACTTTTAAAAAATTACTATAATCAATATACAATAAAATGTAGAAATATGTAACATAACGTCATAACTTCGCGAAATTCGACAAAATATTCTATAAAAAGCAACGCAGCGAATTATGTTAATCTGTAAAAGTCACAGATAGTTGAGTTTAAAGACATAATAATGGTGAATTGAGATACAAATAATTACAATTTTGCAAAGAGAATAACTAAGAATTATAACAAAAGATATTACGGAATGGATAAGTCGGTATAGTTATAAATTAAGAAGTCAAACCCTACAAAAAAAAACCTCATTTCTTACTATGAGGAATTAAGAGTATTACAAATCTCACTTTAATTATAGCATACATTTGATTTAATTTCTACAGTTTTTTTCACGAATATTACAAGTTTTTTAAATTAATATTACATACATAAAGACATGGATTCTTGACTGTTTATGAAAAAGCTGATATTGTAATCTCAAAGGTGCAGCAAACTTTGAGTCTTTTGAGGAAGGAACAGGGGATGAAAGATTTATGAATTCCAAAATTAAAGATGAGATGACAGACAGACTGTTTGAGGCAATTTTGCTCCTTAGGAATATAGAAGAGTGTTATAACTTTTTTGAGGATATTTGTACAGTATCTGAAATAAAAGCTCTTGCCCAGAGGCTTGAAGTTGCAAAAATGCTTAGAGAAGGCAAGACTTACACCGAGATAAAAGAAAAGACGGGTGCCAGTGCAGCAACAATAAGTAGAATAAGCAGGGCATTGAATTATGGAGCCGACGGCTATAAAACCATCTTAGACAGACTATAAACACAAAACATGATGTAGATCTTTATAAACATATGTTTTTTAGTGTTGATTATATTTTGAAAATTAGATATTATTACAATAAGCTTAGATTTGTTTGAGGAAGGTACAGATGTTAAGAAAGCTTTTTATAAGTTTGCTGATTCTATCGGCATTAACTTCAGAAGGTACTGTAAACTTAGCTGAATATATATTTAGCCCTCATCTTTATACCGATGTCGGGTTAGACTTGTTGATGATTGACAACGAACCATCAACAAGCCAGGTTGATGCTTTTAAAAAAGGGCAGGACGCCAAAGATAATCCTACCCTTCTTTCAGATACAGTTTTTATTAAGTATTCCACTTTGTTGGATGATACTCATAATTTAAAGTCCTGGGTTGTTCCGGGTAGTTATAAGTATGATACTGATAACTGTTCACATCATTCGCTTGGATGTGATGGTTATTCCTTGTTTTCATCACGAAACAAGGATATTGTGCTGTATAAGTCTGATACTTCCCCGCCTGATAGTAATCCCTTAAATTTCATCAATCATGTTTCTTAGATGGAATTTCCCAGGTAGTCATGGGAATAATGTGTATATGCACTTTGAAAAGTGAGGTGATAGCTTGCTTTACTTCGTTG
>JBMOLK010000232.1:6347-52945 GCA_049325575.1 Bacillota bacterium | reverse complement strand
GCCGTTATACATATAGTAGTAGGATTGGCCACCGGTGGTACGCATCAGGAGGTTAGTGCCATAGATGTTGCGGCCTGTTTGATTGCCTACGGAGTCTAATTCCAGCACGACTTTATCGTACTCATATAAATATGTTGTCAAAGATCCGTTTATGCTCTTCCCTATTCTATATCCTTCTGCATTATATGTGTATACAAAAGTATCGGTAGTACCTTTTGTAGTCTTAACTAGCTGGTTAAATTCATCATATTCATTTTCAAACCCTGTATCCGAACTGCTTGTCTGATTTCCATTATTATCATAACCAAAGGATACTGATTTATTAGTCTGGCCTGTCATTTGAATACCAGTTAGCCAGTTTGAATCACTATAAGTATACACATTGGCTTGAATTACTGAATCATTAACCGTTGTTTTTTCTGTCTCTCTATTCCCTGCAGAATCATATGTATATTCTGTTTTGCGGTTACAGTAAATTTCATTAACTAATTTCAGCCTGTTTTGAGCATCATATTCATATTCGGTCTTACCTTTTTTATCAACTTTTGACCTTATATTGTGATTAGCATCATAAGTATACTCAAAAGTTTCTATAATGCCCAGAGTAGTACCATCTTTACCGTTTGTGAGCTTCTTTAAGAGTCCGTCATCAAAGTATTCATATGTTTCCGTGGCTCCAGATGAGTAAACTACACTCTTTCTTGCACCATTTTTATAGTAGCTGTAACTGGCAATATTCGAAGATGTTTCATTCCCATTCTTTACGTATTCAAGCCTTCCAACTGCATCGTATACCTTTGTGGTTTTATTTAACATCTGGTCGACACTTGTTTCTGCAATCATTCCTCCATCAGTTACAATATCGTATACATATACTGCTTTGCCTGTTACGCCTGATACTGACTTTGTGATAACTCTATTGACATCATCATAAGTCCTAATTATACTATTTCCTGAACCTCTTGATGATTCAACTGATGCAGCCAGCACATTTCCGTTTTTATCATAACTATAAGTTCTCTTTGTATAAGTCGTCGTTGTTTGTATTCCGTTTATTACTTCAGTTCTAGCTGCATTTTCTTCAGCTACCAAGCCTTGCGGATTATACTGGTATGTTGTTTTTATGTTCTCTCTATCAACTTTTTGTTTCAAACTTCCATCTTTATAATAACTAAAAGTCTCAACATTTGCAACGGCACCGGAATATGTCTTCTTTATCAACAGGTTCCTTGCGTTGTATTCGTATTTGACAGGAAGTTTACCATTGAAACTTTGTGTCTCCATATTTCCGTTGGCATCATAGCTATAGAGTGTCAATGTTTTAATATCCTTAAATTGCTTCTGCTCTTGACTATTATTTGAATCAAACTCTAAAAATTTAACTTCTTTTAACTGACCAAACTCATTATAAATATATAACGTCTCATTCCCAAGTCCATCTTCTTTGGTTGCGATATTCCCTGCTGCATCATATGTCTGTCTCCATATATGTAATTTACCATTTTCGTGATAGTCTTTAGTAGCAGCAAGCATTCCATCCTTATTGTATTGGAATTCCTTTAAATGGTCTTCACCATCAAAAGACTGGGTTTGGGCACTATTTAAATTATAGTTTATCTTTTCTATAGACACACCGGATGGATCAATTTTTTCTATAAGCCTTCCCATATTATCATATTTATAGACATATACCCTATAGGATGCTTTTGTTACAGAATCTACTGATTTAACAACTTCTACTTCCTCTCCAACCTTACCATCCTTGTTATAGCAAATATATTTCTCATGAACCGAAGTTCTTAAGGTGCTTATATTTCCTGTACCTGCATCAATTAGCTTTTCATTCTTAACACTGGTCTTAATTACTCTTCCAAGTTCATCATATTGATACTCCGTAACAACCCCATTCGGGTCAATCTCATATTTTACATTACCATGTAAATCGTACCAATAGCGGGTTACGGTTGCTTTATCAATTTCACCCTCTTTATATACTTTTTTACCAAGTACTCTTCCCTGTGGGTCATATTCGTACTCGCTGCAGATGCCAAGCCCATTCTTTTCAAGCTTGATATTACCCATGGAATCGTACTTGTATTCTACAGTGTTTGAATCAATAGAATCATCCCCAGGGTATGTTATATTCCTTACCTTGCCAAGGTCATTGTACTCATAAACTGTTCCATTTTCTTTAGCATCTTTAATAATCTTGATATTTCCAAGATAATCATAGTTTTCAGTCTTTATCCTTTTCTCTACAGCAATAGGATTATCTATGTCTTCCATAATATAGACATCAAGCTCATTGCTTGCATCACCGTAGGCATACATGGTTAAGGAGTATTTTAGACTTGAAACATTCAACGGTGTTGATGAATCATATTTTAATACATTTATTTCTTTACCATATGCTGAAAACTCACTGACCTTTCTTCCTAGTCCATCGTACATATAACTTTTATTGTAATTCCTGTTACTGCTGCTTGTAATCTCGGGATTCTTTACAGTCTCAACCTGATTTGAAAGATTATATGTATACTCTACACCATAAGCAGCATCAATTGAACTTGCCTTACTATAAGCCTCTCCATCAACCTTCTTTTTAACATTTCCGTTCTCATCGTAGGTATATGCCTCGATTACGATGCTTGATGGTAAGCTATGGAAAAGCTTATCAGCCGGATTATATTCTATTTTGTAGCCCACAAAGCTTTTTGTCTTTAACAATCCTGATTTGTAATAGGTATACTTTATATAATTATCTGCTCCTGATGGTTTTTGGCCTTCAATATAGTTTTGAGGCGATACTTCTGCAATTAGTCTTCCTGCAGTATCATACTCGTATGCAGTAGACAGGCTTTGCAATTCTTTTGTAATTGTTTTTGTATCTTTATTGTATTTATTCAATGTAACACTATTCGTTGTTTTTATTAAAAATCCCCTGTTACTGTATACATAGTCTACACTGCTCAAAGGAGTAACTACAGTCCCATATTTTGACCTGACCTCTACCCTGCTGACCTTTCCTTCCCAGTTATAGGTTGTGATTGTCTCAACATTCTTGTTCTGCCCTTCTCCCTGTGGATTTTCTACATCCTTTGCCGTAATAACTTTTTTCACTACTCTTCCAAGACTATCATAGATATAGCTTTCAGTAGAGTTATTGGGGTATGTTATTGTTCCGGCATTTCCCTGGGCATCAAAATTACTATACGTTGTTACAATTGCACTGCTGTTGGCATGGTATTCATAAGGTCCATAAACCGTCACACCCTGTTCATTCATATAAAATAAACTTTCAAACGGTACGATATTATCGCTAGATGAAATTATATCCTGGTTTAAATCGCTATTCTTAATAAGTACAGCAGTTTTCTCCGGTTTGCCATGAGCATTATAGTCAAGGTATAGTATAATGTTCTTCCTATACTGTCCCGATGCATCTTTATCAAAGGTTGTCCTCTCTTCAATAAGATTACCGTCATCATCGTAGAAATACTCAAACTTTTTGCCGTTTGAATAGCTTATCAGTTTTACCTTGCTGTCATTGTAATATGAATAAGATACACTTATAGATTTTTTCCCTAATAAAGAACCTATAATGTATTTTCCACTCTCCGCAGACCAACTTGCCTCAATCAAATCAACATAATTTATCTCTTGAACTTTTCTTCCAGCCTTATCGTAATTGATTCCGCTATAAGATACTCTGTAGGTAGAACCTTCTTTTTCCACAGGTACAAGCTTTTCCTCATACCTTATGCTGTCTTGACCATCACTCACATAATCAAAATTTCCATAGGTATAATAAGTAGTGTTTCCTCTGGCATCCTTAACGCTTTTAACCTTGCCGTCACTATAGTAAGCGGTGTCTGTGGATACAGTAGGTTCATTAGGGTCGCTATTGTTCTCCTTAGGATTTATAACCTTAACAAGTCTTCCTGCAAAGTCATACCAATATGTAGTTAATGCAAATTCATTATCATTTAAGTACTTTTTATGTAATTTTATAGATGCATAGGTTCCATTATCAAGTCCTGTACCATAGTCATATGAATACTCTTCAAGTAAAAGGGAATTGATATCGCTTGCTTTTTCCTTAAAACTCACACCTGTAAGCCTTTTAAGAGAGTCATAATTGTATATGTAGACGCCCCTGCTCACCTTACCGGTTGCATCACCTTTAGGCATCTCCCCTCTTTCCGTTCTCTCCAGGTTTCCTTCAGTATCATAAAAATAGTTAGTTATATAGCTTACTTCTGTTCCATTGTCTCTTCTTACATTGCTTGTTAATTTAGTTATCCTTCCGTATGGGTCATACTCATATTCACTTGATGCTGTACCGCTGTAGTCAGCTCCGCTATCCTTAGTGGCATCATACAATAAAGGATTAACTTCCTTTCTCTTTCTTCCAGCATAATCATAGTATGACCTGCTTGTACTTACAATTGAATCATCCTGGTTCTTCTTTATAACATGAGTAACTTGATTAAGATTATTGTATCTGTATTCTGTCTTATAACCTAAAGGTGTAGTCTCTGATGTTACTCTAAAGCATCCGTCATACGTAAAAGTTGTTTTTTTACTCTCTTCGGCAGAAGAAGATAAAAGTGTTCCATTATCGTTATATTCATATGAAATCCATGTACCGTTTGCATAAGTTATCTTTTCAACCAGGCAGCCCTTTATTTTGCTGGTTCCCCCGTCAGCTTTATAAATATATGAAGTTATTGCGTCCCTTACTATGTTTTCAGTGTTTGCAAATTTTTCCTCTCTGTTTGTTGTTGTGTATATTACACCCTTGTCAGCAGGCTTTATCACCTTTGTCAGACGTCCATTTGCTCCATAGCTCTCGTAATAATAGTATGTCTGTTGGTTTGCCTCATCAATTTCATATTCAAGATCTCCATTAGCATAATAACTGTATGTCCTTGTAGTATTGTCAGGATTTGTAATCTTGTAGACATTACCTTTTTCATCCTTCTCAACTTTAGTAGTATTGCCTTTGACTACACCGTCAGCTCTTAGCATTTCGATTGTTGTTTCAGTCTTCTCCGGAAGGTTTCTCATCCTCATGACATTGTATGCCCTATGTTTGTGGTCATTAACATTGCTGTTTAGATCCGCATTAGTCAGGTTTGTAGTATTATATGTAACCGAATTTGTCCCTTCCGTATAAGTTACATAATATGAATACAATGTTTCCCTTTCATTTGGATCAATCTTTTTAATGGGCCTGCCAGGAAAATTAACATTATATACTTCTACTGTTGAGTTACCCCTTTTATCTATTACAGTTCGTTTTATTTCATTTTTGTCTGTCACCTGGTCTGACTTGTCATCAGAAATCAGGTCCTCATAGAGGTAGTATGTAGGCCTATTAAGATTGTCAAGCTGTTTATACAGTCTTCCATTACCATCATACTTATTGGTAAGGACTTTTACTTCTGTAGTCGAATTAACCTTTCTTGCAATAGATTCAAGCTTGTGCCTTGCTCCCTCAATACTGTCATTACCGGCGTAATAGTAGTATTTTGTTACGCTGTCATTTTGATCTGTTACCGTATCAAGCTTTCCATCGGCATAATATGTGAAACTAACCTTTCTTCCTGCTTTATCTATTATGTTTTCAAGCTTCCCGCTTGCTGCATTATAGTTTAATGTCAGTGTACGTCCTATTTCACCGGCATTTATAGGATCGCAGTCGAATATCTTCTTAAGCCTTGTACCGTAAGTAGAGTCGTTTTCATATTCAAACTTTATCTTGTTTCCATACCTGTCATGTATAAATGCAAGCCTTCCACTGTGGTACTCGTATGTAATCTTTTCTTTAGTGGTCAGTGTGAAGACTCCTTCAGCAATTTTACGCAGTATATCGTAATTCCCCGGCGGAGAAATATAATAACCCGGTCTACTATCATCAGGCTCAAATATAAGCTTTGTACCTGAATCATAGGTTATTTCTATCCCATATACTGCTTTCACATACCTGGCTGATACCCATCCAGTAACACCATTTTTTGTTATTACCTTATACCACTTGCTGCTTCCAACTGTTA
This sequence comes from Bacillota bacterium, assembly GCA_049325575.1. Lineage (GTDB taxonomy): Bacteria > Bacillota > Clostridia > Acetivibrionales > Acetivibrionaceae > JBMOLK01. The sequence continues at coordinate 46,886 of JBMOLK010000232.1, read as the reverse complement.
TTTCTGCACCTGCCTTTTTAACGTAGCTTCCATTTGCAAGAGATTGTATTATATCCCACTCTACCGGGTCTGTATAAGTCAGACTTGAAAGGTTACCAGGCTCTTCTCTTAAGTTAAGAGTTGATGCTGTAACTTTAAGCATTTCTCCTTTTATATCCTTAATGGAAGTCTCAAAATTAAACCTCCATCCGTCTTCTGTTACTGCTGCGTCTTTATACTCTACATCACTAGAGTTATATGTTCTTATTACCTCAAGGTCGATAGCAGGGCTGTCTATCCTAAAATCCTCTACCTGTGTTAAGTAGTTACCTGATACCTTATTAACCCCACTCTTATCATAAAGATGTCTGTTACCTTTAAGTCCATTTAGTGAATCAAGGAATTTTAGGCCCGGTATCTTCTTTGTAAAATATTCTGCTACATCACTTAAAACCTTATTACCGTCTATTCCTCCAACAATAAAAATCCTGTTGTATGCTACAGCCGCACCAAAGGCGCTCCTTGATTTACTAAGGATAGGCCAGCTTTTTATTGTCTTTGTTTCAGGATCAAATTCCTCAACAGTACCAAGAACGCTGCCGTTGGTTCCACCCAGGGTATAGATTCTACCGCTCATTGTACAAGCAGCAAGGTCTTTTCTAGCAGTACTTAGCCTTACACTAAGTGTTGTCCATGTATTTGTCGCAGGGTTATACTCTTCAATTGATGAAAGGTAGCCGCTGCTGTTTACTCCACCAAATACATAAATCTTTCCACCATAAGCTGCCATACCAAAGTTTGATCTTGGAGTCATCCAAGTTTCCGTAGTACTGTTCTTTTGCTTTGTAATCCATTGCTTATCTATACTGTCCAAATCATATACTTCAACCTTGTCAAGATATTGAGTGCCGTCATATCCGCCTATCACATATATTTTGCGGCCTATTAATACAGCTTTTGCTCCCCTTCTTGCTGTCGGCATATTAGGAATCATCGAGGCAGCATCCCTTTTTGTAAATTCACCTGCTGCAGGGTTATACACTTCAACAGTACTTAAGTATCTTGTGCCGTCATATCCACCGATCAGATAAATCTCACTATCGCTGGCAGCAACAGCCATGTCACCTTTTGCAGAAAGCATCCTCTTAGGGTCAGGTGAAATACCGGTAGAGCTTTGTACACTCCACTGGTTTTTCAGGTAATCATACTCGGATACGGTATCTAGGTATATATCCTTGCCTGGGTTGGCGGGATCAGGGTAGCTTCCTCCAAAGGCGTATAGTTTTGCATTTACTTCTGCCAGTGCAAGTTCCTTTCTTGCAGGGCTTAGGGATGCCTTTGTTACTGTAGTTCCGACTCGAGGGGTGGATGAAAAGTCCTCTTCCAGGGTGTTCCATGGTTTAGCATCTGGGTAATTGTTCAAATACTCCAAATTATATCCATGTTCAAGCGGTTTGTTTATACAAAGGATATTGAAGTGGTTCCACCTTGGTTCTACAAAACTTATATTCTGTTTTCTTTCCCCACTCAAAAAGACTTTATGTTTATTACTTGCATTGAATGAGTAAGTATACGCACTTCTAATTTCTTGTTTAAAATCACCTTTTATTTCAATAGTACCTTCAGATAAAAATTCTGAAAATCCGTAAGGAGCATATGCCTTTACATAAAAGTTACCTCCTACATATACGTAATCTTCCTCTTGGTCCATTTTCAAGTATATTATGCTTTGATCAATTGTATAATTCCCTGCTACCTTCAATATGCCTTTATTTATATCTAGAGTTGCACGCGTTTGAATAAGGTTTCCATCCACCTTTATGATACTGCCAGACATATCAACAGGAATATCTCCGGAACATAGTATCAGGTCTTCTACAACAGTTAGATTTCCTCCTCCTAACTCTAACCTTGATTGTATTTTTAAATCACCTTTTACTTCTAAGCTCTTGCCGTATAAATTAAGGCTGCCGCCTTCTACTACAACATTTCCGTCAATTGACGTATCAGTAATTAAACTAACATTTGACCTGGAAAATTTAACTGGTGAATCACATAATGTATAACTTATTTTTTCAATCCCTATCAATTGATTAGCTCGAATTTCTGATCCTTGAAATATGTCATTAGATATATTTTTTATTACTACCCCTTTTGACTTGCTTAAATCTAAAATATTGAAATAATTATAAAGCTGGTATTCAATAGAAATAGATTGTAACTTATCGCTAGTTAAAATAACTTTATGGGTTCCACTTGCAGAGAATCTTTTATATTGATTGCCAATTGTGTTCCCTAGTATAAAATCTCCCTTAATTTCTATAGTTCCTGCACTTAAACAGTGCTCCCCGAAATAACTGTCTACTTCCACATCTAATTTTAAGCTTCCACCAACGTATATATAATCTTCATTGTTGGTCATTCTCAAATATGGTTCATCGAGTTCGAACCCTCCAGAGATATTATAGTCACCATATATCTCCATTCTTCCTTGATTTACGTGTATTTGCGCCCATGAAGTTTGTTTAAAATTTTTACATACAGTTAGTTTATAACTATTCATGTTCAGTGTAGGCCCTTGATTTGCTCTCCCAGTTCTATCTTCATATAAAAGATTCATATATACTCTATTTTCATATAAAACTGTATCAGTACCAATGTTAGCTGTACCTGTATTAACAATTACTCTCCCGCTATCTCCAGTTGCTTTTCCACTTGCATCTATTGCTCGAACTTCATATGTATAGTCAATACCTAGCAATAGGGAGTCTTTATCTATGTACTCTAATGTTGAAGTTGCTGCTATTGGGTCCACTTTATCACTTCTAAATACTAAATATTTATTAATTCCATTTACTGCTTCCCAAGATATGGTTACAGTATTAGTGGTTTCATTTATCGTTGCATTTACATCAATAGGCTTTCCGGGATAACTATATACGGTTATCTTTTCACTCCACACCGATTGGTTAGATGCATGCACTTTATAAGTATGACGAGTATTAGGAATTAGATTAGTGTGTTTGTAAGAAGTACTATTACCAATGTCATATGCAATACCGTCAACTTCAATAAGGTATGATGAAGCTCCTATTACAGCATTCCATGACACAGTTATTGAATTATCTACTTGTGCAACAAAAAGTTTTTCGATACTCAAAGAATATGTAGTTACCTCTAGAGGTTCACTCTTATCAGATTCAAGCCCTGATTTATCATACGCTGTTATAGTATATGTATACTTCGTACCCTGTTTTAGATTTGTATCGTTAAAGTGTGTTTCATTTGTAGAACCTACTTTTATTTCACTTGTAGTGCCTACTATCGTTTCTTTACGATAAATATTATACCCTGCTACATCTATATCTGTAGACGCTGTCCATTCTAATGAAATAGAGGTATCTGTCCTATCTATCATCTTTAGATTTGTAGGCGCAGTTGGTGCCACTGAATCTGTTGGTGATGGTGATACAGACGGCGAGGGAGTTGGTGTCTCACTTGCTGTTGGAGTTGGAGTTATCAACTCAACAGGATACACTTCAATTATCTTTAGTATCTTTCTCTTAACAAGAGTATAGTCTGTACTATTGATTAATCCATCCCCACTTACCTCTGCTGCTGTTTTCCCATTTGGTGATGGAAATTCAGTAATAATACCAAATATATATCTTTTTAACAGAGTCAAATCTGTACTATTATCTAAACCGTCACCATTCAAATCTCCATAAACAATACCGGTAACCCCACTTAACGCTTCAACCCTTTCAGGCTGTACTGCTGAATGCAGACTACTTATGCCATAGCTTCCGCTCATAAGAAGACCCGGCTTGAAGACCACGTCCCTAATCGCATCTACATTGCCATCAGTCATTAGTCTTCCAAAACACCAGCCATTGTTATAGCTTAACTCATACGCCCCATTTGTAACATTGCTGTTCATCGTAAAATTAAGCTTGAACAACTCCCCAGAATTTCTTATTGGCATATTAACAGCAGATGAATTGTCTACATATAATACCTTCACACCTTCTGCAGTATCTTGAGCATCAATTTCAGCATCAGATGTGTTTGTCAGTGTACCTGGTGTAAATCCGGTATAAGTTAAGACGTTCTTATCATACTTTATTGAAAAGTCAAAGTTACATATACCTTCAATAGGAAGGTTATGAATATTTACAGGTACTTGTATGGTATCACCTGCATTTGCTCTTATATACGGCATTGCAATGGTCAAAGAGTTTTCCTTATAGAGTGAAAACGTGTACTTTAAGGTTTCGGAGAACCCTGAATAAGAATAAATTTTTATATAGTAATTCCCTGCATTAAGCGGAACATTCACATACTCATTAGTATTTGCAGCCATGAAGGAACCTGTCACATAGTTGCCGGCAAAGTCATTAATGTATATATCATAGTCTGTACCTGCAGGGATATTCTGAAGCTCAAAAGTATAATTTCCAGCTTCATTAATATATACTTCAAACCAATCATCATCCCGCTTGTTGTCAATAGTTGCAAGTATGGAGCTTCCCATAGCAACATCTGTGGCCTCAAAGGTATAGTCATTGGTTTCATAGCTGTCCGGAGTTGATATACCGGCCTTAAGCTCATAATTTACTGATGGATCAGACCCTGTATAGGAATACACCCTTATATAGTATTGACCAGGGCTTGGAATCAGTATATTAGCCTTTTCATTGGCATTATTGATAAAATATGATCCTCCCATATAAAAAGTGCTTCCATCATAGATTGATACGTCATAATCGCACCCGTATGGAATATTGTCCAGTGTTATAGTGAGTCTTCCTGACCTGTCGGCATTTATAACATACCAGTCTTCGTCCGTGTTTATATTTATATTGGCACTGACAGGTGTATTGTTGACTATACTCTTTGCTGTATTTTTACTGTCGTTTGGCTCGTATGAGTCGGGTGCTGCATCATTAGGATAGATCAAGAGCTGGTAAGTGTGTTCCCCTGAAGGTGCATAAGAAAAGCAATATGTATTTATATAATAATACCCTGCAGTTGTTGTTGTGATTGTAATACTTTCATCTGCATTGCCAAAGTGGTCTGATTCTCCCCCATATGAGAGGTCAGGGTTATAAAGGAACAGACCCAAATCGTCTCCTGCCTGCAATCCTTTCAGGCTTATGGTATACTGCTTGTTGGCTTCAAGGTTTACTATAAACCAGTCATTTAGATTGTTTGGTGAAATGGTAGCATACACCGTTCCAATTGACACAGGCATACCTGTTGAAGAAGTATCGTTTGGCTCCACTTCATAAATATATGATAAGGGTGATATGTTTTGAACCTCCAAATCATAACGGACTGTATTAAGTCCATTGTCGGAAGGAGGCGGCCCCCCTCTTTTTGGCGTGCTTTGAATGCTGTTCTCAATCAACAAAGGCTTTTTAACCTTTCCGTTTGATACGGCTAAGTTATCTGTAGGCAGGCTTATGATTTCTTCTATATTCTTATTCTGATGGCTATTTTGTGATGATACTGGTGAAGAAGGGTCCCATATTTCAGGCTTCGGCATAATATTGTCAATGACAGCCAAAGCATCAACTCTGCCGCCTGAAGATACTTTTCTCTCAAGCTTATAAGTTTTTGCTGCATTATTATTTATTCTGTTTATAATTTCCCTTACAGATATTTCAGGGCTGAAGCTTTTTAATAGAGCTGCTGTTCCCGTGACAAAAGGTGCAGCCATGGATGTACCGCTCAACATTCCATAGCCATTTCCAGGCAGCGTACTTAAGATATTGACCCCAGGAGCAGCTATATCAATACTGCTTCCATAGCTTGAAAAAGGTGCAATATAGCCCTTGTTGTCTATTGCAGCTACCGATATGATGTTTGGAATATCAAAGTTCGCAGGATAAACAGGAGATGAAGATGAATCAACCCCCAAATTACCGGCAGCACATACATAAAGTATTCCGCTTTCAGCCATTGCTTCTTTTAAGGCTGTGTTTTCTCCTGTTCCGCCCCAGCTGCAGTTTATGATCTGTATTCCCATCTTTTTGGAATACTCAATTGCTTCAATTACGTCAGATGTATACCCGAAATTCCCGTTTATAAATTTTAAGGGAAGTACTTTAACATTTGGTGAAGTACCAAGGACACCGGTTCCATTCTCCTTAGCAGCTATAATCCCTGCTACATGTGTTCCATGCATATCATCATTGGCAGAATCAAAAACTGTATTATCATTAGCGGAAAAGTCCCAACCGTTTATATCATCTATATAACCGTTGGCGTCATCATCTATACCGTTACCTGGTATTTCGCCATTATTTATGTATATATTCTCCTTTAGGTCCTCATGATATATATCAATCCCTGTATCAAGGATACCTACCACCACATCCTCTGAACCCTTTGTCTTATCCCATGCATTTAGGGCATTTATATCCACTCCGCTTATCCCGGATTGGCCCATTACAGCCTGTCCATTATTATATAGTCCCCACTGCTCTTGAAACCTTGGATCGGTTGGAGCAGCGAACAGGTCAAGCTCCCTATCTTCCTGTGCGTATTCAACTTCAGAGTTTTTCTTAAACTCACTTATTACGCTTTCCATATTATCAGCTTCGCCAATCTCAAAAACCTGAATTTTTCGAGACTTAATTTCATTTCTAAATTCAAGCCTGGTTGTCTTTAATTTGCCGGCTACAGCCTTCTTTACCTTATCGGCACTTTCAATGTTCTTAAACTTCACCAGTACTCTGGTATTCTTACCCTTCTCTCCTTTAGCGGCTTTCTTCACTTTATCAAGATTTTTTTCATCTTCTAACTTCAACTTATCTAAGTCCGGGTTTTGGTTATATACGGATTCAGACACAGAAGTCTGGTTTCCTCCGGCCAAGGCGTTATTTCCATTTACCTTGCCTTCACCATTTATGGTCTCTGCTGAACCGTTACCTATAAGAATTGAAAAAACAATAGAAAAAACAAGGCAAATTGATAATAGGCTTTTTAAATACTTCATCTTCAAAGTTAACTCCCCCTTAAGTTCATTAAATATAAAATAATAATTAAAAGACTTTTTTATATATAAAAAGCACCAAAACTTATATAACAGCTTGGTGCTTACCGTCAACTTACTACAGCGTTTTTTATACTATCAACCAAACTACTTCCATAAAAAGCATTACATAAATTCAACAAAACTTTATTACACATTTGGATATTATAAAATGAATACTCTAATTTTCCTCTGTACCAATGTTGTAGTTATCATTTTTCAGGCTATTTTCAAGTTCAGCAATCTCTTTGCTTGCCTTAAACCCTTTATATATAAAATATAAAGCAAACGCATGGAACGCTAACCCAAGATAACTCTTAGTCAATAGAAATATTAAACTATCGAGTGAATATAGAATCATACCTGTTACAAAAGCCCATTTATGCCTTTTATTAGCAAACACTCCAAAAAGGATAAAAATTCCGCTAACACAGAAATCCACTCCAAGAGCAAGCGCTTTTATAATAAAGTTTCCGTAAGTCTCATACAAACCCAATGCCATACCATCTACTATTTGCGTTATTCCCAATCCAATAGCAAAGTTTAAGTTACCTCCAAACAGCGCAACAATAGAGTTTACCAGGGATAAACCGGCTAACCAGTAAAACCAACCGGCTCCACCTTTATACTCCTTTTCAAGTCTCAATTTTTGTTCTATCTGTTGAATATTATTGTCCGGCCCTTTATCAGACATTTCACACTTCTCCCTTGACCCTGTTTATTTTTATAGACACTAATCAAAAATATAGTATAATATAATCTCAACAAATTTGTAACCATAATATATCAAAATAATTCAGCTTCACATATATATAAAGCATTTCATAAATTTAATAATATTTTGTTACACATTTCGATATTATAACATAAAATTTGACAATAATAAAATACTTTTTTCTTGTTTACAGAAATATTTTTTACAAGTACCTTTGTAATAGAATAAACTAAGGATTACACTTATGACAGGGAAAATATCCTTCCTTGGCACTTTCCTTTTGACTGTTATACATCAGGTATACCTCTTTGCCATTTTCCACTTTTAGTTTTATATACGGACAGCCCTCCTTATGATAATATTTTATGTCACTGTCTACTGTATCAACCAAAAATTTCGGAGCCTTAACAATTCTTGCGCCACCTAACGCAAAACTATTGAACCTTTCGTTTCCTACACCGATAGGAAGTCCTTGAAAGAAAGCCAGAATCCCCACATCATCTATAGTCTTGTACCAGTCTTCATCTTCTATAACAGGTAAGGTAAAATGATAGGTTATGGCAAATTGCCTTGCAATCTCATTATGCTTGTTTATATAGTAATTTATATCTTTCTTTATACTTTCAATTATCGTCCTTCTTCTTACCTGGTCGAATGTTTTATCATCTTCAAACACCTTGCTTCTAACCTTACTTTTTATATCAGCAAACTTACCCTTATAAAAGACTTTGTTATCAATATCATATACTGTAACAAGATCATCTAAGGTAAAAGAATACACATACTTTGAATCCGAATAAGAATACATCCTTTTGGGTTTCCAAACCTGCTTTATTTCCTTGTAGCCCTCTGAATTAGTGTAGGTTTCATTTGATAAAATATGGTAGCCGTCATAGTCAACAACTACAATAGCAGGGATATAACCATCAATTCTTCTCTGGGAAACGCTATCACCAACAATATCAAAATTCAAGTACAGTGAATTGAAAAAAGTACTTACTGCCTTCTCCTTATTGATTATAATTCTTTTATCTTCTCCAACCTCAACCAAATCTGACGTTGCATCCTCCACGGCTGTATCAAGAATACGGTTTATCTCAATTTTCTTGTATGTAGAATAGCTTACATCCTTCATCTTTATATTCATCATGAAGTTAAAAGGAACGGTAATTATTATAAATAGGATTGCCAGATCAGTAATTTTCATCTTTCACCATTCCCCCATACTTCACAAGTATTTTCGCAGTTATGAAATCGGCATTGTAAAGCATTTCCTGGATTTTTGTAGCTATAGTCTTATTTTTATTCTTTACCTTTACTGCAAAATAGTCACCTTTTGACATTTTATAATAGCTGTCTTTGACAGAGGATGTAGGACTAGTTGTTGGAGTGGCTGGAAATAGTACATCCATTATGTCATCCGTGTAGTAAGCCCTGTAATTAACATTGAAGTCATTCATAAATGTTGGTGTAGGTGCTGGTGCAGAGTAGTCATATTCATAAATAGGGTCAAATTTTCTATGATAATGTTCCATTTCAATTTCGTAAATATTGTTTGTGGCAGCAAGTTTATTTGTAAACTCACGATACATGGTTGGAGTTATATAGCCCAAACTTCTCACAGAATCAACAAACTTTGTAGTCTCTGTAAGAACAAAGACCTGTGTTGTATCATCCTGCTTTTCAAACATATTTAATATAGGGAAAATAAACAGCAGAAGAACAGATAATAAAAGCGCAACAATTTTACTAAGTGAACTTCCCATATAATAAACCTCTTCTAATATTTAGTATAGATAATCTTATCTATTTCTCCGTTTTCTTTAAAAGAATACGTAACGTTATATTTAGTATTCGCATCTATTTTTGAATAAACATCAGCTTTATCGTTTGAGTTGGATCTAAAGTCTATCTCTTCTTCATAACTTGTACTATAGTTATCTTTATTAATCTCAAAACCGTTTACCACAATATTAACCTCAAGGCCATTATGAATTGAGTTTATTATCTCTGCCCCACTCACATAATAGCCCTCATTATCGTAATTGCCCTCCGAGATTGATCTTTCCTGATTCACTCCTTCTTTAACTATTTCAAGTGTCAAGGAAGCATTATTATTAAGCATCATAAAAATAGAAATGGCAGCTACAAACAAAAATATAACTGAAACCTGAAATATAAAGTCCATTAAATTCTCATCCATGTATAACCACCTTTTTTAAGGATAAGGCTTCCTATTAGGAAGCCTTACCATAATCATCACGTTTGCTGTTCAAATACAATACCAACGATAGTTCCGTTCTTATCCCTTATTACTTTTCCTTTAAACCGCCCATTTGGATTTACATAGTCACTTTTACTTTCATCCAAAGTGTTTGCTATTGGATTTCCCCCTGCACTTATGGAACCCGTACCGTCACCTTCTACCGTAAGACTTCTTATGTAGCTTGAACCACCAGTATTTTTCCCGGTCTTAACAATAATACCTATGTTTTCGTTTTTAAATCTGCTTAATACGTTAACAACTTCACTACCGGACACCTCACGACCATCATACATAGTCTTGTCCGCCTCGGACATCTGACTATTCAGCTTGCCGATCTGGTCAATAGCTCCTCCTGCTGCTTCCTGTCCCTGCCTTAATACTAAAAAACCAATTGAAACAATAACCAGAGTAATAACTACACTTGCTCCAATTATTATAGCCTTAATTGAATTATCCATTAAATATCATACTCCTTCCTTTTTATAAAGCATTTTTAATTTGATCTGAAAAACTGAACAGTTGATTTATACTTACCATCATGAAAGGGAATAACAGATAAAGAAACAATGTGGCTCCTAAGGGTAAAAAAGCTATCATCTTGCCCCACAGGCCCTTTTTGTTTACCATTATCTCATTATCCTGCTTGCGCTTTTCCTGATAATACCCCCTTTCAATAATCAACTCATCAAAGGCTTGGGAAATTGAAATCTTGTCTGATGCAGACTGTAAATTCTCAACAAGCCTTGTAAAAGGCAAAAAAGGTTCATCGATTTTAAGCTGCTCCAACGCTTCATAGTCGCTGTACTCAAAGTTGTTGAGGCACTTTCGTATGGAGTTTTTAAAAATCACTGCAAACTGTTCCATCCACTGGAGAATGTCTTCAACCGACATTCTTTCTATGTACATCAGCATCATTATTATAGTATGAAACTGCATAACCTCATCTTCCATCCCCATCTGAAGGACCCTCTTTCTAAAAAGCAGGAGCCAATACGGGAAGTTGTAAAACAAAGCACCAAGCATAATACATATAATAAGCTCCCACCATTTGAAATAATGGCTGTTGTATACATAAAGTTTATTAAGGATTCTTTTTGCAGTCGCACTTAATAGCTGCTTGTCGCTAATTTCAGTGGATTTAATCAATTCTTTTTCTATGTCCTGATAGTTTACATTTTTCCCTCTAAACATCATTATAAATCTTCTGTCGACTTTCATCAATTCTTCTGCAGCTTTTTGTTCTACTTTATCATCTGTTTCTATTCCCTGGTAGGAATACAATATATTATGTCTTGTAATTCCGTGAACATTTATGAATATTACAAGGCATGTGATAAAACCCAATAAAGCATATAATATCCTCTTTAAATAAAACTGTCTTACATTGGCCTGTGAACCTGTGTTTTTAAGTAAATCAGAATATTTAATGGATTTACTGTACTGCTTGTTAATTATGGTATCGATAAAGTCAGAGATAAAACCAATTCTAAGTATCCTCTCTTCAACCCCGCTTGCCAGTGAATTTTCCTCGGTATTACTCTGCATTTTATTAATTAGCTCGTATGAAATTAAAACAATAGCAAAGAGAACTATTTGGACTACAAAGCCGTATGCACCGTTATAGTATTGTTTGAGCTCCGGAAGGTTTGTAACCGCCCAGCTCTCTAAAGGCTTTATTGTAAAAATGGGTGCAATGGCAATTATGGAAAGGCTCTTAAACAGATAACTAAGCTTTTCCCTTCTTAATATCTCAAGGTTTATTTCCTGCTTTAAATAGTTTAAGTTCGTAAGAAACATTGACTTTCCGTCAATTATTTTGTCTCCAAACTTTTGAACAGTATGACAAAGTGCCAAAAAGGTCTTGAAAAACTTGTTTGGAGCAATGTCATAATACTTTTCGATCTCTCCTTCAATATCGTTGGAGGATAATATCTCGTACATCCTGTTTGCGTGCAGGGATATCTCATAATCACACTCTTCTATGCAATCATAAATAGCTTCATCGATCATCCCATGCTCATGGAAATGGTGACGGACATCCCCCAAAAACTTCTCGAATTGAAGCATTATCTTATTTTCAATCCTGTCAACAAAGATCCTTAGGATCTGGTTATGTACAATGTATATTGTCAGTAATGAAATTACTAAAAAGTATAGATTTAAATCAATCAAAGTAAGCAGAAAGAACATTATGACGGATACGGAAATAGAAAAATAGGCAAACTTCATCGTGTTTCTGCCTATGGTCCATGCGTCGGACAGCTCCAGCATCTCAATTCTTTTTCTAATCCGGCTAATATACCTTCTTGTAAGGGCAAACTTGCTAAAGAACATAAATGAAGTATACAAAAAGTCATTCTTGCCCTTTATCTGAACCTTGACAGTATTTTTGCTTTTGCTGCGAAGTATCAAAATCGCTGCCCCAAGAACTGCAATGGCTGCTGCCAGGATAACCAGTAAGATTATTATCAGAGTTATTTCTCTATCACTCATAGACAACCCCCCAGTTTTCCTTAAAGAAAGATAAAAACTCATTTTTATCCTTCTCATTGAGGTGCCTTACCAGCTCATTAAAGCTGTGCTCGCTTATTGGATTTACAGCCTTGTACTCACCGTTTTCCCATCTTAGTATATCCCGCGTCTCAAAAATCTTCCTGTCAGTCATCCTTTCAAAATACTCTTTCATGGTGTCAAGAAAGCTGTCCAGCTTTTCCTCGTGGGTTCCCGCCTCCCTGTACTTTTCAGGGTAGTTTACCGTTTGAGCCAGGGGTATGATCTCGGTAATTCTTTCAATATACCTGTGACCGCTTATATCCTTGTTAAGGTGTATATCAAAGTTTATGACATCGGCAACCTGTTTTTCCGCAACCTTTTCATTATTGAAAACCCCGGTCTGAAGAAGACAGTTTCTTAACGCCAGAACCAGGTCTTCAGAGGTTTTTGCGTGGTGGGTAAACATGGTAAAGAGGGATGCAACCTGGGCCATTTGTATCATCCATGAAGCAACGGGAGCAGTAGCAACCTCTCCCAGGATATTAACAGTACCATCGGTCTTCTTTTGGAGGTCAAGGCCTTCCTGACCGGATATTGTGGCTGTTTCTCTAAATGTCAGAATATTTCTGGTAGGATACAGCTTTCTTAGGTGCAGCTCAAATGCCATCTCCTGGATACGCAACGTAAATGTGGGATTAATAAATCTTATTATTGACATTAAAAGCGTAGTCTTACCCGTACCCTGTGAGCCGGTGACAGCTGTGACCCTGCAGCCTTTTATGAGCCATTTTATAAGGCCTATAGGCAGCCCATTATTCCTATCATTGATCAAGTCTTCCGGCTTTGCCTTCTCTATACTGTCAAACTTTCTTACAAAGAATACCCAGCTTTCTGAAAAAGGCGGCCTGGCAACAACTACCCTGGAACCGTCCTTCATCTCATTTACCTTATAACCGTTGCTCTCGGAGAGCTGTCCCGGGTTGTTGTACCTGTAAATGTTTTTACAGACCCTTTTTAGTTCCTGTTCCGAGCCAAAGCTTAAAAACGATAAATGTATCGTCTTTCCTTTAAAGAATATCCAGACACTGTCGTAAGATGCAGGCAGTGTGGATAATGCATCGCTGCTAAAATCGATTTCCTGAAAGAAGGTAGTGGGAATACCGGACACCCCTCCGGATACACCGTCGATCTTCATATCCCTAATCTCATCTATGACCCCATACCCTTTGTAGCGCTGGTATATTCTTTGGACTATGATGCTTAGTTTATCCTCAAATCTCTTTAGCTTCTTAACATCCTTAAGATAGATCCTTTCTATTTCATCTCCAAATATAACATACGAGGGCTGACCGTCTTCATCGGTTTTAGGCTTGTCCATCTCGTTGTCAGCTATAAGCCTTTCCAAAGCCCTGTAGCCATACTTTCTTTTGTATACGTACAAAAGCATTTCAAACTTGTCCTGGACGCTTAATTCCCTGGGATTATCAAAGTTCATAACCATGTTGATGTTATTTTCATCGATTTTATAAGCCTTTAGGAGGATATCCCTTATAAAGTCCTTAATATAGTTTTTTGCGTTCACATCTCCATATGTACAGCTCTTAAGGGCTCTTCTTAGCTGGCTTTTATTCTGCATGCGCTTTGCAAATTCATCCCTTGATAGGTTCATCTCATACAGGTTCGTCTTTAGGATATCATTAAAATGATTCTTGATATACTCAACCAAAACATCAATATCGTATTTATCATCTTCGGTATTATAGCCTGAATAGCCTTTTTTATTTTCTCTTTTAAAGAATATAATTACAGCTGCAGTAAAACCAGACAAGATAATCAATATAAGCAGTATGTTAATCATCTAATCACCTAACTTCTTAAGATTAATGTCAATACCCGCACCGGTTAACAGCATTTTTACTGCATTTCGTACTTCCTCAATAAAATAGTAATTACCGTCGTCTTTCTTCACTCTTAGGTTTTTCATAAAAAAGTCTATGGCTTTTCCCTCGGAGCATGCATCACTAAATTCAATGTTGTAAGGTATGACAGCAATGTTCTTCTTTATGCTATACCTTCTCTTTATATTGTTTACGTTTAGCCTGGAGTCATTGTCGTACCTTCCCAAAAGAAAAACACACTTATCCGCAATATCTTTGTACTCTTCAAAAAACTCGTCCAGTACGTTGATATTCTGATTAAGATTAACCACTATCATCTGTGAATGCTCAAGTATCTTGCTTGACAATTCATTTCTGCCTGAAGAAACATCTATTAATATCAGATCATAAAACTCTTGTGCCGAGCTTAGTATCAGGTCAATAACATCATTAAGGTCATTCATATATAGTTCACGGTTTGTATTGGTTGTACCCGTCAATAAATCAAGCTTGTTTCTCAATAATGTTGTGGTGTAGTTTACAATACTTTCCTTGTCTACCTTGTTAAACTTTATAAACCTGCTTAATGCGTCTATACCGGAGTCTGAAAGCTCTGTCAATTCGTTTCTTAGATACCTTCTATCCATAAGAGAGGATTCCAGAGTACTTTTGTCAAAATGGTTGTGGGTAATGAGTACCTTGAGCCTGTACTCAAGAGCAGTCATTAACGCCACTGCAACCATGTTGCTGGTTGTCGCAGTCTGACCGTGAACATTGCTCCAAAATGCTATCTGCATGCTATTTCCCCCTTTCCGCCATCTTTATGGCACTTACAAGCTGCTTTTTATCAACAGAAAGGTATTCAATAATGACTTCTTGAAACATGGACTTATACTCTTTAGGAAGCTTGTTAAACTTGAAAATGTCATTATGCTGGCTCTCAATCCTTGTGGTATACTCCACATCATCCAAATAAAACTCATAATCCGCTATATATTTGATCCTGAAGCTTTCAAGAATACTGTCAAGATATTTTTTGCTTATCTTGCTATCTACAACATCCCTGTAAATTCTTACAACATCAAGATTTGTATCGGCTCTGCCTAAAAAATCCTTAAGCTTTAATATATTGTGTCTTTCAAGGTCGGTAACGGCAAAGCGGATATCACAGTCAGAAACTTCTTTTATAAGCTCATCGTTAAGACCGAAATTTATCATTACAATATCATAACTACTCGTATTGACCTTGCTCAATTTTTCTACGTCTTTACAGTCTAAAAACACATCCACATTTCTATATGTGATAATGTTTCCATCGCCTGCTTCCGGAACCGAATACTTTAAAAGCTGCTCCAAGGAAGCATCAACAACAGCAACCTTCTTGCCAAGGTGGATAAAAATCCTTGAGAAATATAAAATCATGTCATTAACTTTACAGCCCATAAAAGCTACCTTAGTCAAAGAACCCATTAGCATCCCCGCCTCCCTCGTTTGTAGTTCCGGAAGAATTATTATTCTGACTGGTCTGATTTGTTTGACCTGTTTGAGTGTTCTGCCCGGTCTGACTGGTCTGATTCCCCTGCTGCAGGGCATTTTGGTTATCCTGCTGGATCTTTTCCTGTCTTCCAGCTACTTCCTGATTTACTCCTGTCTGAATGTTGGAGACTGCCTCCTGATTTAGCATAGCAAGCCGCTGATCCAACAGGGTTCGCATCTGTTCGGCCAAAGCATTCTTTGCTCTGTTAACAATATTGGGATCAGTTTCCATAATCTTTTGAACTTCAAGTTTGGCAGGGTATGTAGGTATCGAATTCTTCTGTGAGTTAGGCTCAACATAAGTAACCGTATAAAGCTTTGTACCCTTGTGAAGGTAAGCATCCACAATGGCACTGCTAACAGTAAGCATTTCTTTTTCGTTTAGCCAGCACCAGATGGTGTTCTGTGCTATATTTATGTCCCTTATTTTCTTCTTTGAGAGTACTATGTAATCTTCACCATTTGGGAAAGTGATCCTAAGGTCAATAAACTTGTCCTTGGTCAGATTACTTTGTAGAAGAAACATGTTAAACTCTTCTTCCCTTAGGTCATCCGGTATCTTCTCATCAATAACCATGTACTTCATGGCAGGTATACCCGCAGTTATATCGTAGCGGGCAAATCTGCCCATATCTTCCTTTGTCATAAACAAATCCATTGGAATACTGGATATGATATCCGACTCGTTAAACAAACTCTCCTCCAAAAGGGTTCCACACTTAATGTCGCTTTTAGGTATATATACACGTCTTTTATTGTTGTACTGCTCAAGCTTTAGCTCGGTAATCTGTTCCTCATAAGAAGACTTTATACTCTTTATGTGCCGGTTATAAAGATAATAACCGCCAAGTAATGACCCTGATACTAAAACGACAATGGCTAAAGAAATCACTATGTATTTTGCGACCTTGTTTTTTTTCCTGCTAAAAGCCATTAATAAACCCCCATTCTTTTTTAAAAGAGATTAAAACATAGTATGAATCAGTCAACTTTACTGCAAAAAAATTAGTTTACTTAATCATAGGAAAAAAAAGACTATTATAACTTTTGGACTACTGTTTTCTTACTTAAAGACAGTTCTTTTAAACAAAAGACTTATTTTCATTTGCGTTTTATAATTGTGGAACTTTAATGCATTATGAAAGTATAATTATTTCTTGCTTAGAAGCTTTGAAATTAATAGATTATCTTACTATAATATTTTACCAGTAATACTAGCCTATTTTCAACATTTTTTTTGATAAAATTAAAGTATTCATCAAATTATGACAAAAAAACATTTGTATTATATATATCAATATCTATCCGGATTATATTGAGTATAAAATTTTGGAAACTTATAAAACAAGGCGTTCACTTACTTTAGAATAAGACATATAACGGAATTGACAGGATTCTTGCAACAAAAAAACGGTATCAGGTCGCCCCGATACCGTTTTTAACTATCCAATTATCTCTGTTCTACTGGGAAAACATCAATTATCTTGAGTACTTTCCTCTTCATTAAGGTATAGTCGGTTGAGTCAACATTACCATCACCATTTACATCAGCAGCTTTAAGCACTTCTGAAGACAATAATGATATTTTCAATAAGTGTCTCTTCATTAATGCCAGGTCAGTTGAGTCTACTGTACCGCTTGCGTTAAGGTCACCATACTTTAATACCGGTGTAGGTAATGGCGGTTCTGAAGGTGTAGGACTTGGACTTGCAAATGGCTCTACACCATATAGTAAGGTTGTGCCGTCATATACAGGGATATATTTGGTCTTTGTAACTGCATTTGTTAGACCCTGGAATGAATAGTCATTCTTTGCATCCCAGAAGGTGGTTCCTACAGGTGCTGCAATTCTGAATTGGAGCTCACCTGCATACTCTGACTGTCCACCGGGCCAAATATTATATCCATCGGTATATGTTATTTTTACACTATAAATATTGCCCTGAACCTTTGTAAGCGGTGAAATTGTTACAGGGAATTCACTGTAGCCCTTAGTTACTGTTATATCCGCTTCTGTTTTTCCTGCTGCAAAAACTTCTGTAAGGTCAACATAGTAGTTGTATGAAAGATTCTTAACAAGTCTTGCAGGCCATCCAGAACGGTTATTCAAAAGAGCCTTTATTTCTGTATAGTTAGGTCCTGAAGAGTTAATACTTGCTTCAACAAAGAACTCGTCATCCTTTACTTCCTTAGGTGGGAAGTTTGCCTGTGGAGTACCTCCGTACAATGAAACCATCTTTGTAAGAATACCTACAAAGCCTGCGTTATAGTCAGTAGCAACTTCATTGCTTACATAGTCACTAATATCATCTTTATAGGCATCACTTAGGTTAGGTCCTCCAACCAAAGCACCATAGAGTACGTGTCTGTGTTTGTCAGGTACAGTCTGCATATCACACCATGAACCATGAGCTGTTCTGTGGTGAGGACGCTGTGGAGGATTAACACCAAAGCCAACAACATAGCTTCTGTTGTTTGGATTTGATCCTAATGCATAGTCGATCTGGGCCTTTGCAAAGTTATTATATCTTGTCTTTAGAGTCTCATCAGTTATTGAATCTGCATAAACTGAAGCAAGGAACGCAGCAGTTGTTGCATATCTTAATGATCCCCATGAGTCAAGCCATGCAAGTCCTCCAGGAGTATATCTTACTTTTTCACCGTTATGACCTTCAGGTGTCCACCAGTTTAAGTGCATTTGCACAAAATCATGATACTCCTGTTTGCCTGTAAGCCTTGCAAGAAGGAGGAGTGCGCCGTAGTGGGAATCATCCCAGCAGTGGCCCCACTTGTACTCGATAAGAGTTGTCTGTCCCTGTCTGTTGAGCTTTGGAACATATGACTCTGCCTTTGTAAGGTAAGTACTGTCATTTGTTGCTATATAAAGCCATGTAGAAGCCCATAAAAGCTCATCATAATAACCGCTCCATGAGTTGTAAAAGCCGCTTGCTGCTGTATAACCACTGTCGCTCTTTGCTGAATCAGCAAGGGTAAAGAGGCTCTTTGCATGCTGCAGATATGTACTGTTATTTAGAACTATGGAACCGATAGCAAGGGCCGCAGCCATTTGACCTGCTACGCAAGAAGCAGAAGATGTAGAGAAGGTAGGTCTTGTCATTTCATTTTCAATAACTTCAACAGGACCCCACCAGCTATGGTCTTTTCCACCGTCTCCTACCTGGTAAACAATGCTGCCTCCTTTGTCACAAGCAACCAGGTAGTCAAGAACAAACTTGAGATTGTTTTCAAGGTGAACTTTCTGGCCTGATGCTGCTATTTCATCGCCATATTCATAAAGTGCCCAACCAAGCATTGATGCAGTATATGACATTGGCAGATTGAACTTCACGTGGTCACCGGCATCATACCAACCACCGGTTACCGCATCTTTCATCGTTGCATCCCCACGCCATTCAACACGGTTCCATGAAGGAAGCGGACCTGCCTGCTGTGCTTCATAGAAGTAGATTGCTTTCTGAAGAGCTTCCGCATAATTATAAGTTCCTGCAGCCGACACCATTCCCTGAGGAATAAATAAAGTCAGCAGCATAGCTAAAGATAATACAAAACATACAAACTTTTTCACTTTTCTTCCCCCCATATTATTTGCATAAATAACTTCTGAATTAATACACTATTACTAAATTACGTCTTAATACCCCTTGTCGCATCACCCCCACTTAAAAAACGCAGAATTCTCTAACTGGTCTTATGCTTTTATCACCCCCACATACATTCTCTACTTTACTTCAATATCTTCACCATATAAACTTAAGCAGCTACAAAGGAGCCGTTTATATAAAAATAGGTTAGCAAATTTTATTAATTAGCACAATATCCCACCTGACAAACTTAATATATAATTCATTTTGATTTTTTCTTTCAGAGGCATATCTTGCTGTAATCTCTATTGCTTTTCTACTTCTGGGTTTCAACCGGGAACACTGTAATTATACGTAAAAGGTACCTCTTTAAAAGTGTTAGATCAGTCGAGTTAACCAATCCGTCTCCATTAAGGTCAACGGTTCTAAGGTCCGGACCTGGAGGAAACCAGTTAATGGTCCCAAGCAAATGCCTCTTAAGCAGTGTATAATCCGTTGAATTAACCAATCCGTCCCCGCTCATATCACCGTATATTATTCCAGTAGGCGAAGGTGTAGGTACAACAGTGGGAACCGGTGAAAAGACAGGACCTCCCGGCGGCTCGTTACCTGACACCTTGACAAAATTGTCCCCATTATACATTGGGATATTAGGTGCATATTTACGAATTTCGTTCTTGTAGGTGTCATCCCAATTCTTAAAGGACCAGTCGTTTGATGGGTCCCATTTGTTTGACTTTGACCCAATCAGGAAATCTATTTGAGGTCCGCCTGCTTCCCATGCGCATCCAGGATAAATCCAGGTATTGGTAAAGTCAAGAGTGAAATAGTACACCTTGTTTGCCTCATCCCATAGATTTGGTCCTTCTGCCTTACACAAGTCAGTTTGCTTTACCGTTATGTATACATCACTTATATCATCCGTATCCAGTGTGAGGAAGTAACGTATTTTCAGCTTGTCTGTAGGACGTGCAGGCCATGCAGTACGGTTTTCAACCCTGCAGGAGAAATTTGTTCCGTTGGTTCCGTTGGAATTTAACCCTGCAAACACAGCCCATTCATGCTTGGGCTCATATGGCTTATCAGGAAGCGGAAACTGGTCTTCAGGTATGGGATTTCCGCCAAATTCCATATACATCCTTGCAAGTGCTCCTACAAGCCCTGAATTATAGTCTATGGCAACCTCATTTGAAACATAGTCGTTGATTGAGTCGTTGAACCCGTCATTATTATTAACCGAACCAACCAGAGCCCCGTATAGAATATGACGGTTGTCAGGAGGATTTTCCTTTCTTCCGCCCCAGGAGCCGTGTGCAGTTCTATGATGGGGGTGCTGAGGATAATTGCTGCCAAAACCCACTATATAGCTTGCATTACGAGGGTTCTTGCCAAGTATGTAGTTTATCTGATTTACGGCAAAGTCATGGTAGCGTGCTTTCTTCACCGGATCTTCCAGCTTATCGGAATAAATAAAAGCCAGAAGGGATGTCAAAGCAGCATAACGGAAGGATCCCCAGTCGTGAAGACGGGCGTGGCCTCCTGAAGTATAGGGTATTTTTGTACCATCAGCCCCGTGCTCCGTACCTCCGACAGTCCACCAGTTTAGCCAGCGCTCAACATCCGCCTTATACCCGGGATCATCAGGAAAGATCTGATTCATCAAAACATAGCAACCATAGGCCTGATCATCATAACAATGAGCCCACTTATATGAGTGGACGGGACGTTCCCTGTCAAATCCCAAATTGTCATAATACGATTTTGCCTTTTCAATATAGGCTGTTCCGCTTCCGGGCAGCTGTGCTTCTTTTGCCTTGTAAAGCCATATGGCACCCCATGTAAGCTCGTCGTTAAATCCGCTCCACGATTTATAAGGGGTTTCAGGGTCAAATTTACTTACCGATAAATAGAAATTCTCACGATATGTATCTCCAAACTCAAAGAGCTGCTCTGCGTGTGCCAGAAGCTTATCTGCATAAACAGGGTCTGTAGAACGGAAAACTATAGAAGAAGCAGCCATTGCAGCGGCCACGTGCATAGCCACCTCTGTTCCGGGGTTTTCGGTATCCAGCTTGACAGCACCTCTGTCGTTTGTAAGGTGTGTAACCTCAATGGGTACCCAGTGGCTGTGATCCGATTCTGTCATGCCTATCTGGGCCCAAAAAACATTGGGTTCAGGATGACATTTTATAAAGAAATCGTTAATCCATCTAAGCTGGCCTAAAAGCCACTTAAGCTGTCCGCTTTTTTCATATGCCTGCCTGTACTCTATTGCACCCCATGCAAGCATGGCGGCAGTTGAGCCTGCAGTCAGGTTAAATTTTATGTTATCCCCGGCATCAACCCACCCTCCGGTAAGGTCAAGCCCTTCTTTTTGCCCGTCTGTCATCTGTGCATCTCCTCGCCATGAAATACGCGAAGAAATACCAGAAGTTGAAGCAGGGCCGGAACATTGGGCTTCATAAAAAAGTATGGATTTTTGCAGCGCCTCCCCATAATTAAAGGGTGTACCGACTGTCTCTGCCTGAACATTAAAACACATAACCAAAATCATTACAACTGCTAGTATAATGCTTATTCTTCTCATCTTTATGTATCCTCCCCCTATACAACTTTATATATCTAATGTTAATCATTATTCTCTTGCCATTCATATTGGTAAAATCTATTATAATCGGAAAAAGTGTATTCTATTTGAAACAGCATGTCCGCAAAACTCAAGTAACTATATTACTTATAATTTTATATATTAGAGTTATCAAATCAATCTACTATTGTATTACATTTTCATTAGGATCTGGTATATAATCTTCAATAGGCAATTTGTCTATAATCTTAAGAATATATCTTCTTAAAACAACTAAATCTGTTGAATTAACCTCTCCATCACCGTTTACATCTCCAAGGTATGGTAATAAATCCCTTATTCCCAGCAAATACTGTTTAAACATCGTAAGATCAGTAGAGTTTATAACCCCATCGCTGTTAAGATCACCATATTTAACTCTAGGAGGCCTTGGAAAATACGTCAGGTCAATAGCGCTAATTACTCCATCATCATTTACATCTGCCTGTTCAAGGGCATCCGGACTTAACTCAATAATTCTAAGCACATACTTTTTAAAAAGTATGTAGTCGGCATAGTCTACTTCACCATCAAGGTTTACATCACCCTTGCCTTCCGGCATAGCAATTAAAGCTGTCAAATCCGCAGCTGCACCTTCTGCATACACTCCTGCACCTACAACCATTACATTTAAAATCAATGCTGCAACTAATGTTAAAAACACCAGTTTTGTAATAGATCTTTTCATAATATACTCCTCCTTATCAAATATACGGATGCTCTCAAACAGATTGCCACCTTTTCCGATTAAACACCAAATAATTCTAACGATCTAGCACTCCACATTTTTTTTGGCTAACCCCTCTCCATATCAAACACCAACCTTTATAAAATGGCTGATAGTGTGGTACCTTAAGGACCACACTAAAAAACTCTATTAATAAGATAAGGCTGTTTTGATTATTAAGACGGATACTTCTAAAAGGAAGATCGAAGATTACAAGACGTATTTCATTTTTAACAATATTATACCATAATTGAATAATATTTTATATATTTTACCATAATTATTTACGTAAGCCATATATAAGCGTTCGTCCCATTTGTTTCTTTATATTATATGCGTTTAATTTAAACTTTTTGGGTGGGTAGAATTAACAGTACTTATCAAAATTAAACACGTTATTTAAATCTGACACAACTATTGATGTATACTAAAAAATAAGACAAGGGAAACTTGCTCCCTTGTCTTATAGTTTATCTTATTTTTACCAGTCTATAGAATCTACATAGACTGTAAACTCTCCTTCACCGGATGTCTGTATCTGTACACCCATCTGCTGCGGCAGTGTCGGGTCTGTGTCAGCCGGCAGTGTTAATGAGATTTCATTCCATGCATCCTTCTCAACCATATCATAGCTGCGCCATGCAGAATTCCATTTAACAATTGTCCAATCCGCATTATGAGGCATAATATATGGCTGAATAGCTGTTATAGGAGCACCTGAAGGTATCCATATCCTGTAGGTCACTGTTGTCCCAGGAGCTATAATAGCATCTCCATCCTTCTTAAAGTCTGCGTTTCCTTCTGCCACACCTGTTATATCCCACTGCAAGGAATTGTTTCCTTTAAATGCCTTGGTTGTAGTGTTGGTTATAGAGGATAATGCAGTACCGCCTGTTGAGAAGCCTTCAGTAGTGCCATCTTCAAAGCTGAAGTCGGAGTTGTCTCCTGTAGCTGATGTCACTGTTACAGTGCTTGTATAAGAACTGGTAAGTCCTCTGTTATCTGTAACAGTCAGTTTTACTTTGTAAGTTCCCGCAGTCTTATATTTATGATTTGCTATTGCTCCACTGCCTTCCAATCCGTCACCGAAATCCCACGCATAATAAGTGATGCTGCCATCAGAGTCTATTGATGATGTGGCATCAAAGCTTACACTGTCATCAGTTGTAGGCGCTTCAGGTAATATACTGAAAGAAGCTGTTGGTGCAGCATTTTCTGTTATATAAGGCAGTGTAGTTATTATCTTTAATATATATCTTTTAAGGAGTGTAAAGTCTGTTGAATCTATTGAGCCGTCACTGTTTAAATCAGCAGCTTTTTCATTTATACGATTTTCAATTTCAAGTAAGTATCTCTTTAATAATACGAAGTCTATTGAGTTAGCTTTTCCGTCATCATTGAGATCACCAAGTTTAACAGCAGGTGCATTACTGTCGAGTACTATATGATAAGCAGACAATGCAGGTAATGTGTATGAGAACGCATTATTGTTTATGCTTAATACAGGACTCTTTTTAGTAATGTCGGAGCTTGTTCTGTCAAATCCCCAAACTTCGCCTGATTTATATTGAGCACTGCTGTTAATAGAAAGATTAAATGTTGTAGGTTTATCATAGTTTTTATTAATCAGGATAATGTGAAGCTTTCCGTCTTCTTCACCAACTATTGAAGCATAAGCGGAGCTTAAGTCTGCATCTGAAGTATCACATTTTACAGCTGTGTCTCCATATTTTGAACCGTTTCCGTCATAGTTGGTATAGAGATTGATTCCAGCAGCAGTGTAGTTGTTGCCGCTGTCGCCCCAATAAGTTGCAAGGTATACACCCTGTTTACCGAATACACCTAAAACATCAGCTTCTGCAAGACCACCTGTGACATGCTTTCCACCGCCGTAATCATATTCTGTAATGGCAAGCTTTGTTCCAGGATAGTATTTGTCTATAGAAGCCTGAACCTTCGGAAGCAGTGGAAGTCCCCATGGGCAGTATGTTGCAATCCAGCTGTCTTCTGTATAGGTTGAATCCCATAATGACCTTGGAGCTTGAAGACGTGCCTTGTTGGTTTCTATGTTGGCAGGGTCTTCACCAAAGCATATTCTTGCTCCGCCGCCTCTAGCCTCTGGGTACCAGTGTATGTCGAGAACATCTAAAAGTCTCTTTCCTTCCAATTGTGACGCCCTGTTCATGTTGTCAAGGTAATAGTCTATGAACCACTCATAGCTTCCCTTTACAGCATTCCAGTCTGGAGCATCCTGCAGAGTATTAAATGCATTGAATCCATAAAGTGCAGGTCCGAATATTTCAGCATATGGGTCAACGTTCTTAACAGCTTTTGCAAGTGCAGCACTCTTTTCCAAGAGCTCTGTAGCTGTTACTTTTTCAGGATGTATTCTTGGATGAGTATCGCTCCATAATCCAGGTTCATTGTCTATTGAATATCCCTTAACGCCTGTTGGAGTAGATGCATCACCATATTTGTTAACAAGGAAGTTTACAAATTCATCCATGTATACATAATCATCGGTTGTATCCGGGGTAAGTGTGAATGGTGCATTCTTTGCAAATCTTACTTCCTTCCATCTTGCTGACGGAGCAGCTTCCAGCTCGGATACAGGACCGTCTCCGTCCGCTGTTACATAACCTGCAGCCTGCAAAGTCACTATGGAGTAAGGCACATTGTTTGCAATTGACTTATCGTGGAATGCTGATACCACTGAAGCCGGTGTATCCAACTGATCCAGTGGAACTCCGTAAATTGTGCTAAGCCATCTGTCGCTTGTGTGCAGCCAGTCTTTACCTGCACTGGAATAGTTGTTTTCCCAGTTGTATCCTGTAAGCCTGTTTCCGCCTATTCTTCTTGCAGTCAGGCTTGCATTAAGATCCTGGTTGCTTCCGTAAATATATGGGCTTATAGGTTTTCTTTCCAAAGTAGTATCAATGTTTACGTCTACACTTATAGCTGCTTCTGTTGGTGTAGGAGTAACAGGTACTATTGTAGGAGTAGGTGTGGGCATAGGACCTACTGTAACATTCTGATTGGCAAATGCCGCCATAAATACCAGAGCAGAGTTCCAGTATACAGTGTGTTCATTTGCTACCCAATCACCGCTGCTCCTTGTATAACATTTTGCAGCAAATCTTGAAATTCCTGATCCTTCATATGCATTAGGTCCGCCAGGCATATACCCCTTCGGTACTCCTGCTTTTCCATCCATATTGTATATATTGCTGAATACAGCTTTAACAGAGTCTTCACCATATCCTGATACAAAGCTGAAGCGTAGCGGGTTTGAACCGAGGAGCCAGTTAAGGGATCCAAATCCTAGCTTTGCAACTCTGTCACTGTATTTTCCTAAAAGCTGTGAGCCTATAAAAGCATCCATAGGCACGTTCATTACCTGCATATTGATGCCCCAGAAGTAGTTACCTGGAACTATTGCGTTTTTCCATGGGTTGTTTTCATATCTTGTCAGTATATTGTTAAGCCATTTTTCAAATTCTACATCAATCCAGCTTACGATCTGTGCATCTTTGTTATCTGCTTTGAGATAGGTCAGGAATGCTGTAAGCCACATATTGCCCCATGTATGGGCATATGAGTTTGGATCTTCAAATTTGTCTGCAAATACTGCATAATTGTTTTTAAAATATGTATTATATGTTTCATCTCCTGTAGCCCTGAAGAGAGATGCTGCAGCCCAAAGCCTGTCGCCGCTGTCATCACCTACATTATATGGACCCGGTGGTGAAACTATATTGGTTGGATTGTTTTCAAGGAATATCCATGCCTTCTTTGCTGCATCAAGACACTGTACGGCAAATTCAGCATCTATATCTTTATACAATATGTACGCATGAGCAAGTATTGCTGCTGCATTCGCTGTATCATCTGTAGTACATCCATTCTGATCCTTTATTATTCTTGCTGTAACATTTTCATCGTTATCCGATTGAACTCTTGGATAGAAGCCTCCGCTTGCAGCATCCTGCATTTTGAGCATCCATTCAAGTTCCCATCTGGCTTCATCAAGAATATCAGGTACTCCGTTTCCGCTTTCAGGTATATTGAACTGATTGTCAATAAACTGTTTCGGGAACATTTCATATGCCCAGAACAAGTCTGAAATACCGGTTGCTCCTGCGTTTACATATTTTCCATAGTCACCTGCATCATACCATCCCTTTGTTACGTCTATAGGACTCATAGTGCCTGATGCAAATGAAGCCTGTGCATCCTGTGGAGTCTTATCTGTACGTGGATAGTCAGGTGCATAAGGAGCTTCCAGATCTATTCCCTGGCGCTGATAGTAAAAATATCTTGACGCGTCAACAACAAGTGAATTGTATATATCTTCACCAATTTTAAACTTAGGTGAGTTCTCAATACCTGCTGTACCAACCTTGATAAAGTACTCGCCTGGTGTTGTAAGGTCAGAGAAGTCTGCCTTTAAAATCTTCTCACCAGAGTCAACTGCCTCATAATCAGTAACAAGAGATAATGTTCCCTCGTAAGCTATTGAATAAGTGGTTGCACTCAATACGGAGAATGGAGTTCCTACATCCGCAGGAAGCTCACCTTCAAATCCTGTAACAAGGGCATATTTTTCTGCATCAGGCAGGAAGCCCAATTGGTTAACCTTTACTGCAGGAGCTGCTTTTTCATTATCAGGTGAGGTAACCTTAATGTCGCTAAACCATACAGTAAACGGATCCAGATGAACCTTCTCAAACATAAGACAAATAACAGATGAAGGATCAAATCCGGTAGCGGTCATTAAATCCTTGAGAGGTATTTTGACATGCTGCCACTCTGTAGTTATTGCAGCATAATTAGCAATAGGTTTTTTAACATCAATTTCAAGAGGTGAACGTTCATATACCTTGTCCCTAAAACCGATGAGGAAGTTTTCTCCGCCGGTCTTTCCCTTGATGTCAAACTCAAGGTATCCATTTGCAACGTATTGTGAGAAATTATGTGTGTTCCAGCCCCTTATAGTCAAAAGGGATATCCACCAATAAGAGGTAACTTGTGTTTGAATGTTAAGTCTAAGCGTAGGAAGTCCGTTGTAAGTTACTTCAGTGTCTACCGGTAGTGTACTGTTTACAGTCTCGATCTCATCGGCTCCACTACCTGACCAACCTGATACAGGGCTGTCCTTGTAGATTTGAACATCCATAAGCTTCCTGTATCCTTCGGGCGCTGTCGCTGCACTTGCACCAAACTGCGGTATTACCAATGTCAGCAGCATTGCAAGTACCAAAAGCAGTGATACTTTCTTTCTACCCATTTTTCCACACTCCTTAAAATAATTATATTAAAACTACGCAAATTATTGGCACACAAAATACCCTGTAGTTTAAGGCTATTATACTTTAGGGTTAAACTGCATTTTGAATAGATATTATTTGGGAAAACAGATTGAGATTGTACCGGACTATAATATTAAATGAGATGGATCTAAGAAGGTTTTTGCTTCTATCTTACAAAGAATTGTGTGAATGCCACAGATTATTCGTTTCAACCTGTGACTTGCGTGAACCTTATTACAAAGTATGAAAAAATTGATCTGCGTTGTTATGGTAGCACCAGTTGCCGGCTCCCCTATTAATTTTAGTAAATACTACATCAACATGCATGTCCCTGTTAAAACAGCACTCAAACTATGGAGTTTTTTAGTACCAATTATTTAGCGTAAAATTTCAACCACTATCTCTAAAATTATTCTATATACTATTGTAAATATATTAGCATATTTTATAAAGTAAATCCATAATTTATAATAATAATTCGAATACCTAATTTTTTTTGTGGTCATGTAATTCTAAATATAAAGGGCAAGAGCCCTTGTTTTCTCCTACCCTCTATATTTCATTAACCTTTTTATACCACTTAATAATACCAGTTTAACATCCATATAACGGTAAAAAGCACTAATCAGGCAGCTGCCGTCTATATTCCTCATTGGATACAGCGTCCATTCTGTCCACAATCCCCTGTTTGTCTATTTCATTTGTATAGTACTCTTCAAAATCCTCATATCCACCCAGGTCCTGTGGAGTATCTGCCGATCCATATTTCATAAGGTCATTGAATTGATCCATACCTTCATGTTCATCGTCTTCCTGCTCGTTAAGATATTTTCTCCCTAAGGGTGCATCCCAGATTAATTCTTCTACAGGCCTTTGTCTATCCAGATTTTCCATAGTTATTTCCTTACTTGTCTCACAATCAATGCAAAGCCTGGCATAAGGGAGTGCTTCAAGTCTTTCCTCTGCAATTTCAACTCCACAGAACTCGCATTTCCCATATTTCCCCTGATCCATTCTACCTATAGCGTCATGTATTTCCTTAAGCAAATGCTCCTCGTGAACTTTAAGTGCATTGTTTAATTCTGCCTGAAAAAGTTGTGTTCCAAGCTCTGCCGGATGATTATCATAGTTTGAAAGCTCATCAGGAGATTCCATGTCCTGCTCGGCAATATCATGTTCTTTCATTAGGTTTATGGTTTTTTCTATATCCATACCCTGTTTTATGAGCATATCCTTAAAATAGTCTTTTCTATTATTATCCACGTTTTACCACCTTCCCGTCAAAAGTACTAAACTTTTATAATGCTTAAAAATCTAAAAATAATATATAATATATTTATATTGATACAAAACCTCACTTTTTATAGAAGGTTTATGATGGAACAATTCTAAGGAGATCTTTATCTTTCTATTAAAAAACCAAATAAAACATCAAAAGATAAATAATACTAATATTGAATTGAAACTTTATTTTTTTATAATATAATAGTTATGTTAGTGTAAAAACAATTTACTAGGAGGTTTACTATGGAACACAAAGTTGATATAGGCGTTTTTGGCGGTTCAGGTTTTTATTCTTTTCTTGATAATGTAGAGGAAATTGATATGGAAACCCCTTATGGAAAACCCAGCGACAAGATTGCAATCGCATCATATGAAGGTAAAAAAATAGCTTTCCTGCCAAGGCACGGAAAAAATCATCAATTCCCACCTCATATGATTCCTTACAGGGCAAACCTTTATGCCATGAAGAAGCTGGGAGTTAAGAAGATTATAGCGCCAACTGCTTCCGGAAGTCTGCAGCCTGATATAAAACCCGGAGACTTTGTAATATGCGATCAGTTTGTCGACAGGACAACAGGACGTAAAGATACCTTTTTTGACGGTCCGGTAACAAAACATATAAGCCCTGCGCATCCATACTGCCCGGAACTTAGGAAAACTGCCATTAAGACAGCAAAGGAACTCGGTATAACAACACATGACAAAGGTACCGTAGTAGTTATCCAGGGCCCCAGATTCTCAACAGTGGCAGAGAGCCGCTGGTTTAATAAAATGGGTTGGGAAGTTATAAACATGACCCAGTACCCTGAAGTCTATCTTGCAAGGGAAATGGGTATATGCTACGCAAACATTGCACTTATTACCGACTATGATGCAGGACTTGAAGGACGTGAAGATATACCTCCTGTAACAGAGGAAGAAGTATTAAGGGTTTTTGAGCATAATAACGAGAAGGTTAAAAAGCTGATTTTTGAAATAATAAAAAAGACTGATTTGAGCACTGATAAATGTACCTGCTCCAATGTAGATCTGTCCTGTTTAAATTTATAATTGCAGGAACAATTTATTTATAGTTTTCAAAAGGAGATTTAAATGAGACCGTTAGAATATTGTAATGGAGTGCTAAAGCTCATTGACCAGACTTTATTGCCTACAGAGCACAAGATAGTTGAACTTACGAATTATACCCAGGTTGCGGATGCCATACGGGATATGATAGTAAGAGGTGCTCCTGCCATCGGTGTTACTGCAGTTTATGGAGTTGCAATAGCAGCAAAGGCAATAAACACGGATTCCAAGGAAGAATTTTTCCATGAACTAAAAAATGTTTGTGACATAATAAAAGGTACCCGTCCTACAGCCGTCAATCTGTTCTGGGCCGTTGACAGGGTATACGACAAAGCCGTTTCCAACAAGGACAAGTCCATAGACGAGATAAAAAAACTAATTGAAGAAGAAGCTTATATAATGGATAAAGAAGATGTTGAATCCAACAGGGCTATCGGAAAATATGGCAATGAACTTATAAAAGAAAATTCTACCATACTGACCCACTGCAATGCCGGAGCTCTAGCCACCTGTGATTATGGTACAGCCTTAGGTGTAATCCGTGCAGCACATGAAGCAGGAAAAAATGTCAAGGTATTCGCAGATGAAACAAGACCTTATCTTCAGGGAGCAAGGCTTACTACATGGGAACTTATGCAGGATAATATACCCGTTATTCTTATTTGTGACAACATGGCAGGCCACTTCATGAAAGAGGGGCTAATTGACTGCGTTATAGTAGGAGCAGACAGAATAGCATTAAACGGTGATACGGCCAACAAGATAGGAACATACACTGTAGCTGTTCTTGCAAAGGAAAACAACATTCCCTTCTATGTAGCGGCCCCCATATCAACTATTGACTTTTCAATAGAGACGGGAAAAGAAATACCTATAGAGGAGAGAAAGTCCGAAGAGATCACTCATATAAAGGGAATCAGGGTTGCCCCGGAAGGAGTCAGTGTAAGAAATCCTGCTTTTGATGTAACACCAAGTAAGTATATTGCTGCTATCATAACAGATAAGGGTATCATATATCCGCCCTTTGACGAAAACATAAAAAAGTATAAATGATTAAGGCTTTAAAATAATTTAGAACTGTGAAAACAGGATTGCTGAAATAAAGCTTCACCGACCTTGAAATAGTAGTAGAAGTACTTTTTCACTGGCTTTGAAGCTTTATGGAAGCAGCCTGTTTTAGTTTTTGTTTTACTTTCTATTCCTTCGCTTGTCAAGCCAGTCCTTTATTTTCATCTCATATCCGTTGGAGGACGGACTATAGTAAATTGTACCCTTAACTCCATCAGGAAGATAGTCCTGGTCAACAATATTGCCTTCATAATCATGGGCATATTTATAGCCTTTACCGTATCCAAGATCCTTCATTCCTGAAGTTACAGCGTTTCTTAAATGCATGGGTACTTCGCCTGTTCTTTTGTTTTTTACATCATCCAAAGCGTTATCTATAGCCATATAACAGGAGTTTGACTTAGGACTTGTGGCCACCATAACCGCAGCTTCAGACAATATTATTCTGGCCTCCGGCATTCCCACCATATGGACAGCCTGTGCTGCAGCAACAGCTACCTGTAGAGCTGCCGGGTTTGCCATGCCCACATCCTCCGAGGCACATATCATTATTCTCCTTGCTAAAAACATAGGGTCCTCCCCGGCGTAGAGGGCTCTTGCCAGATAAAACACGGCAGCATCCGGATCACTTCCCCTCATGGATTTTATAAAGGCACTTATATTATCATAATGTCCTTCCCCTGATTTATCGTACCTTGCAGCCTTTTTCTGCACACATTCCTCAATGAGATTAAGATCAATATGAAATCTGCCGTCTTCTCCAATCGGAGAGGTCAAAACAGCCAGTTCAACGGCATTTAAGGCAATTCTGGCATCCCCGTCACATATATCAGCCAGATACTCTAAAGCCTCATCATCAATTTGAACTTCTATATTCCCAAGCCCTCTTTCCCTGTCTTTAAGAGCGCTTTTAACTATCCCTTTAATTGCTTCATTGGATAAGGGCTTTAGCATAAAAACTGAAGACCTTGAAATCAAGGCTTTGTTTACTTCAAAGAACGGGTTCTCTGTGGTCGCTCCCACAAGAATAATGGTACCATCTTCTACAAATGGAAGAAGTGCATCCTGCTGGGACTTGTTAAACCTGTGGATCTCATCTACAAACAGCACTGTTTTGCCGCCCGGATTCAGTATCCGGTTTTGAGTGTCCGAAACAATCCTCTTAATATCCGCGACTCCCGCAGTAACAGCATTTAGCTTTTCGAAATTTGCTTTAGTTGTATGGGCAACAATCCTTGCAAGGGATGTCTTGCCTGTCCCCGGCGGCCCGTATAGAATAATGGACGATATCCTGTCCGCTTTTATCATCCTGTGTAAAAGCTTTCCCTTTCCTACAATATCTTCCTGTCCAAAAAATTCTTCCAGGGTCCTGGGCCTCATTCTATAAGCCAAAGGCTCTTTTCTTTCTTCCATAACACCATTCCTATCGTAATTGGTTTGATATTTTCATCTATCCCTCAGTATAGCATTAATTTGAGTTATTTTTCCACTGGCAGTTTTAAACGTTAAAAAGCCCTGTGAAGATCTTATACAACCCTCACAAGGCTTTTTATAAACCATATTGTCAATATAAAGGGATTAAAGCTTGTAAACCTTATCTGACGGCAGAACATTTATACCGCTCTTAGTCAAAGTATCAACAGCTTTATCCGCATCTTCAACCCTTAGTATAACAAGTGCTTCGTCAGCAGCCTTTCCTACAAAAGCATACATATATTCAATACCTATAGAGTTCCCATCCAGTACACTCAAAGCCTTTGAAAGCCCTCCCGGCTTGTCGGCAACAGCAATGGCAATTACACTG
This sequence comes from Bacillota bacterium, assembly GCA_049325575.1. Lineage (GTDB taxonomy): Bacteria > Bacillota > Clostridia > Acetivibrionales > Acetivibrionaceae > JBMOLK01. The sequence goes on along the minus strand of JBMOLK010000232.1, from coordinate 13,493 downwards.
GTAGAGCTTACGGTAAATTCGTTTTCCTTAAGGACCTTTTCTGCCTTTTCGGGATCATTTACAATGAGTCTTAAAATTCCGAAATCAGTAGTATCGGCTATGGACAGCGCGCTGATATCAATATTGTTGTCACCAAGAATTTTTGTTACCTCTGCCAGCCTACCCGATTTGTTTTCCAGAAAAACGGAAATTTGTTTTACTAGCATGTACTATCCCTCCCTTTTATTATAGGAATGTGCAAAAAATCTATTTACATACCTTAGAGCTTACGCTTGTCAATAACACGCTTTGCTTTTCCTTCACTTCTTTCTATTGTCTTAGGCTCAACAAGCTTTACCTTTGCGTTTATTCCAAGGGTACCCTCTATTTCTTTTCTAATCTTCTTTTCGACCTCTTCAATTCTCTTGACTTCATCGGAGAACATTTCTTGAGTCATTTCAACCCATACTTCCAGAATGTCAAGGTTGTCAATCCTCTCAACGATCAAAAGATAGTGAGGAGCTGTTTCTCCAATTTCAAGAAGTACGCTTTCAATTTGTGACGGGAATACATTGACGCCCCTTATTATGAGCATGTCGTCTGTTCTTCCTGATACTTTGGTCATTCTGACAGCAGTTCTTCCACATTCACATTTCTCGTAGTTTAGTGAAGAGATATCCCTGGTTCTATACCTTATCAGCGGAAGACCTTCTTTTGTTACTGTAGTAAACACAATCTCTCCTTTAGATCCTGGAGGCAGTACTTCTTCAGTAACAGGGTCAATAATTTCAGGTATAAAGTGATCCTCTGGAATGTGAAGTCCGCACTTACATGCACACTCACTGGCAACACCGGGTCCTATGACTTCACTTAGGCCATATATATCTATGGCAAGAATTCCAAGTCTTTCTTCAATCTCATTTCTCATATTGGAAGACCAGGGCTCTGCACCAAACACACCGGCTTTAAGCTTAAGATCTTCCTTCTTAATTCCAAGCTCCTCCATCTCCTCTGCCATAAACAATGCATATGAAGGTGTACATGCCAATACTGTGGTACCAAAGTCCTTCATGATTTGAAGCTGTCTTTTTGTATTACCGCCTGAAATAGGGATAACAGAGGCCCCGATTCTTTCGGCGCCATAATGTACTCCAAGACCTCCGGTAAACAAACCGTAACCATAAGCCACCTGGATAAAGGATTCCTTACTTGCACCGGCACAGGTCAGGGTTCTTGCCATAACCTCTGCCCATGTGTCTATATCCCTTCTGGTGTAACCTACTACAGTCTGCTTTCCTGTTGTACCGGAAGATGCATGGATTCTTACAATTTCGCTAAGCGGTGTTGCAAACAATCCATAGGGGTAAGTATCCCTCAAATCCTGCTTGTAAGTGAAAGGAAGCTTCTTTAAGTCCTCCAGTGTCTTTATATCTCCCGGTTCGACACCTTTCTTTTGCATCTTTTCCCTGTAAAACGGTACATTGTGGTATATCCTTTTTACAGTATTAATAAGCCTTTCAGTTTGAACTCTGGTCATTTCTTCCCTGGACATACATTCATACGTAGGATTCCAGTACTGCATACATCTACCCCCTATTTAATCTTGATACTATACGATCCATAAGCCTTGTTTAAGTGTTTAAGGCTTATGCTTTATTAACCAACGCTGTTATACCCTGCCTCAAAGGCCTTTAAGTTTACATCCAACGCTTTCTGCGGTACGGTTTCTTTCAAGGATTCAATCCATGCTTCCTTTTCCATACCGATAGACTTTGCCAAAAGCCCCAGCAGAACAGTGTTGACAGCCTTTATGTTTCCACAATCTTTTGCCATTTTAAGCGCGTCTATTGAAACAACATTTTTAAAACTTTTCTTCAGGTTATCGATTATACCCTGTGGATATTTAGCCTTGCCTATAATAACAGGCATTGGGTTTATCTTCTGGTCGTTTACTACCAATTTGCCGTCTTCCTTAAGATACTCCACCCATCTTAAAGCCTCAAGCTGCTCAAAGGCAATTATAATATCGGCTTCTCCCTTTTCTATAATAGGAGAGTATACCTTGTCACCGATTTTAACATAAGTCACAACGCTTCCTCCGCGCTGGGCCATACCGTGTACTTCTGAAACCTTTACATCATAATCCTTTTTAAGAGCAACATTACCAAGGACCCTGCTTGCAAGCAAAGTACCCTGGCCGCCTACTCCAACTATCATTATATTAAGCTTATTCATATTTTATTCACCAGCCTTTTCAAACGCATCAAAGTTACATACTTTTGAACACAATCTACAGCCTACGCATAACGCTTCATTAACCTCTATGCGGTCTCCCGTATCAACAATAGCAGGACAGCCAATCTTTAGGCATGCCTTACACATCTTGCACTTTTCGCTGCTGATTCTCTGCGGTCCTTCAAACTTAACATCTTTAAGAAGCGCACAAGGTCTTTGTGATATAACAACAGAAGGCTCATCCGCTTCAATTTCTTCCCTTACTATTTTTTCAAATTCCTTTATGTCAAACGGGTCTGCAACCCTTACTCTCTCAACTCCGACAGCATGTGACAGCTTAACCAGGTCTACCTGTTTGGTAGGCTCTCCCTTTATTGTAAAACCTGTAGAAGGGTTATGCTGGTGACCTGTCATACCGGTTATGGAGTTATCAAGTATAAGTACTGTTGAATTTCCTTTATTATAGACAATATCAATCAGCCCGGTTATACCAGAGTGTATAAATGTAGAATCCCCGATAATTGCAACAGTTTTACTGCGGAATTCCTTTCCTCTTGCCATTTCCATCCCATGAGCCGCACTAACACTTGCACCCATACAAACACAGGTATCCATAGCCTGTGACGGCGGCAGTGCTCCTAGTGTATAGCATCCTATATCCCCGCTTACAACAAGCTTAAGCTTATTTAAGACATAGAACATACCCCTGTGCGGGCAGCCGGGACACATAACAGGCGGCCTTACAGGAATCTCGTCATTGGTTATGGATTTTACAGATATTTGTTCCCCAAAAACCTTTTCCCTTATAAGGTTTGCACTATATTCACCAATAACAGGCAAAACATCCTTACCTATTGCTTTAATGCCCAATTTCTTTATAAAGTCTTCAAAAAACGCTTCCAATTCCTCTATAACATAAAGGGTTTTTACTTCCTTTGAGAAATCCTCAATGAGTTTATCAGGCAAAGGGTAAACCATTCCCAGCTTTAAGTACGATACATCTCCAAAGGCTTCCCTGGCATACTGGTATGCTACGCCGCTTGTTATGACACCGATTTCTTTGCTTCCCCACTCTATTTTATTAAGGCTTGTAGTATTTGCAAATTCCCTTAATTCAGCCATCCTCTTTTCAACTTCCACATGCCTTTTACGAGCCATGGCAGGCATCATTACATACTTTGCAGGATCCTTTTTATATTCCTTAAGCTTAAAATCAACTCTTTCGCCCAGCTCTACAACACTCTGTGAATGTGATATCCTTGTTGATAGTCTTACTATCACAGGCGCATCAAATCTTTCACTTATTTCAAAAGCTTCCTTGACAAAGTCTTTACATTCCTGGCTGTCTGACGGTTCTAACATGGGAACCTTGGAAGATCTGGCGTAGAATCTGCTGTCCTGTTCATTCTGCGAACTATGCATCCCCGGGTCATCTGCAACCATAATGACAAGTCCGGCATTCACGCCTGTATAGGATGCTGTAAACAAAGGATCAGCTGCAACGTTCAGACCCACGTGCTTCATGGAGCAAATTGATCTTGCTCCTGCAATGGATGAGCCTATCGCTACCTCAAGTGACACCTTTTCATTTGGTGACCACTCGGAATAAATATCATCATATTTTGCAATATTCTCTGTTATTTCGGTGCTGGGTGTTCCCGGATATGCTGCTGCTACCGTAACTCCCGCCTCATAAGCTCCCCTGGCAACCGCTTCGTTACCAAGCATTAGTTTCCTCATCAAAATCCCCCATTTTATTTGATTAATATTTAATTTAGTTTACTATTGTGTTCTATAATTAAGTTTATTTTAATTATCAGTTATGAAAAGAATAATGTCAATTACTAATTGCCTTTATTTCTAAGATCTATTACCCTTTTAGCCTTACCAACAGATCTTTCTATTGTCTTTGGTTCTACCAGTCTTACTCTTGCATCTATCTGAAGAACGGTTTTAAGCTTATGTCTTATATCCTTCTCAAGCTTTTCAAGCTCGCTGAATTTCTCCAGCATATTTCCATCGATAAGCTCAACCAATACCTCTATTTCATCCATAAAACCTTTCCTTGTAACAATTATCTGATAGTGAGGTCCGATATGCTCCATCCCCACCAGTACACTTTCAATTTGGGACGGAAATACGTTTACACCCTTTATGATAAGCATGTCATCCGTTCTTCCCAACACCTTGTTCATTCTGACATTTGTCCTTCCGCAGCTGCATGGCTCCGGATTCAGTATGGTAATATCCTTCGTCCTGTACCTTAGCATCGGAATACCTTCCTTGGTAAGTGTAGTAAGTACAAGCTCACCCTTCTCGCCAAAGCCTAAGGTATTACCGGTATCCGATTCTATTATCTCCGGGTAGTAGTGGTCTTCGTTTATATGCATACCGCATTGGCAGTAACACTCTCCCGATACTCCGGGACCTACAATTTCACTAAGACCATAGTTTTCTGTTGCCAGTATGCCCCATCTTTTTTCTATTTCAGCTCTCATTTCGGGGGTATGTCCCTCTCCACCGAAAAGACCCAGTCTTAATTTATGTCTTCCTTTTGTTATTCCCATTTCTTCTGCTATCTCTGAAAGGTATAACACATAAGACGGAGTGCCCACAATTATTGTGCTTCCAAAGTCCTCCATGAACATCATCTGTCTTTCGGAGTTGCCGCTTGAAGCCGGAACAACAGTAATACCGACTTTTTCAAGGCCGTAATGAAGCCCGAATCCTCCGGTAAACATACCGTAGCCGAATACAACCTGGGCTATATCATCCTCTCTTCCACCAGCAGCTACAATGAGTCTTGCCACCGATTCCGACCAATTCTCCATATCCTGTCTTGTGTAGCCTACAACTATTGGCTTACCGGTAGTACCTGAAGAAGCATGAACCCTCACTATTTTTTTCATAGGTACAGCAAAAAGACTATATGGGTAGTTGTCCCTTAAATCATCCTTTGTTGTAAAAGGGATTTTTTCAATATCCTTCAGAGTCACTATGTGTTCCGGCTTTAAGCCAATACCGTCAAACTTTTTTTTATAAAAAGGCACATTATCATAAGCATGCCTGACAATACTCTTGAGCCTTTCTAACTGTAACTCCTCCATATCCTTTCTTTTTGCACATTCGGCCTCTTTGTTCCAAATCATCCAAACAACCCCTTCTATTAATCCTATTAATATAAATAAAGTTTTCTAGACTTAGAGATAACGAACTGTAAAGATAAACATATAATTCGCTCCGCTAATTTGATACGAATGGCGGGCTCATCAAGTTTATCTACTTTTACAGTTCGATCTCTATAATTATAAAGGAACATTTCGAAGAACTATGACTCATATACACGAAATGTCCCTCAATACTATACAATCAAACTACGCCTTAAGATTTTTTTCTGTCTTACCTGTGTTGAAGACACTTTTAAGATGAGCTTCAGGAAACTTTGATGTAACAAGGCTTACTACAGGTACAGCTATAAGTGAAACCAGCATTGCAACAGCTCCCACATTAGGTGCGTTTTTCATGCCAAAATACATTGATCCTCCCACAGAACAGGTAAACCCTGCTATAATACCTGCCCAGGCACCAAGTTTAGTGGTACCCTTCCAGTAAAGGCCGTATATAAAGGGTGCCAGGAATGATCCTGCTACAGTTCCCCATGACAGCGACATAAGTGTCAGTATTGCCCCGGGCCTTATGGCTACCAGGAAGGACAGAGCTACAAACACCGCACATAGAACCCTCATAAGCAGCATAACTTTTTCCTTCTTCATATCTTTAAACCATGTTCCCTTAACAAGGTCTAAAGAAATTGAAGAGCTTGATACCAGAACCAATGATGAGAGGGTTGACATTGAAGCTGAAAGCACCAGAATAATAACTATCCCCATAAGGTAATCGGGTAAGGCTTTGTCAAGCATTATTGGAACAACCTTGTCAAGGTCTCCCCCTGTTTCTGCACTGGTAACAAAGAGCCTTCCGAAGCCTCCTATAAAATAGGCACCAGCCGCTATAACAGTAGCGAAAACAGTAGAAACGATTGTTGCTTTTTTAATGGCATCATCGTCGCGTATTGCGTAAAATTTGTGAATCATTTGTGGAAGTCCCCAGGTTCCCAAGCTAGTAAGCATAACCAGGGCAAGTAGGTTTAAAGGTTTTGGGCCAAAAGCACTTACAAGACTAGGGCCCACTTCCGGAATGGCTGAAAGTCTCGAGATACCTTCTCCAAGTCCGCCTACTGTCGTATGATTAACAATAAAGAACACCATAAGGAGCAGACCGACTATCATTATTATTCCCTGTATAAAGTCGTTTATAGCAGTTGCAACATATCCGCCCAGCATCAGGTATAATCCTGTCATTGCAGCCATCACCAGCATGCATACTTCAAATGAAATACCCAGTTCTATACCGATGGATTGTTCAAACAAATAGCTTAATCCCTGATAAACTGATGCAGAATAAGGAACGAGAAAAACGAAGATAATTATTGAAGTTACTATTTTCATGGCCTTGCTGTCATATCTTTTCTCAAAAAACTCCGGCATTGTGGAAGCATTGAGATCATGGGTCATTTTACGGGTTCTTTTTGCAAGTACCAGCCATGCCAAAAGACAGCCCAGAACTGCATTACCAATTCCAATCCAGGTAGCAGAAAGTCCGAAATTCCAGCCCAATCTGCCCGCATAACCAATGAAAATAACTGCCGAGAAATAAGTGGTACCGTAAGCAAATGCGGAAATCCAGGGTCCCATCTGCCTACCGCCGAATAAGAAGTCTTGAACGCTGGTTACTTTCTTTTTACTGTAGATCCCGATACCGATCATAAGAGCAGTAAAAAGCCCAAGAATAACAAGCTTGATTAACATGTCCTACCATCCTCCAAATTTTAGATTTCAATACCTACCATACTACCCATCCATAAGGTTCGTA
>JBMOLK010000232.1:0-6337 GCA_049325575.1 Bacillota bacterium | reverse complement strand
ATTGCTTATAGAGGCTATTATCAAACTATAGAGACCGGACTGTAAAAGTAGATAACAAGATAGGCAAGCCATTTGTATCAAATTAGCGGAGCGAATTATATGTTTATCTTTACAGTTCGTTATCTCTAATAAAGTACCTGCAGAATAAAATAAAGGACACCCGCCCCATAGGAACTGTGTCCGTTTTTACCTGCCAGTTCATATGAACAATACTAAATATTGTTTGTATAAAAGTCTACATAAAACAACAGGCATTCTTCCAGGGTCATTATTTATTTTACAATAGAATCGACAAAAAATAAAGAACTTTTTAGTTAAACCCTTTAAAGGGTGATGTCATGAGAAATAGTAACTACCAAAGCCATGATGAATTGACGATGCTATTCACAAATGGTTCTTATTTGGTAATATTAAAGCTATATAGACTTTGTCCCTTCACCTAGAAAATAATCGCACTATTACATCTTAGGATTACGGAATTCCATTCATCTTGAATATTGTAAAGTCTATTGCTTTTTAGATGCTGGTATATTATTTTGCTTTAGCAATAGTTATAATACCTACAAACTTTTCAATCTTAAATTCGATTTCCCTTGGTTCACAAACATATTGCATATTCTCATCATAATCGCTTAATTCTTCTACTTTTATATTAAACTCTACAGTCTTTTCCTCATTAGGGCTGAGGAAAATTTTTTCAAACCTAATTAATTGATTTTGGGGTCTGCGTCTTAGCAAATCAACTGCATCTGAAAATTTAGATATGTAAACTATAGACGCATTATCAAGCTTCTGAAACTTAATGTAGTTTTTTAAAGCATTATCGTGACAAGTACCTTCCGGCCCAAGGGTACAAAAAACTATGTTCATTTCGCCCTCCAAAATAAGCACAATAGTCTAATACTATAGACTGTTTTTAATGATTTCTTCTTCAATCAGACATGACTCTTCAATAAGCAAGCTAAATAATTTTTTGATAAAATCTTTACTCAAGTTATACTTAGCCCCCTCTTCAGAGCACCTTTCCAAAATTTTCTTAACTCTATCATGCTGCATTACATCAATTTTATTCCTTTTTTTGAATTCACCTATTTCACGAATAATTGAATAACGCCTTGCCAAAATATCAATTATTTCAAAATCAATCTCATCAAGCTTTGCTCTTGCTTCATTAAGCCAGTTATTATCCATATCCATACACCTCATCAATCCTTAATTTTTTACATGTTACTAACTTAACCCCAATATTGCATTTTAGATTTACAAGTTTCAAGGAAATTATCTTTAAGCTTACTGCCGCTGGTTGTTTCTCAAAACTATTGTTGTAAATATTATTTCAGTCCGCAACACAATTGATATGCACATTCGCCAAGTTTGTCTATAAGATATCCACCTTCTTGGATAAAACATAACGGAATTCCCAGCTTTTTCAGCCGAACTCCAACTTGTTTGAATACTGAAGTAGATAAATCCCATGTTCCATGTGGGTCTCCCTTTATAATATCAAACCCTATAGATACTACCAGTGCCTTGCATCCATATTCTGCGATCTTATCAATTGCTTTATCCAATGCATCCAAATACTCTGATTCAGAAGGTTTGTCTACAAAGGGAATAAACATCTGACGCTGATTTTGTTCTATAACCTTCGTATAAGGATAATTATTTTCTGTTGAAGCATGAATGGATACAAATACAGTATCAGGTTCATCTACAAGGATATCTGCAGATCCATTTCCAAAATGAAAATCTATATCCAGTAAACCAACAGGTTTTATACCGCCTTCCAAAATTGTTTTTAAAGCAATAACTGCATTATTTAAATAACAATACCCCCCTACCCAAGCTTTCCCAGCATGATGTCCTGGCGGCCTACATACCGTATATACAGTTCTGGAACCATAAGTAATTTTATAGCCTGAATATAATGCAGCCATAGCAGCTTCACAAGCCTGATCAAATATTCCATTAATGAATGGAGTATCATTACAAACATTGTCAGGTATAAAAGGGTGTTCTAAAAGGGATCCTCCAATTTCCAAAGTACTACTAACATTCTCAATGTGTAAAATATACTCTTTTTTGCGAGTCATTTCCAATACCCTAAGCAATTCATTCCTATTTGATTTTTGCTCTTCAACAATAATAAATGGTAAATTTTTTAAATGCTCATTGATTCGATTTACTCTTATTTCGTTTTCCATGCATTTAACTTTTTCTTTTGTTGCATTACTGATCAAATAAGGAATAGACTTATTATTAACACCCTGAGTAATTAAAACAATTTTATCACAACTCATTGTAAACCTTTCTTCATTCTTACTCCAATATCTATAAATTCATTTCTTGAGTAGAAATCATATGTTTCAGGAAAACCCAAAAATGTATAATCAGGGAGTCCTACATCTATACGACTAATTCCATTATTTCTACAGTACTCTTCTACATATTTTACCAATTGTTTTCCAACACCAAGGGACCGAAAATTTGGCTTAGTCCATAACTCTTGAATTGTTATGTAATTTCCCCCACAGTGCAAAGCACACTGCTCCGAAATTGAAATAAATCCACATTTTTCGCCGTTTTGAGATAAAGCAATAAAAATCTTATCAAGAGTTGTTGAATTTATAATCCTTTTATACGCATCACGAATCCCTTTTATTTCAGGAGCACTATTAATATTACGAAGCTCTTTTATCAATTCTCCAACTCCGTGAACAACAAAGTTTTCATCTTCAGCAGATGCTTCAATAATCTTAAAACAACTATCAGCCCTGTTTTTAGGCTTCTTTTTACAAGTTGTCAGCCATTTTTCACCTATTGAATTCTCATTTCGTTCTAATACCTCTTCAAATTTTGCAATTAATGTATTTGTTAAGCTGTTGGTTGATTGAAAAAACTTTACTCTATCAATGGCCATAACTGGTCTGATACCATAAAACGTTCCTGTAATAAATACTTCATCAGCACTGAAAATATCCTCCAAAGTCAGAGGAGTCTTCTCTAATTCAATTCCAAGGAAACTTGCAATATCCGATACTAAAGAAGCAGTTATTCCATTTATACTATTGCTAATAATTGGTGTATAAATTTTCGAATCTTTAACAATAAATAAATTAGCTCCCGCAGCTTCACAAACCGTACCATCTTCATTCAACAACAATCCGGTATCAAACCCAAGACATCTTGCATTAAGCTGCGAAACTACATCTACTGCATAAAGTCCACAGACCTTGGCACGGGGTAATGAACTTGAAGAATTTGGCCTTCGTAAATAAGACACATTTAAGGAAACAGGGGGCAAAAAACGTGTGCCGCTTATATGCCATCCAAAAATAGAGAATGTAGTACTGTGTTCAGAGATATCCAGAGAATTACAAGGTCCATAGGGATATGCTACTATTCTTACATAACCTTCAGAAATATTATTTTTATCAATAAACTCATCTAATGCATCCTCAACATCTTTGATGGCCAATTCAGGAAGTCCAATTGAATTAATTGAATTCTCAAACCGATCCATGTGTTTTTTTAAACCTAATATTAATGTATCATTTGAAGACTTATAAAGGCGTAGAGTTTCAAATACACCTGTCCCAAAATTCAGCGCGTGATTAGTAACCGAAACATCGGCCATTTCTGCCTGTATTAACCTATTTCCATGAAATGCCCACTTACACAATTTAAATTCACTCATCATTCTACACCTTCCACAATATATTCCTTTCTAATATCTTCTGGTACTAGTTGTTGTGCCGAATTCATCAAAGCCATACCTTTAAGCATTATTTCATCGAATTCTTCCTGTGGATCTGAAAGTGATATAATAGCCCCTCCAACTCCTACACTAAACCTTCCAGGAGTAATAACGGCCGTTCTAATAACAATATTAAAGTCTGCTGAATTATTTAAAGCAAAATATCCTATAGAACCTGAATAGACACCTCTTGCTTCCTTTTCAAGCTCATCAATAAACTCCATTGTACGCTTCTTTGGGGCTCCCGTCATTGAACCACCTGGAAAAGATGTGCGTATACAATCAATAGCATGCATATCGTCGCGAAGTTTACCCCTTATCAAACTTATCATTTGATGAACAGTGGCATATGTTTCTACTGTCAATAGACTGGGAACATTAACACTTCCAACTTCACATACTATGCCCAGGTCATTTCTAATCAGGTCACATATCATCAAATTTTCCGCTCTTGTTTTTTCATCATTTTGTAAGTATGTAAAAAGAAACTCATCTTCCTCTTTTGTTTTACCTCTCTTAATCGTACCTTTCATAGGCTTTGACTCAACTAATGCAGTTTTATCAATGTATATAAATCTTTCTGGCGAGGATCCTGCTATGCAAATATCGTTAAACCGCAAAAAAGTACCATATGGAGCGGGGTTTGTTTGTCTAAGTACACGATAATATGATAATGGATTAATATCAATATCAGTATGTATTTTATTTGTTAAACATATTTCATAGCTTTCCCCATCCTTTATATATTGGAGACATTTATATATATCCTCCATGTATGTTTTATAATTTCTACTTAGCCTAAATTTAACTGGTTCACTGCAAGTTAATGGGATAATGCTGCTTTTTGGATTTAAGCTTCTTAAGCCTTCTTCTACGGTATCAAACCAGTCATCAGCATCATACTCACTGCCTTGTTCATATAAGTTTAATAGAAACATTTTTTTGTATTTATGATCAAATACAATTAACCTATCAATAAATAAAAATATTGCATCAGGCAGATCTGATTTGTTACTTAGTTGAGAATTACACTCTTGCTTAATTTCATAACCAAAGTATCCGACAAAGCCGCAATTAAAATTAAACTCAATATTTGGGGTTTCCGTATAATATTTGCACGTTTCTCTCCTCAGGTAATCAAAAATGCTTTCATTTAGTACCTGCTCGGAACCATTCTTACTAACAGTTATTTCTTTCTTGCTGCTAACATAGCTTACTTTAAAGAATAATTCTCCTCCGCTGCCCCCCATAAATGAGAATCTGGAAAACCCTTCAACAATGGAGCTGCTATCCAACCATATAGCATTTTCGTGATTTCCATAAAAATGTAAAAACACCTGTTCCGGATCCTTAAAGGAACTTAGTTCCCTTACTTTTACATTATATTTTGCTTCCATTCTTATAGGAAGTGACTTTCTTGGTATGACTGATATGTCAATAGGACTAAGCTCTTTATCATGTTTTTTCACATGAGTATTTTTTTTGCAATAGTCTTCAGCCATACTAAGGTAGTTTTTAAGTATGTTCTTTCCATACTCAGTACATATTGACTCGGGATGAAACTGCACACCCCATATAGGTTTTTCTTTATGTGCTATGCCCATAATTAAATCGTCTTCAGTCCATGCTATCTTTTGAAGTTCTGGAGGAATTTCTTTATCCACTATTAGTGAATGATACCTAACAACAGAAAACCCTACAGGAATACCTTCAAACAACGGGTGTCCTTCGTGGTACACCTTACTGACCCTTCCATGCATTGCTTCAGGAGCATGAATGACTTTTCCTCCAAATGCATGGGCTATTCCTTGATGTCCTAAACATACACCAAGTATTGGAACATCAAGTTGTTGCAACACAGAAATACATACTCCAAAATCCTCTAAAACATCTGGTCTTCCAGGTCCTGGTGAAATTATAATATTATTGTATTCAATTTGCTTTAATTCCTCAAATTTTAACTGATTATTTCTTATAACTACAGGCATTTCACCTGTAATCTCTGCTACATATTGATACAGATTAAATGTAAATGAATCATAGTTATCAATTATTAAAGTTTGCATATACCTATCCTGACCTTTTATAATTTTTATTCAAAGACAAAACTGTTTTCTCCTGACACTTTGGTTATATTATTACTGATAAAACTATTCTTTTTAATCTCTCCGTTTTCAAGAACAATTACGTTATCTGCATTTTGTAGTATTGTTGCTCTATTGGAAACCAGAATACAAGTATAAATTCTAGGTTTAATCAAACGCTCAAATATGACCCTTTCTCGATAATTTAGACACTCCAGAGTTAGAATATCTTTGTTTTTCACTTTCGTGTATATTTACCGCATTTATTCCACGGTCCTGTTGACAACGAGCCTCCGACGGCATGTTTTCAAGCATCAGCGGCATTCACCATGCTGAACAGGGAGAATGGCTCTGTAGAATGGTTGATGTCTGGCGTTCAGCCTAACATGCCTTCTCATTGTCAAGAGGCTTTCGCGGCATAAACGCTACTTCTGTGAATCAGGCGGCTTTTATGTTTTCATAATAATTCTGCAGGAATTTTGCAGGAGTCATATTC
>JBMOLK010000231.1:0-52965 GCA_049325575.1 Bacillota bacterium | reverse complement strand
ATAAAATTTTTTTTAAAATTAATAAAAAATATAATGAAAATTTTTTATAGTATGTTATAATTAGATGGGTTAAGGGAGATTATTCCTTATTATAGCCTGCAGTGTACTATAAGTAGACTGGGAAAAGTATTTTAAATCACAATTTACTTTTCTAATCCATATAAAGATAATAAATAGGAGGGTTTTCTAATGGCAAAGTATGTTTATCTATTTAGTGAAGGCAACGCTTCAATGAAAAACCTTCTTGGCGGTAAAGGTGCCAACCTGGCTGAAATGACAGGTTTGGGACTTCCAGTTCCAAGAGGGTTTACAGTAACTACAGAAGCATGTACCAAGTATTATGAAGATGGAAAGGTTATTGCCAAGGAAATTGAAGAAGAGATCTATGCGATGATGGTTAAGACCGAAGAGATAGTGGGCAAAAAGTTTGGTGATCCAAACAATCCGTTCCTTGTTTCAGTTCGTTCCGGTGCAAGAGCATCCATGCCTGGTATGATGGATACAATATTAAATCTTGGTCTTAACGATGTTGTTGTTGAAGGACTTGCCAAGCTTACCAACAACGAAAGATTTGCCTATGACAGCTATAGAAGGTTTATTCAAATGTTCAGCGATGTTGTAATGGAAGTTGACAAGCCAAAGTTTGAAAAAATTCTTGAAGCTGTTAAAGAAGAAAATGGTGCGCATTTTGATACAGATCTTACTGCTGACCACTTAAAGGAAGTTGTTAGAAGGTATAAGGAACTGTTCAAAAAGGAAAAGGGATTTGACTTCCCACAAGAGCCTAAGGCACAGTTAATGGAAGCTGTTAAGGCTGTTTTCCGTTCATGGGACAACCCAAGAGCAATAATTTACAGAAGACTTAATGACATACCGGGAGACTGGGGTACTGCAGTAAACGTACAGGAAATGGTTTATGGTAATATGGGTAATGATTCAGGTACCGGTGTTGCCTTTACAAGGAATCCATCCACAGGTGAAAGAAAGCTCTACGGAGAGTTCCTTATGAATGCACAGGGTGAAGACGTTGTTGCAGGTATCAGAACACCGCAGTCAATAGATCAGTTAAAGGAAATAATGCCTGACGTATACAATCAGTTTGTAACAATAGCTGAAAAACTCGAAAAGCATTACAGGGATATGCAGGACATGGAGTTCACAATTGAAAGAGGAAAACTCTTCATGCTCCAGACAAGAAACGGTAAAAGAACTGCAGCCGCAGCATTAAGGATAGCTGTTGACCTTGTAAGTGAAGGAATGGTTACAAAGGAAGAAGCTGTTATGAAGGTTGATCCAAAACAGCTCGATGCTCTGTTGCATCCGAATTTTGAGCCAAAGGCACTAAAAGCTGCTGCACCAGTCGCAAAAGGATTGCCTGCTTCACCAGGAGCAGCTACAGGTAAAGTATATTTTGAAGCAGAGGATGCAGTAAATGCGTACAAGAATGGTGAGAAGAACGTTATACTTGTAAGACTTGAAACATCACCTGAAGATATCGAAGGTATGCATGTATCAAAAGGTATCCTTACAGGTCGTGGAGGTATGACATCCCATGCTGCCGTTGTTGCACGCGGAATGGGTACTTGCTGCGTAGCTGGATGTAGTGAAGTTAAGATTAATGAAGAGCAAAAATTCTTTACAGATAAAAACGGTAAGAAGTATGTTGAAGGAGACTGGATCTCACTTGATGGTTCAACAGGAAATGTTTACGGACAGCAGCTTCCTACTGTAGAACCGGAAATGACAGGAGATTTTGCTACTCTTATGGGTTGGGCTGATGAAATCAGAACCCTTAAGGTAAGAACAAATGCAGATACTCCGGCTGATGCAGAACAGGCTAGAAAATTCGGAGCTGAAGGTATAGGTCTTTGCCGTACAGAGCATATGTTCTTCGAGCCTGACAGAATTCCAGCTATGAGAGAAATGATAGTTGCAAGAACTGAAGAACAAAGAAGAAAAGCTTTAGACAAGCTTTTACCGATGCAAAGAGGAGACTTTGAAGCACTCTTTACCAAGATGGAAGGCTATCCTGTAACAATCAGGTTCCTGGATCCACCGCTTCATGAGTTCCTGCCTCAAGAAGATGAAGATATAGCTTCACTTGCAAAAGAAATGGGAATGACTTTTGAAGAATTAAAAGGAATAGTAGCAGATCTTCACGAGTTCAACCCGATGATGGGTCACAGGGGATGTCGTCTTGCGGTTACATACCCTGAAATAGCTGAAATGCAGACAAGAGCTGTTATCGAAGCTGCTATTAACGTAAACAAGAAGGGTATGAATGTTGTACCTGAAATCATGATTCCATTAGTTGGAGAAATCAAAGAATTAAAATATGTAAAAGATGTAGTTGTTAAGACTGCAAATGAAGTTATAGAAAAATCAGGGGTGAAGCTTGAATATAAGGTTGGAACCATGATAGAAATTCCAAGGGCTGCTTTGACTGCCGATGAGATAGCTAAAGATGCGGAATTCTTCTCATTTGGAACCAACGACCTTACACAGATGACATTTGGCTTCAGCCGTGATGATGCTGGTAAGTTCCTTGAAGAATATTATAACAAGAAGATATATGAGTCCGATCCATTTGCAAAACTTGACCAGACTGGTGTAGGTAAGCTTGTTGAATTGTCAGTTAAGCTTGGAAAACAGACAAGACCGGATATCAAGCTGGGTATCTGCGGCGAGCACGGCGGAGATCCTTCATCTGTTGAGTTCTGCCACAGGGCTGGGCTTCACTATGTTTCATGTTCACCTTTCCGTGTGCCTATTGCAAGACTTTCTGCTGCACAGGCAGTTGTTAAGAAAGAAGGAGATCTGGGACAGAAATAATTCCGGGTTAAGAATCAGATGAATAATTAAAAGAGAAGGCTTGGCGCCTTCTCTTTTTTGCGCCTCTAGAAAGTTTACAAATCCATTACAATATTGTTTATTACCCTTATTTATAATAATATATTCCTAAGGTGTGTTAAGATATGGATCTTTTTAATACCATAAGAAGTATGTACCAGTGAAAGGAAATAATAAATGGATAGGTTTTGGAAATTTCGTGATGTGCCCGAAGACCTGTGGATGGACTGGAAGTGGCAGCTTAAAAACCGGTTGTCCAATAACAGCGATTTAAAGGAAATTTTCCCCAATATTTCAATAAAGGAACTCAATGGTTTTAGGGACTATGTAAAGAAATATAATTTTGCCATTACACCCTATACATTATCTCTCGTAGAGTTGGATGAGGAGTTAAACCCTAAAAAAGACGACCCTGTCTGGAGTCAATTCAGGTTTTACAGCAAGGAAGAAACTGAAGGCGTTTCGGACTATGATGGAAGAAGGGAAAACTGGGAGGAATCCTCTGAAATGCCCACCAGGATACTTCAGCACAAGTATCCCGACAGAGCTATTATAAGGATTATAAATACCTGTTTTGGACACTGTAATTACTGCTATCTGACATCAAGGGTCCTTGACAAGGATACTTCAAAAGACAAGAAGGGTGATGGGAGTGAGTGGGAAAAAACACTTAGGTATCTAAGAAACAAGCCGGCAGTACGTGATGTACTAATTAGCGGAGGAGAGCCCCTATTATTAAACAATGAAAGACTGGAGAGGATTTTTTTTGACTTAAGTCTTATTCCGTCAATTAGAAGTATCAGGCTCAATACCAGAACCCTTACCTTTAACCCCTACAGGTTTGATAAGGATATGGTTTCGCTGTTTAAAAAGTATAGACTCACGGCACTTGAAATCCACACGGTTCACCCGGTAGAAATAAATGATGTATTTGATGAGAGACTAAAGCTTTTTGACGATATGGGATACAGGCCCATGATACTCTGGAGGGCACCCCTTCTAAAAGGTATAAACGATAAAGTGGAAGTGCTGGAAGAACTGTTTATGAAGCTGTATGAAAGGCGAATAACACCGTACTATCTTTTTCACTATGCGCCTTTCACTTTGGGAAGATCAACCTACGGTCTTGGTGTGAGAAAAGGAAGCATGCTGATGGCAGAGCTCCGAAGACGTATTCCCGGACCTGCTGTTCCAAGATACACGCTTTTTCACATTGAGGGAAAGCAGGATATACCATTGGAGCAGGAAGGTAATTCAAGCTTTATCTATACAAGTGATGAAAAGGGCAATCCGGTCGTAAAATTTAAGAATTGGAAGAATAAATGGGTTGAATACCCTGATATTGATGACGGATTTTAGGGCGGTACAGATTTATGAGTGATGTGAGGGTCAGGTATAAGAGACTTAGAATCCTAATGGACGACATATACAGTATATTAAGAGGCTGGTATTTCAGACTTGCATCAGGTAAGGCAGATAAAGAGGATTACAGCGGTTGGAGGGTTATATCCGATTTTTCAACAGCTATAAGATGGAGAGAAGGGCTTGGGGAAATAAACCAAAACAGAATTGAAAACATGAAGCTGTGCTGCCAGATGATAAGCGGTTTGATCATGAAGCCGGGCCAGGTCTTCTCATTAAGAAGGCTGATTGGTGAGCCTGGCCTTGATAAGGGCTTTAGAGACGGACCTGTAATAGTAAGGGGTAAGCTTAAGATGTCTTCAGGAGGAGGACTGTGCCAGGTCTCTACCACTATATTTAACGCTGCATTGGCAGCAAATCTTAAAATTTTACAAAAGCATAACCACAGTACCGACCTATGGGGTGAAAACCGGTTTATTGAGCTTGGCAGAGATGCTGTGTATGTCTTTGCCAGAAAAGATATAAAATTTAAGAATAATCACGGGAGCAGCATCATTATTCTTATGGATGTTGATGAGAAAAACCTAAGGTTAAACTGCAGGATTTTGTCACAAAAAGTGCTTTGCTGCACTGTACACGTTGAGAGCAGGGTATTGGATGAATTAATCCCTGCAGGTGCTAGGAAGAACGGCGAAAGTGGCCAGCTGGACTATAAAAAGGGATGGTTGGTTCTAACAAAAAGATATGTGATTGATACTAAAGGTAAAAAGAAGATAAATTACTTAAAAAAAGAAAAATATAAGCCTGTATTGGTTAAGGAACAAGGGGATTAGGCTAGAAGGCAAAGGGGAGTTTTAAATGAAGGCAAGATCAGTAGGGATAGTTCTTGAGACTAAGGAAGATGCAGTTGAAGCAGTTTCTAATATAATAAAGGATGAGAAACTCAATATTGACGATATGTATCATTGGAGAGAGCCGGAGGAGATAGATTCCATACTCCGTTCTATAAGAAGCTTTGGCTTTGAAGCAAGGCTTATAGGTACACCGGATAACCTTGCATATAATCTAAGATTCTTAAAAAACAATGTTGACTTTATATTTAATCTTTCTGTGGGATTCAAAAAAAGGTTCAGGCTTGCTTTGGGTCCAGCGCTTTATGAAACTGCAGGCATACCCTACAGTGGAGCTGACCCTTATACAAAGATGGTTAGTCAGAACAAGCACCTGATGAAATCCTTATGGGACAAAATGAATATACCTACTCCACCATGGGTTTATGTGGACAGCTTATCAGGGCTTGAGGAGCTGGTACTTCCGGATTTTCCCCTGATCGTAAAGCCCGCATATGAAGGCTCATCAATAGGTATCAATGCCAATGCAGTTTCATACGATAGAGAAGGTGTAACTCAAAAGATAAAAGATATTATTGAAACCTTGCGTATACCCGTTATAGTTGAGAAGTTTATTCCGGGAAAAGAGTACAAGATTGGCATAATAGGAAATAAGAATAAAAAGTTTTTCGGTATGATTGAAGACGTAAAAAGGGATGGTTCTTCACTTAAAAATGATTTTATATATTTTAATGCCAAAACATATGGAATGTTTTATAAGGTAAGAAGGGATATTGACAAGCCGGAGTTTGAGAAGCTAAAGCGTGACTGTGAAGCTATTTACCATATGTTCCTTCCGGTTGACTACGGTACCTTTGATATACGTGTGGACGAGGCTGGAAATCACTATTTTCTCGAATTTAACGCCGATGCTACACTTCACCCGCAGAGAACACTGGCGCAGTGCTGTAAGCTAAATGGTCTTGATTATGAAAATATGATAGGCCAAATTCTAAAAACTTCATTTGAAAGATGGGGAATAGCATGGAACTAAGATATGGGAGCAAAGTGATTGATATTGGTTTTGACAGGGCCTTTTTTGATATAGTAATTGAGCCCCCTTTTAGTAAACGGATTGAGGACCCTCTTAAGGAGTTTAATTACATTTTGGAAAATCCCTTAAACACCAGACCTCTTAAAGAATTGTTGAAGGAAAAGGATCCTGGCAGTGTTGCTGTTATAGTTGAGGATAAGACAAGAAAGAACCCGGAGTATCCTAAGTTTTTAAATGAAATAATAGACATCATCAATAAGACTTCAAAAAGCAGGATTTATTTGATTGCTGCTTATGGTACTCATTCAAAACACACAAGGGAAGAACATGAGCTGCTGTACGGAAGAGAAAACCTTAAAAAGGTAACTCTGATTGACCATGACAGCAGGGATAGTGACAGCTTGACACAGATAGGGACCCTCTCTTGCGGAGAACCCTTGATGGTAAACAAATATGCTGCCATGTCCGATTTTGTAATTACCTTTGGGACGGTATCACCTCATGCATTTGCAGGGTTTACGGGCGGAAGAAAAGCCATACTTCCGGGAATAGCATCCTATAGTGTAATAAGAAACAACCATTCGATGGTATGCCTGGATAATACGGACCTGGGAGTTCTTCATAACAATCCTATCCACAATCAGATGACAGAGGCTGCAAGGTTACTTAATATAGACTTTAGCATTCAGATGGTAAGAGATAACAAAGGGGATATTTCCGGAATCTTTGCAGGGGAGCCTGACACAGCCTTTAAGGCAGGTGTTGAGTATTGTAAAAAAATAAACTCAGTCAAAGTTCCAGGGATGGGGGATATTGTCTTTGTAAGCTGTGGAGGACATCCGAAAGACAAGAGTCTTTACCAGTCGCAAAGAGCGATTACAACTGCTGCTAAAATAACACGACCGGGGGGATTGATGGTAGTTTTTGCCGAGTTTTTGGAAGGGGTAGGGGACAAGCTCTATTACCAGTGGTTGAAGAAACCGTTAGAGGAGCTTATGACACTTGATTCCTCACAAATTGACCTTGGTATCCACAGTGCATATCTAACGGCAAGGAATCTAAACAAATGTACAATAGCTTTATTTACAGGCATGGAGAAGGAACTCACAGAGGAGCTGCATTTTATCAAGTTAAAGGATACAGCCAAAGTGAAAGAACTTGTTGAAGGTTTTCATAAAGTAGAGAAGCCGGTATGCTATGTGATACCCAACGGATCGGAAATCCTCATTGAGGTTGACTTCCCGCAAGGCTCCTGATTTTATTTACATTGAATGCTATAAGTGCTATAATTTATTTATATTATGAGCATGAGAACTGTTTATATAGCAGGGTAGAGAGGTGTTTCTATGAAAATTACTTAGGACAACCCGGTCAGCAAATGAAAAATATCTATTTTCTAAGGGGGATCTTTACGGATGAAAATTAAAAGACTTATATCTTTATTACTGATAGTGTTTATAGTGTCTTCCATCTTGCCTTTAGGGATTGTGTCTGCAGAAGCAGCACCAAGCATAGAGCTCCAGCTTGATAAGACAGCAGCAAATATAGGAGAGATAATAAGGGCTACCATTAGAATAAACAATATTGAGAATTTTTCAGCATATCATGTAAATATTAAGTATGATCCAACTGTTTTGCAGGCAGTGAACCCAAACACAGGTGCTGCATATACAGATAGGACAATGCCTTTGGATGGAACGCTGCTTTTAAACCAGGACTATGGTATAGTGTCGGTTGCCACCCATGATATAACAAATGGTATTTTGAATTTTGCAAAATCATATACATATCTTGAAGATTATAGAGCAAGCGGTTTGGGAGAAAAGTCAGGAACTTTGGCAGTGATAGGGTTTAAGGTACTAAAGGTACAGGGCACATCAGTCAGGTTCGAAGATGCTGTAACGCTGCCAAATGCTGTATCGGGTACGCTGTTGTTCGATTGGTATGGAAATAGGCCCTCAACAGATTATGACATTATACAGCCAGGCAGTATTAATGGTGCAGTCCAAACAACGCCTCCTTCAGTGCTGCCAACACCTACAATAACTCCAACACCTGTTTTGCCATCTCCGGCAGCTTCAATAATACCATCCGTTGTACCGACAGCAACCCCGGTTGCAAGCTCGGAGCCTCAGGTTATGCCAACACCGGTTAATGTTGATGTAGTCCCGGTTTTAGACAGTGCAACAGGTGAGGCGAAGGCTGTTATAGAAGCCAAAGACTTGAATGAAGCACTTGCCAGTACCGGTAATGGGTATGGCACCAAGGTAGTAGCACTTAATGTTAAGGAAATTGAAGGTGCCAGGGCTTACGTTCAGGAGCTTCCTAAAGAGTCACTTTCAATAGCGAATGCAGCCTATAAGATACAAGTAGTTACAGAAATGGGAACAATAGAAGCACCTGCCAATATGTTAAACCAGCAGGGAATACAGGAATATATCAAGGATAAGTCTAGTATCGCATTATCCATAAAGGCTGCAAACAAGGAAGAATTGGATGCAGATTTAATAGCAGAGATAGGGGACAGGCCTTTGGTTGAGCTTAATGTAGTTGTAGATGGTCAAAAGATAGCCTGGAACAACCCTGATGCACCTGTAAAAGTTTCCATACCTTATACACCGACAGCAGAGGAGCTGTTAAATCCTGAGCATATAGTTGTATGGTATATTGATAATACAGGTAAAGCTATCTCAGTACCAAGTGGAAGATATGAGTCAGGTAAAGTAACATTTACTACTACTCATTTTAGTAAGTATGCAGTAGCATATGTGCACAAGACCTTTACAGACATTGGCTCATATGCCTGGGCTAAAAAACAGATTGAAGTGCTTGCATCAAAAGGCGTAATAAACGGGACATCGGATACTACATTTAATCCAAAGGCAGACATTACAAGGGCTGACTTCATGGTGCTCCTGGTAAAGGCCCTTGGGTTATCGGCAAGTGTTGATTCCAATTTTGATGATGTAGCATCCGGTGCCTACTACTATGAGTATGTAGGAATAGCCAAAAAGCTGGGGGTTACAACCGGAGTAGGGGACAACAAATTTAATCCTAAGGCGAAAATAACGAGACAGGATATGATGGTTCTTACAACAAATGCACTTAAAATAGCAGGCAAGATATCAAGTCCCGGAACAAAGACAGATGTTGATAGGTTTTCCGATAAGGCTCAAATTGCATCCTATGCAGTTGAAGGTGTTGCTACACTGGTTAAGGAAAATATCGTGGTAGGCAGCGGCAATATAATAAATCCGCGGGGCAATGCTTCAAGAGCTGAATTGGCAGCAATTATATACAAGATTTACAACATGTACTAAAAGTTTTTAAATCTTTAGGGAGGCTGCCCTATTAGAGCAGCCTCCTAAAAAGTTCCATTAAAATTTCGTAAATTTACCATTGCATTCAAAAAAGAACTATGTTATAATTCTTTTTGCTTGAGTATTGCGGGATTGTGTAATGGTAGCACGAATGACTCTGGATCATTTTGTGAGGGTTCAAATCCTTCTCCCGCAGCCAAAAGGTCTTGCAGTTTATAGCTGCAAGACCTTTACTTATTATACGGGAAAGTGCATCTTTTTTTATACCGTCAATCAATCCTTATAGTTAAAACCAAAGTGGCATTTAAGGCACATGAAACTCCTTGTTTTATTATGCCAGTGAACCATGTACATATACTCTTTGCATATAGGACATCTTGACCCGGTCTTTTTATGGAAGGCATGTACTACTTCAGCCATAATTCCTCCTGACAGAAGAAAAAATTCTTTGTTCAACCAATATCATTTGCTTACCATGCCAAAAATAACAGGCCAATACGCAGGTAAATACAGGTATTGATATTGGAACGCCATTAAGTCAGGGGAGGATTATCAATGATAATTACAGTGCTTCCGGTAGGTTCAAAACCTGATTCGGTAGCCAGGTAGAAGGTGATGGTGTGTTCACCTAATGCTGTAAAATGTACATTGTTCCATATAAGCACATTTGAAAATGCATTGTCCTTTACTTCTACTGCGTTTATGTTTGTCTCATGCATGACTTCATTCATGGGATTTGTAAGCTTTAATTTAAAATTGTTTATTCCGTTTGGAACATTTGATACCATAGTATATGTCACAAAGGATAAAGTAATTGGCGGCGCTTTAAAAAACGGGTTGAACAAAAGGTCCCGTCCGTGAAGCTTTGTTATCTCATCAAATACAATTATATTTACAATTGCTGGAGAAATACTTTTAATCTTAATCCCCACCTTCTATTAATAATATTATATATTTTACTGCAATAATTGACTTTGTTCAACTAAATGTTTTTAAGACTGCATAGAGGTATTTTTATTGTATTATTGATTAAGGTGTATTAAAATATTATATAGTTTATATGTGACCAACTGTATGGTCCTTTAAAAGGGCTTTATCATTTTAATTAGAGGTGAGATTATGATTAAAAGAGCAAATGAAATGGTAAGTGAGATAAAGGAACAAATGCGGGGAGGAAAGGGGTCTGTAGAGATCCTTCATATTTTCAAACAGGACGAACTTAAAGGGAAAGCCAGATTGTGTGCCAAGATCACTATAGAGCCCGGTTCATCCATAGGTCTTCACCAGCATGATAATGAAGAAGAAATATTTTATATAATTAGCGGTAAAGCTCTTATTAACGATAATGGCACTCTTAAGGAAGCAGCAGCCGGAGATTCAATACTCACCGGCAACGGCGATTCCCATGCTGTTGAGAATATAGGGGAAGAGCCGCTGGAGATGTTGGCCATAATCCTGCTTTATTAAAATAAATACGACACAGGTAGTACCTGCCAGTGTGACATGACAAGGGAAGCTAAGGGGGTAAGTCTGGTTGATAGCTTTATTCTATTTGATTCTTTCTTTTTTTATTGGATATAACATTATAAAGAAGTTTTTCGACACTCTATTTAAGCTACACAGGGTCAGAAGCTTTACTGGAAAGGCTGTAAGACTTAGGCACTGGATGGTGACAATACCGGCTTCTTATTTGACCGGGACGCTATTAATCACCTGGATCACTTATCTGTTGGTTTATGCATTTCACAAAACCGGCAAGCCCATGCTTTACGGGAATATAGCATCACTGGCCATATTTAACTTGATTTCCGCACTTATAATTATAAATAACCTTGAAAGTTGCTTGAAATATATAAAAAAGATAATAAATTTAAGGCTGTCAGACGCTGTGTATTTTTTAAGAGAACGATTGCCGGCGTTTATCAGGGGCAATTTGCCGGAAGTTGTGTTTACCGGTATAGTAACTGTGATTGCTTCCTTTATGATGATTTATACCTTTAATGTAAGTGGTGATATAGTTAATATCGGCCGTGGAGTATGGGGAGATTTTGGCCCTCACATTGCAGTTATCCGCTCTTTCTCCTTAGGGTCTAACATACCTACCGAATATCCCCACTTTGCCATGGGTAAAGTTTTAACAGGAGCTAATAACATCAGGTATCATTTTTTGTTTCAATTCCTGACCGGTAATCTTGAGTACCTTGGTTTTAGGATTGACTGGGCATTTAATATTCCAAGTATTTTGTCCATGGTTTTCTTCTTAATGCTATTATATTCGCTGGCTGTCATTCTGACGGGCTCAAGGTTTGTAGGGTTTTTATCCATGGTTTTCTTCTATTTCAGAAGCTCCTTTGCATTTTTCCCTTATGCACTGGAAAGACCGTCACTTACTACTCTAATTAGTGATATTGCAAATAACACGGTGTACCTTGGCAAAACCAATAGAGAATGGTGGGGTATATGGACGCAAAACGTGTATGTAAACCAAAGGCACTTTGCTTTTTCCCTGGCTGTTCTTGTTCTTGTTATAATAATTCTGCTTCCATTGCTTAGAAAAATGGTCTATTCATTAAATAGGATTAGGTACATAAAAGCAGGCACATCAGGAAGCCGCTTAAGGCTTTGGATAAATGAGTTCCTTATTAGAAAGGATTCGTGGACTCCGCAGAGCCTAAGCAGGGCTTTAGTTTTAGGCATACTGATCGGGTCCATCAGTTTTTGGAATGGGGCAGTGGCATTTTCGCTGATTTCAATACTATTCGTAATGGCGCTTCTTTCAAAGCACCGCCTGGAGTACCTGGTGACAGCCCTGGTTGTTTTGGTGTTGTTTTTCCTGGAGTCCACCTTCTTTGTGGGGGATGCGGCAAAAACTGTAAGCCCCAGAATAAATATAGGTTTTCTGGCAGATATACCTGCAGAAGTTATTTCGCCTGTAAATGAAGCCATACGGTCAAATCGGTACTTGCCGTTGGTTAAACAACTGCCGGCATTATTCTTCTATGTTGGGAAATACTATGTTGAGGTATTGGGTATTATGCCTTTTCTAGTATTAATAAGCCTGTTATTTTCACGTAAAGGCATGAGATGGCTTGCACTAAGCTTTCTGGGTCCTTTGGTCCTTGCTACAACGGTAGCTCTGACACCGGAAATTGCCGTCAACCACAAATTTGTTAATATATCTGTGATACTGCTAAATATATTTGCAGCATATGTTATTTATCTTTCCTTCACCAGGTGGAGAATAGCTGGCAAGATTGTATCGGTTTCTCTTATATTTTTAATGACTATAACTGGTGCAGTTGACAACATAGCGGTAATAAACTCAAACAGCCCCAGCACATATATGTCGATTCATAAGAAAGACCCAGTGACTGTGTGGGTTCTAGAGAATGCCGGTCCTAATGAAGTGTTTTTGACAGATGACCATATATTCCACCCTATCCTTTTTGCAGGGCGAAAAATCTTTTTTGGATCACCGGCTTTTGCGTATTCAGCCGGATATGACATATTCGAAAGGCAGAAGATAGTAAATGAAATATATGGGGGAAAAGACCCCGAAAGAGTGAAGAGGCTGGTGGAAGAAAACAATATAGGCTATATAGTCATCGAACAGGGTAACAGGGAGTCCAAAAAATATCGGTTGAATGAGGACTTGATAGCCCAAACTTTCCAGCTTAAATATGAAAACCCGGCTTATAATATAAAAATATACAGTACAGGAATAAACTAAAGAAATAAAAATGGCTGACGCTTTATGCGGCAGCCATTTTTAAAAGCTTGTCTATTATTTTATCAATATTATCAAGATCAAACTCTACAGGGTCAATATCGGGTATGGTTGCAAGAAGGTATTTTAGCTCTGAAATAAGGTTATCCTTTCTTCTTATCAACTCTTCATATTTACTGAATTCATCGCCTTTTTTTATTTCCTGCAAGGCTCTGACTCCAAGCTCCTGTTCCCAGTTGATTATCTTTTCACGTATAAACCTGTTCTCAATTGATATTTCAGATATTTCCCTGTTCATCTGTAATATGGTTTTCTTGAAATTCCTCTTTTTAAAGTACAGCTTTAAAGGGAAAGTCACTTTTTTTATTTCATTACTGTCCTTTATAAAATCATACCACTCATTCATCCTTTCGGTTATGCTTAAATTTAGCTGTTTCATTTTCTCTATATTGGCTTTATATGCTTCAATATCCCCTTGAATTTCCACTTTGGATGAGTTAAACAATCTTTCAAAGAATGTATCCGAATCACTTTCAATTCCTGTAGATAATTCTTTTAATTCTTTATATGCTTCCTTAAGATTATTGAGCAGGGTTAAGACAAATGTAGTTCTTTTTTGCACATTAGAGTCCTTCATTTTAAAAACCTCCAATTTCTTCTAGATATTTAGAAGCTGCCCACCCGGTTGTGCCGTCAGATGTTTTCACTTTAAACCATGTACCTGTTGAAGTCTCTTTGAATTCACCCGTGTACATAACAATTAAATTATAGTCAAGCTTAAGTATTTTAGATGAAGAGGCATCAGGCTCCTGTCGAAGGTTCAGACCTGTTTTTGCTATAACCTTATACTTCGATTTTGATGCTTCGATAGAAGCGTTTTCTCTGTTTTCATATTCAACTGCCTTATCAGGGTGGGATGAACCGCTTATACCCATAAATTCTTGAGCCTCATCCCATGCATAGGTTAGGATTTCCCTGGCAGAGTTGTATACTTTGGTTTGTACCTCAATAAGTTCCAGCCCTGTATATTTGTATGTAAACATTTTTCCGGTTGTTGTAAAAGTCAAAAAGCAATATAGGGCTATAAGGATTGGAATAAGCAGTTTTTTATGCTTTATAACCGTTCTGACCGGAGTAAACAATATATAAAACATGTAAAACACCAGTTTTTTTATGTATTTTACCAGGCTGAACTTTTCTCTGATTGAGCCGTCATGATAGAATTCCCTGTTGTAAGAGCTTCTAAGAGAGTGAAGATCACTCTCTTGATAATAGCTGCTTTTATAATAATTTTTGCTGTTTACCGCTGCAGCCTCTTTAGAAACTGCTGCCGGTGCATTCCCATTTCCAGCTCCCCGGCTTCGCCTGATGCGAATCTTTGAAGCTATTATTATCACACACTTAAATCCTGTGAAAATACCGGCAAAAGTTAAAACTACAGCAGTTTTCAATCCGCGAAACAGTATAATAGGTAGTTTTATCATCAAGACCTTCAAATCAGCCAGTATATCCTGTGAATACTGCGAAAACCATTCCTTGACTGAAAAAGGCAGGTCAAAGTCTATATCCTTGCTGCTTCTTATATCATTGCTTTCAAGCTGTAGTTCAGAGTTAAACATGGATGAAGTAAAATCAAACTTTAAGGAGGGCAGAGTATCCTTGATAGATACTTTACAGACATCCGTATACCTTTCTTTACCGGAGTATTTGTTTAAGTACTTGTTTGTAATAAACAAATCCGTATTCCAGTGAAGGCTTATTACTTTTATGGTCCATGCTGCCAATTCTTTATTGTTTGTGGTTTCCAAAGGATCATCAAGTAGTTCCTTTAAGGAAATAATGGCGTCTTTTAGTCTTAGCTCATTTATTCTTAAGATAGCAAGCCGCCTTATGAACTCGTCGGAGTTTATCAAGTAGGGACTTAATTCTTTTAGTGTAGTAAGCTTTTTAACGGTTTTTTCCGTTTCCTTCTCGATCCTGTACCATTCAGGGTAGTTATCAAACGCAATACTTGCCGAATGCATTAATCCTCACACCCTTCTTTTGGCCTGTTAACAGGTTGCCTATGGTTTGTCCCGCTTTATTGGCCCTAAGTTTTTGTGAATATACTACATAATAAGCTATATCATCCAAACATCCTCATATAATTTCGAATTCCAAACTGGAAAACATATCCCTAAATATATGATAGCACGCTTTTGAAGCAAATTATGTAGTTAATTACTACTAATGGGATAGTATGACCGATTCAGTTTTGCTAAGGGAGATAGTTCTATTTAATATAGGTATATAGGCACAAAGGCATGATATAAGAATCATCGAAAGGTAAGTAATATATACTTGTGCCTCGTAGCGTAATTCCTTTCTAGAGATTGCGAGGCACAAGCATAGGAAGTGCATTTTAACACTGTGAAAAACTGGAAATTTGTAATATTAAAAAGTACTAGTTAAAAAACTTCAGAGTAGGGTCCTATTAGTAGTAGAACCCTACAAGCCTTACAAAACGCTTATAATTTTTATCCGGGCAAACAAAAGAGAAATGCCAAATAGTGACGAATAATATAATTTTACTAAGGTTTTACAGTAGTGTCAAGCCCTATTTATCTATCTGGGTCTGCCTGGCAGATTCTTTATATATGATCATATCATCTTTACAGTTCTTATCTCTATTTATTAAAAGTATTAGTAATCATATATGGATTATTAAACATATTTTATAATAGGTTTATTTTACCGATATTTAATATGATATAATTAATGGAAAGATCAATTATAAGTTATTGACAAAATAAAACATGAATAGGAGCGATCAATATTGAAGAAGACCTTCGTTCTTGACACAAATGTACTGCTTCAAACTCCATTTGCATTGTACTCCTTCGGCGATAACGATATAGTTTTACCCGAAGTCGTACTGGAAGAACTGGATAAGTTTAAGAAGGATAATACCGAATTGGGCGCAAATGCACGGCATGTAGCCAGACTATTAGACGAATTAAGGTCAAACGGCAATCTCAATAAAGGGGTTAAGCTTGAAAATGGAGGGGTCCTAAGGGTCGAAATGAATTTTAATAGTGTAAAACTTCCTGAAAGCTGGGTTGATTCAAATAATGATAATAGAATATTAAAAGTATGTAAAGGATTACAGGAGAAGGGAGAAAATGTTTTCCTGGTTACAAAAGATGTTTTTGTGAGAATTAAAGCAGATATTTTGGGAGTAATAGCACAGGATTTCTTTGCGGAGCAGGTACCTGTGTATGACGAGCAATATAGAGGCAGGCTGGATATATATACAACAGAACAGAAACTCAACGAGTTCTATACTAAAGGTTCCCTAAACCTGGAGGATATTTTTTGTTTTAATATTGATTATACAAAGAAGGAATGTCCTTCGCTGATTACAAACCAATTCCTTTTAATTCATTCCTCTGTAAATGAGAAGCAAACAGCGCTAGGACGCTTTGACGGTAAAAAGATAGTGCCTTTAACCTTCCTGCAGGAAAGGCCCTTTGGTGTAACTCCAAGAAATGCCGGTCAGAAATTCATGCAGGAGGCCCTGATGATGGATGCTGATAAAGCTCCCCTTGTAATAATTAAAGGGCCTGCAGGTACTGCAAAAACTTTTTATTCTCTGGCCGTGGGTTTGCACAAAATCATGATTGAACAAAGCAAGCTATATAGGAAAATTCTTGTTTGCAGACCTAATGTCAGGTTGGATGAAGATATAGGATTCCTGCCTGGCACCGAGCAGGATAAGATTGCTCCTTTTCTAAGGCCTGTTATTGATAACCTTGAGGTATTGATCGACAATGACGAAAATGAGAGGTATACCAGCGAAAAAGAACTTAAGGATAAGGTTGACGAGCTTTTTGACAGAAAGATTATAAATACCGAGGCAATTGCATTTATAAGAGGAAGGTCTATTGTAAAGCAGTGGGTAATAATAGATGAAGCACAGAATCTTACACCCAAACAGGTTAAAGGAATTATTACAAGGGCTGGGGTTGGGACAAAAATAATACTTATAGGTGATCCGGAGCAGATAGACCATCCATTCCTTGATATCAGAACCAATGGATTATGTTATGCTTCGGAAAGGATGAAAGGCAGTAACCTTTGCTATCAGGTTACATTAACCGACGAGGAATGTGAGCGTTCCGACCTGGCTTATGAAAGTGCTAAAAGGATGTAGAAAGGGCAGTTCGTATTCAGCTTTTTATGAATGTTAATAAATTCACATAAAATATTAAAATAAAAGAGGATTTTAAAAAGTTTTGCAGAATTATAATACATTTGTAAATAGTTGATATTACCAAATATTTATTGATTTTAGTTTTCATCTTTCTCAATAAAAAAGATGATATTGCGTATACTAAATACGAAGTGATAATATATTTTGACATCACGTTATGGAAATTGGTTATCTTTAGAGAACAATCTATTTGATGTGAAAAATAGTAAAAGAACTATTTAGAAATCATAACAATGACAACCAGTTTATTCATTAAGACCTTGGAGGAGAGTGTTATGCGGATTCTAATGCTATCATGGGAATATCCACCTAGAATTGTAGGCGGAATATCTAGAGTTGTACACGGTTTGGCACAAAAGCTGGGAGACAGAGGCAACGAAGTTCATGTTATAACATGCTGGGAAATGGGGTCAAAAGATCTGGAAAAGGATGAGAATGTGTTTGTCCATAGGCTCCATTCATATGATGTAACTCCAAATAATTTTGTAGACTGGGTTATGCAGTTGAACTTTGTATTGATAGAACACGCAATAAAGCTTATTAACGAGACGGGAAAGTTTGATATCATTCATGCCCATGATTGGATAGTAGCCTTTGCATCCAGGGTTTTAAAACATTCATATTCAATACCGCTTGTTTCTACAATTCACGCTACCGAGCACGGAAGAAACTGGGGTATACATAATGATACCCAGAGATATATAAACAATATTGAATGGTGGCTGGCTTTTGAATCCTGGAGACTCATTGTAAACAGTGATTATATGAAGAATGAGGTTAAACATGTCTTTCAGGTTCCAGATAACAAAATAGATATAATACCTAATGGGGTGGACCTTGATAAATTCGATGGTTACGAAAAGGATATAGATTTTAGGAGAAACTTTGCTTCGGATAATGAAAAAATCGTATTCTTTGTGGGGAGGCTTGTAAATGAGAAGGGTGTACATGTATTAATTGATGCTGTCCCGAAAATCGTACATCATTATAACGACACTAAATTTGTAATTGCAGGTAAAGGTCCACAGCTTGATCACTTGAAATGGAAGGCCGAACAGATGGGAATATCACACAAGGTATGTTTTACAGGGTACATAAGTGACGAAGACCTTCTAAAACTCTACAAGTGTGCTGATGTTGCAGTTTTTCCAAGCTTATACGAACCTTTTGGCATAGTAGCTCTTGAAGGAATGGTTGCAAATGTTCCGGTTGTTGTTTCAGAAACAGGAGGATTAGGGGGAATTGTAGAACATGGTGTTGACGGAATGAAATCTTATACAGGAAATGCAAATTCCCTTGCAGACAGCATACTGGAAATACTGCATAACCCTGATAAAGCAGATAATATGAAAAAGAGAGCATTGGAAAAAGTTCATACAATTTATAATTGGAATGTTGTAACCGACCAGACCCTTAAGGTATATGAAAATATAATTGAAGACAGTAAAAGAGTTGACTGGAAATCTGCCAGTATAAAAGAAGGACTGGAAGCATTAAGAAACTAGGAAGGCTGTGATGAATGACAACAGTATACCTTTTAAATAAAAAATAGCATTGATCAAATAAAAGGGACTGGTAATATATTTGCCGGTTCTTTATTTTGCAGAGAACAAACTAACAAAGTTTGTTTCTTTAACTAAATTGTTGTTTATATTAATAAGAAATATGCTATAATAATAAAGTTATTAATAAGCTGTGTTTATTGAAGTTTATGAACCCAAGACTTCAGGTAATATATAAAAGCAGAATTTTTATATTTTTATTTGCTTGTTAAATATAAGATTATATTAGGAAATATGTACTTTGCACAGGTAAGTTTTGTTTTTTACTAATTAAGCTGTATACCTTAGGTAATACTAAAGGTATACATGAAATACTTGCACGGATTTATGCCCAAAACCGGTTAATGGTTTGCGGCTTATTTGTACGGTTTGTTTAAAGCTATGGTTACATAATTATTGTTCTCTTTATATGAAATAAAGAGTATAACCCTTTATGTAGAAAAAGATACGTATAGGCATAATGAGTTCGGAATCTTTATTGGGCTTATTGCGTAGCTGTTATTTTAATACAAAAAAAGTGACTATTTAGAAAGTGGAGGTTGGATTGTGGCAAAAAAGAAGAAAAAACTAAAGATTATCCCGCTCGGAGGATTGGGAGAGATTGGGAAGAATATAACAGTGTTCGAATATGGGGATGATATATTTGTTGTAGACTGTGGTATTGCTTTTCCTGAAGATGATATGCTGGGGATAGACCTGGTGATACCGGATGTAACATACCTGACTAAAAATAAGGAAAAAGTCAAGGGGATAGTCCTTACCCACGGACACGAGGACCATATCGGCGCTTTGCCATATGTTTTAAAGGAAGTAAATGTACCGGTCTACGGTACAAAGCTTACACTGGGCCTTCTCGAACAAAAGCTGGAGGAGCACGGCATTTTGGGTGATGTGGAGCTAAAAGTTATTAAGCATTCGGATGTAGTTGAACTGGGATGCTTTAAGGTTGAGTTTATAAGATCTACTCATAGTATTGCAGATGCTGTAGCGCTAGCTATTTTTACACCCATTGGTACGGTTTTTCACACAGGTGATTTTAAGATTGATTACACGCCTATAGAGGGTGAGCCCCTGGATCTGGCACGTTTAGCGGAATTGGGAAAGAAAGGCGTACTTCTTTTGATGTGTGACAGTACCAATGTTGAAAGAGAAGGCTATACAATGTCTGAAAAGACAGTGGGCGCTACGTTTGAAGAAATCTTCATGGATGCGAAAAGCAGGATAATGGTTGCTACATTTGCATCAAATGTTCACAGGATACAGCAGGTTATAAATGCTGCTGTTAAATTTGATAGAAAGATAGCCATATGTGGAAGAAGTATGGTTAATGTGGTTAAGGTTGCAATGAAATTAGGCTATATGAATGTACCAGAAGGGGTAATTGTTGATATTGACCACATTCACAGGTATCCCCCTGAAAAGCTTGTAATAATTACTACAGGAAGCCAGGGAGAGCCAATGTCTGCCTTATCCAGAATGGCAGCCGGCGAACACAAGAAGGTTGAGATTGCACCGGGTGATATGGTTATTATTTCTGCCACTCCAATCCCGGGTAACGAAAAATTCGTTTCAAAAGTAATAAATGAACTCTTTAAAAAGGGTGCTGAAGTTATATACGAGGCTCTGGCAGATATCCATGTTTCAGGACACGCCTGCCAGGAAGAGCTAAAGCTTATCCACAGCCTTATAAAGCCGAAGTTTTTCTTCCCGGTTCATGGAGAGTACAGGCACTTAAAACAGCATGCCAACCTTGCCAATGAGCTTGGGACTCCTATGGAGAATATTTTTATAATGGATATAGGAAAGGTTTTGGAGCTTACCGATGATTCGGCCAGAATAAGCGGCAGCGTCACAGCAGGTAGAGTTCTTGTTGACGGTCTTGGTGTTGGCGATGTAGGAAATATTGTTCTACGGGATAGAAAGCACTTGTCACAAGATGGACTTATTGTTGTTGTAATTACTATTGAAGGGGATACGGGTAATGTGGTTGCCGGACCTGACATTATATCAAGAGGTTTTGTTTATGTCCGTGAATCGGAAGACTTAATGGAGCAAATACGTGAAGTCTGCAGGGTGGCACTGCAAAAATGTGAAGATAAGAAGAAGAGCGACTGGTCCACAAAGAAGAGCATAATAAGGGATGCTTTAAGGGACTATCTCTACGAAAAAACAAAAAGAAGGCCGATGATTCTGCCTATAATAATGGAAGTTTAAGTATGTCTATAGTGTTTGGAGGGGTCTATAAGTGATAATAATCGGTGAGAAAATTAATGGAAGTTCCAGGTCTATAAAGTCAGCGTTAGAAAAAAAAGATGCTGCCTTTGTTCAAGACGTGGCAAGAAAACAATATGAGGCTGGTGCAGCATATTTGGATATAAATGCCGGTTCTTTTCCGGGAGATGAGCCTCAAAAGCTTGAGTGGCTTGTTAATGTAATACAGGAAATAACTGATGTCCCATTTTCCATCGATTCTTCAAATGCTAAAGCTATTGAAGCAGCTTTAAAAGCTAATAAAAACACTAAGCCGGTTATTAATTCCATTACGGGTGAAAAAGAAAGATATGATTTGATTTTGCCTTTAATTTTGCAATATAACGCAGCTGTTATAGCTTTATGCATGGATGACAATGGTATGCCCGAGACTGTTGACGAGAGAGTTACTATCGCCCAGAGGCTGGTCGAAAACCTGGTAAAAGAAGGAATAAGCAGTAAGGACATTTTTATAGATCCTCTAGTAAGGCCGGTTGGTGCCGGAGCTTATCATGGAATTGATGCTATGGAAACAATAAAAAAATTAAAGAGTGAGTTCCCTGATTTCAATATAGTGTGCGGAATAAGCAATATATCCTTTGGTATTCCTGCGAGAAACCTTATGAATCAGTCCTTCTTGGTGGCTGCAATGATATCGGGTGTCGATGCCGCAATACTGGACCCATTGGATAAAAAGCTTATGTCTATTTTATATGCAACACAGACACTTATGGGTAAGGATGAATTTTGTATGAACTATCAGATGAAATTTAGAGAGGGACTCCTTGAAATATAAAAAAGCTGCTTAAGGTGCAATAAATCCTTTTTTAAGTGAAAGAGACAAAATCGAGTGTCCTTGACGGGCGCTCGATTTTATTTTGGAGACTAGAGAGTATGGCTCAATATCAAATTTGTACTTTGTTTCTAATAATATTGTATACATAAAGCGGTAAAAATGTTCTCATTTTATTATTCTTATGATATTTTGAGTAAATTCCTGACCGGAGTTTCTAAAATCAGGGTTCTTGTATCCAATAACATACATGTCCGTGGCAAGGGACTCCAGTTCCAGCATTCTTTTAAGAAGAGGGTTGCATGACTTGATGAAGTCTGCGGTTTTTAATACCAAAGGCATTATGGAGTTTTGTTTTATCAAAGACATAAGTTGTTTTCCTTTATTGTTAAAACCTAAAACCCTTGCGTACTGAGGACCCCCATAACGGTTAAACAGGTCTAAATCATTAACGGTTATTCCGGCAAGTATGCTCATCAGAATTCTTTGTATCCTTGTTTTTGTATATCTTTTAGTTGAAATGCTATCAACCAGTTCTTCAAAGGTACCTGTCAGGTTGGCAGCATTTTTTATTCTGTTTTCGAGGCCTTCTGAAACATATGGAAAGGTTTTAATCTGATCTGCAGTCATTTTCCGTAGTATGGCTGTAATAATTTGTTCGTAGTCTTGAGTAAAGACCGGCCCCCTTCCTAACTCAATCTCTTCTCTTAAGATATCAAGACTTGCTTTGGGTAAAACAGTTTCTAAAATATCTTCTTTTGGAGAGCCTAAAGAGTTTAATATATGCTTTCTTATTGATGTAGCGCTTGATATGCTTCCTGTAATGTCTTCCGAGTTATATTTATTATTTATACGTTTGATTGTTAAAGGCTCAATACTGCTTTTTAATCGTTTTAAAGCTTTAAGATACTCTATACCGAGAATATTATTGGATGATCCTATGATTTCTTCAATATTATAAGCTAAAACGCCATTCGTGGCCAGGTATTTTCTGAGGGCTGATTCCCTGGACACAGGATATGACAGTCCTTTGTCCAACTCTTCTTTTAAGAGGGTTCTATAACTTTCAGGTTCGTCAATGAGGATCTGTGCAACAATGTCCAGCTCCTTAATGCTTCCGGTTTCACTGCCGAAGCAAATACAGTCTATGATTCCAATATCATGAAGTATTTTAACAGCCCCATATGCGAAATACTCTGCACTGGATACCGCATAAGGCAAAGGAAGCTCAATTACCAAATCTACTCCCGATAATAAAGCCATCTTTGCTCTTGCCCATTTGTTTATAATTGCAGGTTCACCACGCTGTATAAAGTTTCCGCTCATTACACATACAACGCAATCGGCACTGCTGATTTTCCTTGACTGCTCGATATGATATAAATGTCCGTTATGAAAAGGGTTGTACTCGACAATTAGCCCCAAAACCTTCATATTCGCTTTACCTTTCTGCTTTATTATTTTATTATATCCTAAAAATGCCTTGGAAAAAATACTTATATAAAGGGATATGTAAATACCCGAATCATACTTTATTTGTACAATTCGGGTACTTAATGCTATTCTGGTTCATGGAATTCTATAAAAACCCTGTTGGATATCACATTGGCCTTATTGGCTGTTTTCCCTACTGGCCTCCCTGGCCACCTTGCCCACCCTGGGCGCCACCACCTTGACCACCTTGACCGCCTTGCCCACCTTGGGCGCCACCACCTTGACCGCCTTGAGCGCCGCCTTCCTGACCACCCTCTTGAGCCTTTTCCAATGCTTGTATATTTGACATGGTTACCCTTCCTTTAATATCTGATAGGGGCTGGTTTTTTTCTCTTACAACTTTTTCCAGCTCATATATTGAGAAGTCCAGCTTGCTTGAGTTTTCCTGCTGATCCTTCGGTACTATATTCTTATACATATTCCAGGTTGATTTTAAGTTGTTAATATCCACATCAGCCTGGGTCCAGTTGGCTGTCATTGCATTTAGCATTGCGTTCCTTGTATAATACCTTATCCTCTTAATTTCCGGGGAGGTCTGGGTTTTATAAAGTGAATAAAAATCAGGAACATAGGCATAAAGATAACTTGCAGCCATTAATGTATTTGTCTTGTTTTTTACCACAATTGTATCAGTCAGGCTGTTAAGAGCCGTACTGAATTTATCTATCAGCTCTCTGTTGGCACCAGTTTTCACAGCCATAGGAATGTAGCCGTTCCATTGGTAATGTAAGTTGTTTATAACAGGGTTTATCTTCTGCCAGGGGTCTTCCTGCTTTTGAGCCTGGCCTTGTCCGCCTTGCTGATTGTTTTCCTGTCCGCCTTCTTTATTTCTGCCGCCTTCGTTTTCTTTTTTACCTTCCTCTTTTTCCTGGCCTTGTCCTTCCTTACCCTGCTCTTCTTGACCTTGCTCTTTGTTTTGTCCCTGGTTCTCTTTGCCCATTTTTTCGGTTTCTTCTTTCTGCCCCTGCTGCTCTTTATCCTCTTTGACCTCTACAGCCGGTCCTTCCAAAGTTTTAATGATTTTTTCGATGCTGTTTTCAATACCTTTTAACTGTTCGGGAACCTTTCCAGGCTGCTGCTCTGTTTGTAACTGCTGCTGCTGTGGTTCGGGATTTTGCTTATTTTGATTGCAGCCGCATAGAAGTATAGATATAATGGCAATAATTACTCCGAGTTTTTTAATTGTTATTTGTAAAGCTTCCATAATTTTAAGCAGATTAACTGCAAACTCCCTCCATTCCTTAAGAGACATTTATTAATATTATTTCAAAATAATAATTAATAATACTGCTGTGTCCAACTTTGGCGGTAAGAAAAAATTACATAAAGGGTTTTCGATGTTTATGTCAAAATTAATTATGTAAACTATGTTTCGTAATACATAAACCTTGATGTATTTGGATAGGCAGGAAGTACCAAATGTGAATCGATAAAAGTGGGAGGAAAAGTTAAATGTATGTTACTGTGAATCTATTATCAAAAAAAGTTGGAGAAATTAAGGATTTTTTAGAAAGATATTATGAGAAGGAGCTAAATATGGATGAAGATGTAGAACAGTGGGTTTATATCTATAGTAAGCCGCTTGAGGCTATTGATATGATAAGTACGGTTATTGACAATAGCGACAAGCATAGAATCGCCCTCTTTATACAGGTTGATAAAGGTGACATTCATGCAGTAACATACGAGAACTGTAATGATATTATAAAAGCACTACTCTATTTACATTATAAAGATACCGGTACATATGAAGCCTAAGTGAAAAAATGGGTTTAATGTATTAACAGATAGCATGTAGGAAATACTTTGTTAATAAAAGCAGACTTGCCAAACTATGCTATTATTAATAAAGGAGAGTTTTTATGGAAGTATTTGATATTAGTGTTGAAAACAGGACTATGATAGGAACTTCAGGAGTAAGAAAGATAAAGAGGGAAGGATTGGTTCCCGGAGTTCTTTATCAGGGAAATGAAAGCATACCCATTTTATTTAAAGAAGTTGATATAAGACACATACTTGACAAAAATGGTAATAACGTAATTTTAAATGTTAACTTGAACGGAAAACAAATAAGGGCAAAGGTTCAAGAAGTTCAGAGGGAACCGGTGAATGATGAAATCCTCCATGTAGATCTAATGCCTCTAGACAACAAGGTTGAATACTTGCATTAGTTCTATAGAAATCGAACTGTAAAAGTAGATAAACAAGATAGGCAAGCCATTTGTATCAAATTAGCGGAGCGAATTATATGTTTATCCTTACAGTTCGTTATCTCTAACAAAAGACACCTTGGTAAAAGTAAAAGTCCAGGGTGTTTTTTGTTTGGTGGGATTTTATTGCTTTATAACAGATATTGCAATATAATAAAGTCGTAATTTGAGGCTGTAACTCTTTTAACGGTGAAATAGTACAGGGGGTAAAGATTTATGCTGCTTGGAGAGGCTTTAAGCGCTGTAGGCGACTTATACCACGAGCCGATGATAAAGGCTCAGGAGAGGCTTGATAGTTTGACAAAACCTTTGGGGAGCCTGGGGGTTTTAGAGGGTATTGTAACGAGGATTGCCGGCATAAGGGGAGAGATTTTTCCCAAAATTGACAAAAAAGCCGTAGTTATTATGTGTGCCGATAATGGAGTTGTAGAAGAAGGAGTCAGCTCGTGTCCCAAGAATGTTACATCAGCAGTAACAAGAAACTTTATGAGGGGAATTACCGGTATAAATGTTTTTACAAGGCATGCAGGAGCCGATATATCGGTAGTTGATATTGGAGTTGATGATGATATTGAGTGTGACGGTATTATAAACCGGAAAATCAGAAAGGGTACATGGAATATTGCCAAAGGTCCTGCAATGACCAGAGAGGAAGCTGTAAAAGCCATTGAAACCGGAATATCAATCATAGGAGACTTGAGTAAAAGAGGAGTTAATATACTTGGGACAGGCGAAATGGGAATTGGAAATACCACTACCAGCAGTGCTGTCTCTGCAGTTTTGACACACAATGAGATAGAGCATATGGTGGGGAAAGGGGCAGGTATGTCCCGGGAAGGGCTTTTAAATAAAATATCGGTTGTTAAAAGGGCTATAGAGATAAACAAACCTGACCCTAAAGATCCGGTTGATGTACTGTCAAAAGTAGGTGGCCTTGATATAGCCGGACTTACAGGGTGTTTTATCGGTGCTGCGGTTTATAGGGTACCTATACTGATTGATGGTTTCATTTCTGCTGCTGCTGCTCTAGCTGCTGTATGCATTGAGCCTAGGATTAAAAACTTTATTTTTCCTTCCCACGGTTCAGCAGAGCCGGGTAGTAAAAGAATTATGGAAGCCCTTGGGTTTGAACCTATGCTGAATCTGGGGATGAGACTGGGAGAAGGAACGGGAGCTGCTCTTGCCTTTCATATTATTGACAGTGCTTTTGCTGCGTATTGTGAGATGGGTACCTTTGAAGACGCCAATATTAACCAGTATAAACCACAGGATTAATTTAAATGTCTAAATATGAAGGATTTTTGGAGATATTGCAGAATAATAATTTAAGTGAACAAAATATAAAATTATAATTTTAGTGAAGCAGAGGAAAGATACCTTCTGCTTTTCAAGGAGGAATTTTATATGGATAACATCGATAGCGGTAGAAAAGTGTGCAGCTTTTGCGGAGAAAATATAGCATCCGATTTTAAACGCTGCCCTTATTGCGGAAGTTTACTTGAAGCAAATAATGATTATTACAAAACTAATGAAGCTAATACGGAAGATACTCTGGATAACAGATACCAAAACAAAAATGACGATAAAGCCGCCTATACGGACCCATACAAGTTTGATAAAACAATCATTGATACCAATTCCGTAAGCGAGTTTACCGGCAGAGGCGGCTATAACGACCAGGATATAGATTTTGAGGACCTTGAAACAAAGCCAGACATCAGCATACCTTCAATGGGAAATCAGGTATTTGATAACTCTAAGCAGAACGATTACAGCAGGGATGTGCAGCCGCAGTCGCAACCCACGGTGCTGCCTCCACAGCCTCCGCAGACTCCACAGACTCCACAGCAGCCCAGGCCCCAGCCCCAGAATATAATTCCAAAGCCGTCTTTAAGTAACGGTATGAAAGTCTTTTTTACTTCTATGTGTAATCTTTTGCCGGGAATTGGTCAGCTAATAGGTGTTATAATGGCTATTGTATTTATGAATGCCGAGGGCGATGCAGATAAAAAGTCCTTTGGAGTGGCTCTTTTAATTTCTTCCATAGTTTCTTTTGTTCTGGTAAGTATAGCTTGCGGCATATTGATTGTAATACTTGCGTCTGATGGTTATTATTAATATATGGAAATAGCAGCTGGCATTTATTATTTTATTGGTTCATTGGTATGTCATCAAATACCTCAAAGGACCATATATATAAATGGGCTTCTTCTACCGGTATGTGCAAGGGATACCGGGATTTACGCAGGTATGTTTATTTCATTCCTGTTCTGTTTGATAAGAAAAAGAATGGATTCTGACAAGCCGCCGCAACCAGGTATAAGTATAATTCTTGCTTTACTTATGATTCCTTTGATGGCAGATGGAATCAGTACATATATGCTGCTAAGACAAACAGATAATGTCACCAGATTGATAACAGGCCTTTTTTTCGGTATGCCCATACCTCTCTTTCTTGTACCTGCAGCGAACTTTAAGATTTATGCAGTAAACAGCAAGAATGTAGTAAAGAACTGGAGTGAACTTGTTTTGCTGATTAGCATAAACATTTTGGCCTGTGTATTGATAATTAATGCTGTAGTACCCTGGTTTTTGGTTTCAACTGTTTTTATTATATCTTTGGTGGCAATAATCGGAAGGTTGGTTTTTACTCTTCTTAAAAGAGCAGGTATATTGAAACAAAAAATATGGTTTTTACAGGTTGCGTCTGCTACACTGATAATTTTCTGCTTTATGTTTTTAATATCAAATTATTTGATAGAACCGTTAAGGAATCTGATTATACTTTTGCTATTTTGAATTTTTCAGGTGATAACTTTGAATAAAAAAGAAATCAGAAAAGAGATTCTGGATTTAAGGAAAGAACTTACAGAGGATGAAGTTACCAGAAACAGCATAATTATAACCAAAAAGCTTATAAGCCTGGATATATTTGCACGAAGCAGCATAGTCATGGCATATATGGATTTTAAAAACGAGGTTATGACAGGGTTCTTGATAGATCACTGTTTTAATGTCGGTAAAAGGGTTGCTTTACCTTTGGTAGATACTGACAGTAAAATAAGAAAGCTGATACCTATGGAAGTTAAAGACGTGAGAAATGATGTAAAGCCTGGCACCTATGGGATTCTTGAGCCTGATAGGGAAGCTTGCAGAAGGATAGCCCCCGAAGAATTTGATTTTGTAATAGTTCCAGGGCTAGTTTTTGATAACCATAGAAATAGAATAGGTTATGGTGCAGGTTATTATGATTATTTTTTGAAGGATCTTAAGCCGGGATGCTGTAAAGCAGGTATTGCCTTTGATTTTCAAATTTATCCTCATATTCCAAAGGAAGAACATGACATACCATTGGATATTATAATTACGGAAAAGAGAACTATATAAGATATCCTTAAAGACTTATAAGAATTGCTTATTTTTATTTGAAAGGGTAAAGACAGTGAATAACAGAATAACTGTAACAGGGGCAAATAAGGTATTTTTGGTTGTAACAGTTTTATGCTTTATATTTTCCATTGTTATTGGAATTGTAGATGTTTTTTTTAGCGGCCTTATAGACAACAATACCTATTTAATGTTAATAATTAACCAGTTTTATTTTATTCTTTTCCCAGTATTATTTTATTTGATTAAAAATAAGATAGATATTAAAGAGGTACTAAGATTTAACAAACTGGATTTATTGCCGGCATTTTTGATTATATTGATTTCCTTACCGGCGTATCTAGGGGCACTATCCTTGAATGTAATAGCCCTGTATGTCATACAATTTACAGGGTATACTCCGGATTCGTCAATGCCGACTCCCGAGAACCTGGGAGAGCTGCTTGTTGTTGTTTTGGTTGTTGCTGTTTCACCGGCCATATGTGAAGAGATATTACACAGGGGTGTGCTGTTAAAGGCTTATGAAAGAAGGGGCTCTGTAAAAGCTGTTGTTATCTCATCAATATTGTTCGGTATTTTTCACTATGATATTACTAATCTGGCAGCCCCGGTTTTTCTCGGATTATTGATAGGATACTATGTTGTTAGAACCAATTCAATATTTGCCGGTATGCTGGCACATTTTTTGAATAACTTTATTTCAGTATTGTTCCAATACTTTATGAGCAAGAGTGACAGTGTATCGGAGAGTGCAAGGGTTACTGAAGAGCAGTTGGTGGCAATGATAATATTCGGTATTGTTTGTATGGCAGCAGTGTTCTTTCTTGTTATTTGTTTTCATTTTGGTACAAAGGGTAAGTACACACTAAGACCATCTGGAACAACCCTTTTAAATGATGTTGTTTCAATAGTCACACATTGGCCTGTAGCAATTGCTTTATTACTATATATTTTATTTACTCTTATCATCTTGTCAGGTTAAGAGATAGAACTGTAAAAGCAGATAAAGTTAAAGCGAGGAGAAGAGCTTTGGATTTCTATTTTGATTTAAGCCTTGTTCAATCACAGAAAATAATTCTTACTCCACAGTTAAGGCAGGCTCTTGAGATACTTAAAATGAATTCACAGGAGTTATCGGAGTATATTCAAAATGAAATGGAGACAAATCCTGCTTTGGAGATAAGTCCTGGGTATTCAGAGCCCCAGGAGGAGGTTTTGCCTCTTTTAATTGAGGATACGCTAAACGATAGCTATTTTAACAGCAGAAGCGGGTATTCGGGAAAGAGTGATGAATCTTCCGATAACTTTAATAATATTACTCTAGATAATTCAACAGTTAGGATTTCATTAAAAGAGCATTTGCTGCT
The DNA here is from genome assembly GCA_049325575.1 of Bacillota bacterium. GTDB lineage: Bacteria > Bacillota > Clostridia > Acetivibrionales > Acetivibrionaceae > JBMOLK01. Next base: position 22,507 of record JBMOLK010000231.1, on the reverse strand, counting down.
TCAACTCCATATTTTAAATATTGGTCAAAAGGAAGTGGAAATGGGAGAATATATAATTGATAATATTGATGAAAACGGATACCTTCCTATAAATCTTTCTGAAGTTGCAGCCTACTTTAATATGCCGCTTAAAAAAGTGGAAAAGACTTTAAAGCTTTTACAGACCTTTGACCCGCCGGGAATTTGTGCCAGAGATCTGAAAGAATGTTTGATGATACAGCTAAGGCAGATGGACATTACGGATAAAGAGGTATTTGATATTGTTGAAAATTATCTTGATGAGCTGGCGGATAACAGGATATCGCTAATTGCAAAGGAAACCGGTCTTAGCATCGGACGGGTGGTTGAAGTTTTTGAGCTTATAAAAACCCTGGAACCCAGACCCGGTAGGGAGTTTTACTGCTGCGAAGATGTAAAATACATTGTTCCGGATGTAATTGTCAAGAGCATAAATGATAGATTCGAAGTGATCATAAATGAAGATTCCATTCCGGTTGTAAATGTAAGCAGCTACTATAAGAATGTTTTGACTGAGGATTTAAACATTGAAGCAAAGAAGTTTATCCAATCTAAAATAGATAGCGTTCATTGGCTTATGAAGTGTATTGAGCATCGTAAGAGCACACTTATAAAGGTGTCTGAATGTATAGTCAAAAACCAGGCTGACTTTTTTATAAAGGGTAAAAACAATATTAAGCCTCTAACAATGAAGGAGCTGGCAAGAGAAATTAATGTACACGAGTCTACAGTCAGCAGAACTGTAAGTGGTAAGTATATGCAGTGCTCCTGGGGTATCTTTGATATGAAGTATTTCTTTCCGCTAAAGGTTTCATCGGTTTCAGGAGTTGAAACAACCGGTGACAGCATTAAAATGAAAATTAAAGGCATAATAAGCTCCGAAGACAAGAAATCACCTTTAAGTGACAGTGATATTGTGGAAATTCTTAGAAAAGAAGACATAGAAATATCCCGACGCACAGTTGCAAAGTATCGGACAGAAATGGGTATTTTGCCATCAGCAAAGAGAAAAAAGTATTAAAATGACTAAAACGGCCATTGGGGTTTTGACTGTGTTGTTACACCCAGATACCCCATAATGCCCTGGGAACCGAATATTTCTCTCTCAATATCCTTAATCTTTTCTTCGGAATAATGATTTATTTCACCAATTTTTTTAACCTTGTCCGCAAACTCTCTTATGGCTTCAATCTCCTTACTGGTAAGAGCTGCCTGACATTCGTCGGAATTTATAATTCTGTTTAGTTCGGATGCATATTCATACCCGTCATCAACATCTTTTACTGCGTTTTTAAGAAAGCTAACAAGTTTTTGGGGGATTTCACGTGCCATTTCTTATCACCTTCCGTCAATAGAATCTATACTTATTATACACATTTAGGAGGAAAACAAAATATGTATTGGACAATTTTTATCACACTATATTTATGCATATATATTAAATAGAGAAAACTGCAGGACTAAGGTAAATTTTGGGTGTTTAGGGACTAATTATGGAAAACAAAAATTCAAAGTCAAATGACAGGTTGATTATAAAAAGATATAAAAAGAAGATGTCGCTTGAAGAAGTTCTAATAAAAATAGTTAAATTGTTTTTGGATTAAAGTATACCAATACCAATTTAAAGGAGGGGATGTCTATCAAGTTTAACGATAATTCCGTTTCTTATAAAATAGGTATTTATGTTAGAGAGAGCAGGGATGACAATGAAGAGAATTTTGAAACAATCGAAACACAAAGAGACCTGCTGATAGAGTATATAAAAAACAATAAGATGGGAGAAATAGTAAAAATATATATTGACGATAATGTGTCAGGCTCCGGATTTGAGCGTAAGGGGATCGAAGAACTGAAGCAGGATGTATTTAACAACAGAATAAACCTACTGATTATTAAGGATTTATCCCGGCTTGGAAGGAATAATGCTAAAACGCTTTTATTTCTGGACTTTTTAGAAGAGCATGGGGTAAGGGTTATAACCTTTGACGGAAGATATGACAGCCTTAAAGACAACGATACAGTAGGTATTGATACATGGTATAACGAAAGGTATATAAAAGATATCTCAAGAAAAATCAGAGCCAATCTAAGGTTTAAAATAGAAAAGGGGGAGTATATAGGTCACGCACCCTTTGGTTATGAGAAATCACAGCTGGAGAAAAACAAGCTGGTAATTAATAAAGAAGAGGCCCAGGTAGTGAGAAAAATATACAGCCTTTATAGGGAAGGGTACGGGTACAGCTTTATAGCCAAATATCTCAACGCAAAAAGGTATGAATCTCCTTCCAAAGGACTGTGGAATCCGGCAGCGGTAAGGCGGATTCTTTGCAGCAGGGTTTATGCAGGAGATACTGTTCAGGGGGTAAGTGAGAAGATAAGCTTTAAAAGTAAAAAGACACGACGGCTTCCTGAAAGCCGTTGGGTAATAACAGAAGGTACCCATGAGGGAATAGTAGACAGGGAAGAGTTTTTAGAAGTACAAAGAATCAGAGAGAAGAAGATTGAAAAGGAAGGTCCCCACAAGGGTGTAATCCATATATTCAGGGGGGCGTTATTCTGCGGTAATTGCGGGAGCTTGATGTTTGCAAGAAAACGCCAGGGCCGGCCAATGGGATATATATGCAGTAATTACGGTAAATTTGGTAAATCATCATGTACAAGCCACCATATAAGGGAAGGAGTTCTAAATGATATTATACAGGGTGACCTTGACAGATTCTTTAATGATCAAAATGTGATAGATAAAATTTTGCCCAAAATTAGAATCAGTGTTTACAAGGAAGATTGGGACCTTTTGCTTAGAAACCTTAACAGGCAGCTGGAGCTAAAACAAAAGCAGCAGGAGGTACTCTATGAGGATAGATTGGATGATAAGATTTCTGAAAGTTTATTTATTAGAATGAACCTGCAGCTGGAAAATAAGATTTCATCTATAAAGAAAGAAATTGAAAATGTAGAAAGAAGGAGGTTGGAGTCGTATAATACAACAGAAATAATACCTCATGTAAAAAACAAGCTTAATATAAACGGCCTTTCCAATGAAATTATTAAAATATTTGTAAGTAGAATAATAGTATTTGATAAAGGTGATTATTACAAGGATACGTTATGGGGATTGGATTTAACAGGGGGGGAGGAAGAAAGCATAAGAAAGTATGGGGCAGTGATAGTTGAATATAACTTCTAGTATCACAGCTTCTACATGCAAGTGATTTTATATAATATTGATGAAAATAAAGAGGAAAAAATAAATTCATGTCGAATATAGTATATACACGTCATTTCTAATTGGAGGTAAATCAATGAGGCTCGTCGGTATTAAATCATTAAAGCCGGGAGATGAATTGGCAAGGCCTGTATATACTTCTAGCGGAAAAGTCATACTAAATTCCGGTGTTGTTCTTACAGAAACTTTTATAAATAAGTTTAAGCAAATAGGCATACATAAAGTATATATTGTAGACAGCAGGTTCGAGGATGTAGAAATAACCCACCCTCTGGATATTACTACAAGAAATAATGTAACAAAAACTCTAAAAGAAACATATGATAAAATCCATAGTTCCAAGGGCATTGACGAGTATCCCATCAAGGATGCAGCTAAAAAAATCGTTGAATATACCAGGGAGTTCAGGGATAAGGGATTAAGCATGCTTTCAACAGAAGCTATGGACGAATATGTATTGGAGCACAGCGTAAATGTAGCTATAATTACAGCCTTTTTGGGAAATAAGATGTCATACAACTTAACACAGTTATGTGACCTTGTTGCAGGTGCCTTGATACATGATCTTGGTAGACAAAACTGCATGGAGGAAAAGCCGGACCATGTACAGGTGGGCTTTGAAGTTATGCGAAAGTTAAGAGGTCTTAGCCTTCATTCTTCCATAGTATGCTTTGAGCACCATGAAAACTTTGATGGGTCAGGATATCCAAGAAAACTGAAAGGAACTGCCATATCCGAGTACTCAAGGATAATAAGAGCTGCAGACTATTATGATAATACACTTCACGGGCATGATAATAACGGCATTCCCATAATGCCACATCAAGCCTTTGAAAATATACTGGCAGTAGCAGGCCAGATACTTGACCCTGATATTGTGCAGTTGTTCAGAGATACCATAGTCTTTTATCCTGATGGCTGTACAGTTCTTTTAAGTAATGGCCTTCATGGTGTTGTCATTAGACAAAATCTCGGAAGCCCCCAAAGACCTGTAGTCAGGACATATAACGAAAACGGGGTTATTGGAGATATCGATTTGTTAAAAAGTCTCACGCTTTTTATTCAGGATGTTGTAGTAGTTTAAAGTATTAGAGCCTTGCTTATAAGGAAGGAGCTGCTATAGAACTAACTTGCCCTGTTAGTTCTATAGCAGCTCCTTTGGTTTTTATTTTCCGTTTATAAAGTGATCCATAAGCCTGTGGCCTTCATTAAAATAAATGTTTGTATCGGCTGCCTGAAACTCATCATATCCCTTTACACCTGATTTTTTATGATTTGACTTCTGATAAATCAAAAAGGGAACAGGGTCTGATGTGTGAGTCCTAAGGGCCAAAGGTGTAGGATGATCGGGGAGAATGAGTATCCTGTAGTCATCATATTCTTCAAGACCTTTTAGAATAGTTCCTACCACTTGTTCATCTATTATCTCGATAGATTTAACCTTATTTTCAATTTCATATCTGTGTCCACATTCATCCGGTGCTTCTATATGAAGGTATACAAAATCTTTGCCGGATTTAAGTTCTTCCAGTGCGGCCAAAGCTTTACCAATAAAATTGGTATGTATATTGCCGGTTGCACCTTCCACTTCAACGTTTTTAAGACCTGCCAGGATTCCTATTCCTTTTATAAGGTCAACGGCAGATATAACAGACCCGGTAATCTTATACTTGTCATAGAATTTCGGTATACTTGGTCTCTTACCTTCACCCCAAAGCCATATGGAATTTGCAGGTCTAAGTCCTCTTGCAATTCTTGCTTTGTTTACAGGATGGTCCTTTAAGATATCATAACTTCTAACCATCATGTCCAGTAAGATTTTATTATTATCCCCCTTAGGAAGGTATGAAGTTATTTTTTTCTCAAGTATATCATGAGGTGGTGTCAGGCTAAGACCAACCTGGCCTTTATCCCATACCACGCAATGGCGGTAGCTGATGCCGGGATAAAAACAGAATATATGGTTTTTAAAATGATTATTGATTTCCTGTATAAGCTCTCTGGCTTCTTCAGAACTTATTTCATCAGAGCTGTAATCAATCATGGTTTTATCTTCATATTTTTCATCTTCCGAAAGAGTTACCAGATTACACCTTAAGGCTACATCAGTATCAGAGAGACTTATCCCCATGCTTACAGCTTCCAAGGGTGAACGCCCGGTATAATAAAGCTTTGTGTCATACCCCATAACAGAAAGATTGGCAGCATCGCTCCCGGGGGGAATACCATCGGGTACTGTCTTTACCATACCTACTTCAGCATTTTGTGCAAGAAAATCAATATTAGGTTTTTTTGCATACTGGAGCGGAGTCTTATCATCCAGTTGGGACAGTGGATAGTCTGCCATACCGTCGCCGAGAATTAATACGTATTTCATATATATCAGTTCCTTTTAATGATTATTTTAACCATCTTATTATAGCAAACTTTAAAATGTATGCATACATGTTTTAAAAAAATCGTTTTTAAGTGTCCATTCCAACTTGGGATAACTTTTTATTTATAATTATTTTAAAAAATTGCATATGGTGGAATATTAATTTATAATAGTCGTATAATACGATTTGCTTTATAGGGGTGATATGGTTGGCGAATGACATCATCAATTTTAAAGAACGGCTTCGGGAGAAGGGGTATAAACTTACTCCCCAAAGGCAGGCAGTATTGGATATAATAATAGAGCACAATAATGAACACCTTAGTACTGAGGAGATATATGAGCTGGTAAAGAAGAAATATCCTGATATTGGGCTTGCTACCGTATATAGAACACTGATTCTTTTGGACAGCATGAAGCTGGTTTACAAACTTGACTTTGATGACGGCTTAAGCAGGTATGAGCTTAACAACAATAATGAAGATCATCGCCATCATCATCTTATATGTATGAAATGCGGCAAGGTTTTGGAAGTACAGGAGGACCTTTTGGATAATCTGGAAGAGCAGATTCTAAAGGAGAACAAATTTAAGGTAATAGATCATAGGGTTAAGTTTTATGGCTATTGTCAGGATTGTACCGGGGATGGCAGCAGGGACTAATTAAAATAATATATACTTATGGAATTGGAGCAATTAAACTATGATAGGAGATTTTACAATTGTAGACGGGCATGTACATACTTTTTCTTCTGATGAAGTTTCATCAAAAATTTTAATGTCATTTAACAAGGTATATGGAATAGAATTTGAGAATCCCGGTACAGGAACAATTGATGATGTTTTGAAGAATATGGATTCTTATAAAATAGACTATACAATTATGGCAAACTTTGCGCCTGCCAAAATACTCCACAATAATAACAAGTGGACACTGGATTCAGGCAAAAAACACTCAAGTCTTGTGCCTCTTGTAAGTTTTCACCCTGATATGGAAGGGGATCTTGTAAACTTATTAAAGAAGTATATTATAGACGGCGCAAAAGGTATTAAGTTCCATACAATGGCACAAGGGTTTGATCCAAATGATGATAGACTAAAGGGCTTGTATGAGTTCTGTAACGAGATATCATTTCCAATAGTTTTTCACTGCGGAAGGGTTTCAAATGCAAGACTTAATGCCTATGCCGATGTGGATATGATTCTTCCTGTTGTTATAAAGTACAGAAATATCCCTTTTATATTAACGCATATGGCTGATGGTAATGTGGACGATGTGATCAGACTGGCAAAAGAGTATAGAAATGTCTATTTTGATACTTCAATTGTTATTACAGGCTTTCCTCCAATTGGGGAAGTAAATGAGCCCAGCTGGCTTAGTGATAGTTTGGTGGAGGGCATCGTAAATAAAATTGGAGCTGAAAGGTTGATTTTTGGTTCTGATTATCCCTGGGGAAGCCCGGGACATGATATTAAGAGATTTCTTAATATGAAACTAAGCGATCATCAGAAGCAGCTGATTTTGGGTGCTAATGCATTAAGGTTATTTATTGATTCTAAGTATGAATAAAATAAAACAGTAAAAAGGGACAGGCTATAAACCTATCCCTTTTTATTATACTTAATAATTATTCTATTGAAGGACTGACAGCAGTACTCCGGCCGCAATTGCCGACCCGATAACTCCCGCAACGTTTGGACCCATTGCATGCATCAAAAGGAAGTTTGCTGGGTTCTCTTTTTGACCAACCTTCTGGGAAACCCTTGCTGCCATAGGAACTGCAGATACACCCGCCGAACCTATCAGAGGATTTACCTTACCGCCTGTAGCATAGTACATGATCTTACCGAAAATAACTCCCCCAGCAGTACCGAAGGAAAAGGCGATAAGACCAAGAGCTATTATACCTAGTGTTTTGGTATTAAGGAAGTACTCTGCTTTAGCTGTAGCACCAACTGTCACACCCAGGAAAATAGTTATGATGTTGATGAGCTCGTTCTGAGCGGTCTTGTTGATTCTCTCTACAACACCGCTTTCTCTAAACAGGTTGCCCAGCATCAGCATACCTACAAGAGGTGTTGCATCAGGAAGAAACAGAGAAACGAGTATTGTTACGGATATAGGGAAAACCACTTTTTCAAGCTTTGATACTGGCCTTAGCTGCTGCATAACAACCTGTCTTTCCTTCTTGGTAGTAAGCAGCTTCATAATCGGAGGTTGGATTAAAGGTACCAGAGCCATATAGGAGTAGGCTGCTATAGCAATCGGACCCAACAAGTGCGGTGCCAGCTTTGATGTAACAAATATTGCTGTAGGTCCGTCGGCTCCGCCGATAATGCCGATCGAGCCGGCCTCTTGTGGTGTATATCCGAAGAATAACGCACCTATAAATGTCATAAAAATACCTAATTGTGCCGCTGCTCCAAGAAGCAGACTTTTGGGATTTGCAAGTAAAGGTCCAAAGTCGGTCATAGCTCCTATTCCAAGGAATATCAACGGGGGATAAATCCCAAGTTTAACGCCTAAGTACAGAAAGTCCAGAAGACCACCATGTTCGACTATGTTTTGTATATCGATGTGTCCGCTGGAGGTTATAAATAATTCAGGATGATACAAGTTGGCAAAGGGCAGATTTGTCAAAAGCACACCAAATGATATGGGCAGTAGAAGAAGGGGTTCATATTGTTTTACTATTGCAAGATATATAAGAAAGCAAGCAATACCAATCATTAAAAACTGTAACGGGCTCCCTTTTGCATATCCCGAACTTAAAGCCAATTCTTTAATTGTGTTTAAAAAATCCGTAAACATGAGTTTAAATCATCCTTTAACAAAAATTTTAATATATTAAATTGCCTTAAACACCGTTAAAACATAGTAATCCACGGTGTTTATGCAATCAATTTACGAAATCATATACTTCCTGGTACATTCTTTCGATAAAATCTTTATAGATTTGCACCTGCATCGGCAAAAATAAATCAGCGAGATTCTTTTACTGCTTGGAAAAAGAATTCAAACATTATTAAAGCTTGTTTGCAATATATTCTTTTCTACCAGTCGTATTCCAGACAGGAGAAGTTTGTTCAATACGTTTAAAAGATGTTACTCTAATCTTAACATCCGGCCTGTTCCTCATACTGGCAAGCACAGCCGCTGTCAATACAGCAACAAGTGAATCATCGGATAAGTCACCTTCTGGTACTCCATTATTTCTAGTATCCTTAACTTGAGGTATAGAAGATATATTTGCAGGTTCCGACTTAGCAGACGTCCTGGTCTTCTTTGGATTAAGTATAGGGAAAAAGGAAATAATTATACAAAGAATTATTAGCGATGCAAAAACAACTACTATACCGACAAAAGTCATATTAAGACCCAAACTTATAGTTTCATTCATGGCTTAAACACCCCCTAACTAGCCAAAATAATAGTCCCCACCCTGTTAAAGTTATCACAATATACATATGAAGTCAACAGATATGTGGGCATTATTGATAAAAAACTAACAAAAAAACAGGTATGCTTTTAATGTTTTAAAATGACTTCCCAATTTAAAAAAAATAATATTGACAAGGAAATAAATGTGGTAGATATTAAAATAAATATGAGACATATATAATAAAGAAGTATTCACAAAGCAAAAATTTTGTTATAATATTTCATAATTATTTATGTTTAGTAGACTATAAATTAGCTATTCCGATATTTTGGTATTATATGATAGGGGGGGCTTTTTGTGAGAGAACAAGAAAAGATTCTGCTTCATGAACTTAGAGACATGCTTAAGGTTTTAATTGATGAGAATGAAAAGTTGACAAACACCATTAATGAGTTGAAGGAAGAACAGAAAAAGCTTCAGGAAGAAATAAAGATACAAAACATAGTATTGAACAGCTTGCCGATCCGTACCGAGATTTTAAACTGACAGCTTATTATTCTTTACATGTAATGAAAACTGTTAAGTTTTGTAATACATTAATATAATATTAAAGATAGGCTGCCCGGGCAGTCTTTTTGTTTAACTTTTGGTCTGGGTTTATCTTAAAAACAATGTTGTTAATAAAAATATTGGGGTGGGAGAATATTATGAACAATAAAACCAGGGTCCTTATAATTGATGATGATGTTAACATCTGTGAGCTTATAAGGTTATATATGGAGAAGGAAGGCTTTGATGTTTTAGCAGTTTATAATGGTATAAAAGCTTTGGAGGTTTTTAAGAGCTTTACTCCAAACATAGTAATACTTGACATTATGCTTCCAGGAGCAGATGGGTGGCAGGTATGCCGGGAAATAAGAAAGATCAGTAATATCCCTATAATAATGCTTTCGGCAAAGGGAGAAACCTTTGATAAGGTGCTGGGATTGGAACTGGGGGCTGATGATTACCTGGTAAAGCCCTTTGAGCCTAAAGAACTTGTGGCCAGGTTAAAAGCTGTGCTAAGAAGGTATGAGCATAAGGAAATTGATGTACAGGAAATAGTATACCCGGGCCTTGTAATAAACAAGTCAAATTACACTTTGAAAGTAAACGGAAAAGATATGGAGCTTCCGCCAAAAGAATTGGAACTTCTTTTCTTTGTAGCTTCAAATCCTAATAAGGTATTTACGAGAGAGCAGCTTTTGGAGCAGGTATGGGGGTTTGATTTTTACGGTGATTCAAGAACTGTTGACGTGCATATAAAAAGGCTTAGGGAAAAAATAGACAGTGAAGGCCAGAACTGGCAGCTAAAGACTGTCTGGGGTGTAGGATATAAATTTGAGGTGAAATAATGCTAAAGACATTGTTTAGTAAAATAGTGGTGGTTTTTATTGTTATTTTGCTTATAAGTACTTCAATTACAGGGGCCATGCTATACGTTTTTCTGGGAAACTTTATGTCACAGGAAAAGAAAAAGCTGTTAAATGAGACCGGTGAAAGTATCAACAGTTTTCTAACCAGCTACTATAAAAACTATAACAATCCCCTAATCGGAAATTTGTATAGAGATATGATGGACAATATGTTGGAGTACTATAGTTTTCATACTAATTCTTTCATTTGGATTGTATCCACTGATGGAGAGATAGGGGTCATGGAAGGTGAAGAAAACATGCGCCCCGAAATTGCAAAGAAAATAGTTGAAAAGCTTAAGGATACTTCCGGCAGGATGCGTTTAAAGGACCCGAGACAATATAAAGAGGTGATGAGTGGACAAAAGCCTTCTATAGAAGTTATTGGGGATTTTTACGGGCTGTTTGCGGAAACCAAAGTATCATGGCTGACAATTGAAATGCCTTTTAGATATAATGAAGAGATTTTAGGGGCAGTTTATCTTCATACACCTGTCCCGGAAATACAGAGGGCCAGGACTACCGTTTTTAAGTTCTTCATGTTCTCTGTAACCGTATCGGTTATAATTTCCATCGTTCTTGTCTATATTTTTTCATTGAGGCTGTCAAAGCCTTTGAAAAAGATTAATGAAGCTGCCAAGCTCATTGCAAACGGAGAATTCGACAAACGGCTTGACATCGCTTCAGAGGATGAAATTGGCGAGCTTGCCAGAAGTTTTAACAATATGGCATGGGAACTTCAAAATCTTGAGGAAATGAGAAGAGGCTTTATTGCAAATGTTTCTCATGAACTTAGAACACCAATGACCTCTATTAACGGTTTTATTGAAGGTATACTGGATGGAACCATTCCGCCGGAAAAACAAAAGGACTATCTTAATATAGTAAGTGATGAGACTAAGAGGCTGAACAGACTTACTACCGACTTACTTGATCTTGCAAAAATGGAGTCAGGGGAAATCAAGCTTAATCCGGTAAACTTCAATATAAATGAGCTCATAAGAAGATGTATAATAAAGCTTGAGAACCTTATACTTAAGAAGGACATTCATGTTGAGGCAAGCTTTGAGGAAGAAGACATGTATGTAAAAGGAGATATGGATTCTATTGAGAGGGTTATTTTAAACCTTATTCATAACGCAATCAAGTTTGTTCAGAATGGTGGCAGGATTACATTGACAACTTCAAGGCATAAGAATAAGGTTTTAGTTTCTGTTGAGGATAACGGAATAGGAATTGAGAGTAGTGAAATTGACCTCATATGGGAAAGATTTTATAAATCGGATAAATCAAGAAGCAAGGATAAAGGTGGTACAGGGCTGGGACTGGCAATAGTAAGAAATATAATTAATGAGCATAAGCAGGAAATTTGGGTTAAGAGTGAAGCCGGTAAGGGAACAAAATTTTATTTTACTCTTGAAAGTGCAGGTGTTAAAGAGATCGAACTGTAAAAGTAGATAAACAAGATGAGCCCGCCATTTGTATCAAATTAGCGGAGCGAATTATATGTTTATCTTTACAGTTCGTTATCTCTAGAGGAGATGATTAATAAGTTCAATATTAACAATTTATTCATAACTTTTTAAAATTCGTTTCCTATAATAAAAATAACAAAAGAAAAGTTAAATATTTTGAAGGGAGTGTTTTAAATGGATGATTTTAATTATAATGATTTGAACTATAGTAAAAAGGATAGTGACGATATTAAGAACGAAAGTGAACTTAAAGACAATAATGAACAGAGTACTCTTGGAGCATATAACGGTACTCCTTACAATGGTAACAGCAACCAGGATTTGAAGGCATCCTCATTTTACACTGAAAGCTATTCAAAACCCAAAAAGAAGAACGGTATTTTAGGGCAGTTAATACTTGTTGCTGTAATGAGTTCAATACTTGGAGGTTCAATTGTCGGAGGATTTTTTGCATTTGGTGTTCCGGCCATGCAACCATCAGTCAGATCATTTTTTGGAGACAGAGCTTTAAGTGGTTCCGGTGAAAATGTAGAAGCCTCCAAGGAAGATTCAGGTATTTATAAGAAGGTAGTAATAGAAAATGCTAGCTCACCGGTAGTGGCTATAGCTGAAAAGGTTGGACCGGCAGTTGTTGGTATCAGCATTAACTCCAAGGTTGTAGATGACTTTTTCTTCTTCGCCCCAAGGGATGCTCAATCACAAGGGTCGGGAATTATAATAAGAAGTGATGGATATATAATGACCAACAATCATGTTATTGAGCAGGCATTAGTCAGGGGAACAAACGATATAGACCGTAATTCAAAGATTGAGGTTATTTTGCCCAGTGACAAGAGTAAGACTTATCCAGCTAAGGTTATAGGAAGAGATGAAAGAACTGATCTGGCTGTTTTAAAGATTGAGTCGAACAATTTACCTGCAGTTGAGTTTGGAAACTCTGATGATGTCAAAGTTGGAGAGCTTGCTGTTGCCATAGGTAACCCTGGAGGCTTGGAATACATGGGATCTGTGACGGTTGGTGTAATAAGCGGGCTAAACAGGACAATACCTATTGCTGACGGTAAAGAACTCAAGCTTATTCAGACAGACGCTTCCATAAATCCCGGTAACAGCGGTGGAGCCCTTGTAAACGCAGAAGGAAAGCTTATAGGAGTAAATACTGCAAAGATAGGTGGAGACGGCTATGAAGGCTTGGGATTTGCAATACCTATTAATAAGGCAAAAGAGATTACTGACAGCCTTATCGAGTTCAAGTATGTTAAAGGGAGACCGTCACTTGGCATAGAAGTTGACCCAAGATTTAACGAACAGATGGCAAAGCAGTATGATGTACCTGCCGGCGTACTCGTGTACGATGTTATTCCTTTAAGCAGTGCTTACAAGGCCGGAATTCAGAGAAATGACATTATTACAAAGTTTGATGGAGTAAAGGTAAAATCATTGGATGAGCTTAATGAACAAAAGAATAAGAAAAAACCTGGCGATAAGGCAAACGTTGAAGTATACAGGGATGGTAAAACACTAAATATTGAAGTTGTGCTGGGGGAAGAAAAATAATTGTATACCGTTATAATATATAGTTCTTAAGGCAGCTTTTAGGCTGCCTTAAATTTTTTATACCAAATTTTATAGAATTAAGAAGGATTTTATGTCAATATGTAGAATAAATAAATAGTACTCTCTATAATAAGATAAGTTCTTCCCGTAAATTAAATCTATGAAAGGTCCGGAATTTCAGTTAAAAACTACATAAAAACGATTATTACTAATGTCAGGTGCTTTATATATAATACTTTCTCTGTAATTTACAATATCTATTGTCTTTAGTGGAGGTAATTTATGAAATTTAGGCCTTCGGCTGTAGAGTTCGTAAAGCGCATATCCCTTTTCTTTGTTTTTGTTTTTTCTTCTATCCAATTTATCAGAACAATGGATTTATCATTTGTGCTTCTGGTGGTTTTAATTTCTCTGTATATAATTTTAGATCACATTGCCAAATTGCATAACTACAACCAATCTGGAGAAAGTAATGCCAAATCAATAAACGAATTCAGAAATGAAATTAAAATTTTGGAGGAAGAATTGGAGTCTCTTCATGAAGCGTCAAAAATAATCACATCTACCTTTGATGTAAAAACGATAATTGAGTATACTTACAACGTACTGATTAAAATTACCGGCTGTGAGTGGTATCATATCAGCTTTGTAGATAAAAAGACCATTAATTCAGTGCTAAGTTATGAATATGGTGAAAAAAGACCTGATAATATAAAGGAATACGATTACACAAAGCATGTTCAATATATGGCAGAAGGCAAATCCGGTTCCTTTAAGGGTACGGATATTGAAATATCAAGTACGGATAAGGGTGATACAATAGTAATACCCTTAGACGTGTCGGATGATCTGATTGGTGTTATTTACATAGCCAGTTCCAGAGAAGGTGCCTTCTCAAAAGTTAGCTTGAATTTTTTGGAGAGTCTTGCATATTATACGGCAATAAGTGTTAGAAATGCGGAAATGTTTAATAATATCTATAGTCAGAAACAGGAAATTGAAGCACTTTATGAGCAGGCTGCTGCCAGCAATGAGGAGCTAAACAGTTATATCAAGGAACTGGATTACACAAAAGAAGAGCTAAACAGGAAGAATGATGAGCTTACGGGATTCTTTGATGAAATCCAGTTTGGTTATCTTCAGACAGTAATGTCACTGGCTAATTCCATTGAAGCTAAGGACGCCTATACAAGAGGGCACTGCCAGCGGGTTATGGAGATCTCATGCGAGCTGGCAAGGGCGTTAGGTTTTACAGAGGATCAAATCGGGGACCTAAGGTACGCAGCTATACTACATGATATAGGCAAGATAGGTATATCCGCAAGTATATTAAACAAGCAGGGTAAACTGACTGATGAGGAGTTTGAGGAAATAAAGAAGCATCCGCTTATTGCATACAATATTTTAAAGGATGTAGAGTTTTTAAAAAACGGGTTGAGTGCTATCCTTCAGCATCATGAGAGGTATGACGGAAGAGGGTATCCAAACGGACTCAAAGGAGAAGAAATATGTGTTTTTGCAAGGATAATGTGCGTAGCTGATGCCTTTGACGCTATGACCAGTGACAGACCTTATAGAAAGGGAATGGAAATGGAAGATGCCATAAAAGAGCTTGAAAGGTGTAAGGGTACACAATTTGATCCGAAAATTGTAGATCTGCTTGTAGGTATGGCAGATATCAGCAGAAAATCAGCAGATTTGATGTGATAATTGTTGCACAAATCAATTTAAAGTATAAGCCAAAAACTATAAATTTGTAAACGCAGGTTTTACATATGCATAATATGGGTATTAATACACATTAGTTTAGTATTATCCATATAAAACTATTGAAAATAAATTTCTGTTGTGTTAATTTATTTTCATCTGACCAAAATAAAGACAAGATGGAGGTATAGAATGAGAGAGAATGATAACGTGAAGGTGTTATTTGTTTCCGTAGAAGTAGCTCCATTCGCAAAAACAGGAGGACTGGCAGATGTGGCAGGATCACTGCCTAAATCACTGATTTCCATGGGATATGATGTTAGGATTGCTATGCCTAAGTACCAGCAGGTTAAAACAGACATGAAGTATGTCACGGATTTTCCCATTGAAATTGGTTACAGACAGGCAACCTGCATAGTCAGAGAAGGCCAAATAGATTATAAACATGATAATAGGGATAGGAATGTGCCTGTCTATTTTATAGATAACTATCATTATTTTAATAGAGAAGGTATTTACTGTTATTTTGATGATGCAGACAGGTTTGCATTCTTTTGCAGGGCAGTTCTTGATATGCTCCCTAAAATAGACTTCAAGCCCGATATTATTCATTGCAATGACTGGCATACGGGTCCTGTTTGTATGCTTTTAAATGAAAAATATAAAGGGTATCCGTTTTATAGGGACATTAAAACCATATTTACAATTCACAACCTTGAATATCAGGGTAATTTCTCTAAAGATGTTTTAGGGCTTTTTGGGGTTACAGATGAAATATTTATTCCGGAAAAAGTTGAGTTTTACAATATGTTCAGCTTTATGAAAGCAGGATTGGTTTATACAGATATTATTAATACAGTTAGTGAAACATACGCAAAAGAAATTCAGACCGTTCAGTATGGAGAAAAGCTGGAAGGTTTACTGAAAGAACGTTCAAAGGAGCTTTACGGGATAGTAAACGGTATTGACTACGATGTGTTTAATCCGGAAACTGATCCAAGGATTCATAAGAACTATAATGTTGAAACCTTCAGGCTGAAGAAGGAAAATAAATACGCCCTGCAGGAAGAAATGGGGCTTCCTAAGAAAGATGTACCTGTAATTGGATTGATATCAAGACTGACAGGGCAGAAGGGCTTAAACCTTATAATGGATGAAATTGATGAAATGGTGAAAAACGATATGCAGTTTGTCTTGTTGGGTGCCGGTGATGAGTATTATGAGACTGGCTTTAAAAAGCTTTCAGAAAAGTATCCCGATAAAATAGCTGTATATATAGGGTTTAATGCTCCGCTGGCACAAAGAATTTATGCAGGAAGTGATTTGTTCCTTATGCCGTCACGCTTTGAGCCTTGCGGATTAGGACAGCTGTTTAGCCTAAGATATGGTACAATTCCTATAGTAAGGGCAACAGGTGGTCTGGCCGAGACGGTTATTGATATTGATGAAGATAAGAAGAATGGAAACGGATTTTCATATAAAGATTTTTCATCCAAGGATATGATTAAGACAATTAATAGGGCTCTTAAGTTCTATAGCCAGAAACCTAAAGAGTGGGAAGAGCTGGTTAAGAGAGCCATGAGTATAGACTTCTCATGGGATAAGTCTGCAGAAAAGTACTCAGAACTCTATAAGAAGCTGGTCAAAAAGAAGAAATAGCAGCTTCTTGTCAACGTGATCTGCAAGGGTGCTAAAGAGTCCGGTTTATCTGGACTTTTTTAGTATTCTTAGGCGCGGAACTTTTTTCATATAATATATATTCAACTGCCATGGTTATTTGTTATAATATTGGAGAGAGGATAAATGAACAATAAGGAAAGAGTCGAAGAAATAATAAAAAAATTTGATGAAGTTTATAAAGATGCAGAGTGTACATTAGATTACAAAGACCCTCTTCAGCTGCTCATATCTACCCAGTTGGCTGCACAATGTACCGATGCCAGGGTAAACATTGTCACAAAAACGCTATTTCAAAAGTATAAAAACGTATATGATTTTGCTAATGCCGACTTGAGTGAATTGGAACAGGACGTTAAGCCTACAGGCTTTTACCATAACAAGGCCAGAAACATCAAAGAGACCTGTAAGATTATCATAGATAAGTATAACGGGCTGGTGCCGGATAATATGGATGATTTGCTAGCCTTGCCCGGTGTTGGCAGGAAGACTGCAAACCTGGTTTTAGGGGATGTATTCGGTATTCCCGGTATTGTGGTTGATACCCATGCAAAAAGGCTAAGTAATAGAATAGGGCTTTCCGATAATAGTGATCCTAAAAAGATAGAATTTGATTTGATGAAGGTTGTACCAAAAGAAAGCTGGTCAAAGTTTTGCCATCAACTGGTGTATCACGGAAGGGCTGTATGTACTGCAAGAAAACCCGGATGCAAGGAGTGCAGCATCGTAAACTTCTGTGACTACGGAAATAATGCAACATAAGAAGGGTTAGTTTATAGATGCTATAAGCAGAATGTGTATTTTAAAATTTTTCGGGAGGAAGCTTGTTTGATAAGATAATATAATTTCTAGAATTATTATTTCTTTTCAAAAAGGAAGTGTATTTGTGAAAAAAATCAGTAAATATGAGCTAATGTATATTAATTTCACATGGATTTTTATCCTTATCTTTGCTGCTCATATTATAGTTGAGGATTTTATAAAACAGACCGGTAAGGGTTTGGATTTGACCGTGATTCTCAAGCTTAGCTTCCTTCTGGCAGTAACCTTGCTAAATTTCATTAAGCTAAAGACAGTTAGAAAAGATTTGTTCTCCAATAAGAAATATTATATTGGTTTTAGATTATTGGAGCCTGTACTTGTCTCCTTTGCTGTGATTTGCTTAGGTACAGGTGAATGGACGTATATTATACTTACTTTTCCCGTACTTGTTACATGTCTTTATGTAGGAATAAAACCAGCCTTTGCTTTTGTTGCGTATGCATTTGTCTCAAATTTACTTGTTAAGATTTCATACGATTTATATTGCATTAATAACAGGCTTTCAGGCAAGGTACTAATATCTGAAAGATATTTTCAAATAGTGCTGCTTTATATAGTTTTATTCCTGTATGCTCTAATGTGCGGTAAAATATACAGGGATAATTGTGAAAATGAGCAGCAGAATAAAAAGCTGTTTGAGGAAATTGCAGACAGGTATGACCAGTTGGCTGTTGCGCAGGAAGAGATTAAGACACAGAATGAGAAGTTAAAGGATACCAATTCAAAGATAGAAGATGCAAACAAGAAGTTAAGAGAAAGTCTTGCAGAGTTGTTTACCGTTCAGCAGATTACCCAGGCTATTAGTTCAATACTTGATATAAAAGAATTGTTAAAGCATGTTAATGACATTATTATCGGAGTTATGGGTGTAAGCAGCTCTTCTATAATACTTTTTGACGAAAAAAGGGGCAGGTTAAAGGTCCATACGACCAATATTACAAGCCGAAATGAGCTTATTTCACTAAATGACAATATCAACTGTCAAATGCTTATGGAAGCACTAAATAGCGGAGAGCCGATATTAGAAAACTTTGTTGATGTGAATGAATACCCTTTTACTGAGGAAAGGGATGTGAATTCGTTAATCTGTATACCTCTTATCACAAAAACAAAAAAGTTCGGTCTTGTATTAATTGAACACAAATACTTCAACGCCTTTGACGATGATAATTTGAGACTTCTAAACATAATAGGCCAGCAGGTTGGAATCGCAATGGAAAACGTTGAGTTATACGAAAAGATGCATGAGCTTGCAACCATTGATAGTCTCACAGGAGTGTACAATAGACTGTATTTCCAGGAAAGACTCAAACAGGAATTTGAGAATGCCGAAAAAGAGAAGTATGATTTATCCCTTGCTATATTTGATATAGACCACTTCAAGCAGTTTAACGATACGTTTGGACACTTGTTTGGAGACAAGGTATTAAAGCATATTGCAGAGCTTATAAAGAACTCTTTAAGAAGCGGAGATATTTTGGCAAGGTTTGGAGGAGAAGAGTTTGTCATTTTACTTCCAAGAACTGGTATTAAGGAAGCATTTGAGAAGGTAGAGCATTTAAGAGAGAAACTGGCCAGGACCTCAATAAAGGATGAACTGGTGACAGCTTCGGTGACTGTGAGCTTTGGGTTGTCATCCTATCCGGAATATGTAAGTTCTGAAGGGGACCTATTAAGAACTGCTGATAATGCACTTTATGAAGCTAAGGAGTGTGGCAGAAACTGTATAAGGATCCCAAAGGGTACGGAGATTTCCAAATAAATTGCCGAAGTTTTAAAGGGTGTTATTTCGCTAAAACTTATAATACCCTTTAAAACTTAAAGAAGGATTTATTTTATATTTTAAATTAATAGGTTTTAAATGAACCTACAATGTTCCAGAAAACCTCTGATTCACTCTTATTCCATAGATCTTCAGGTACAAAATAGCTTATCCTGTACATCTTTTCATCCTTTTTTAAAAACACTTCTGACCCTTTAAAGCTTTTCCCCTCATGAGTTGAGATACTATAATCCCAGTAAAAGCCAGGAATATTGTTTACAGTGATAGCTTTTGATTTAAAGTACTTAAATTTTAGGTCAGACATGGATTTGGATTTTTGAAGAAATTCATCCAAATCATAAGGTAAATTCCAAACCTGTACGAATCCTTGAACAGGCCGGGATTTATCCTTAAGGCCTACATGGTAGAGAATTTCGGTACCTTCGAATTCCTGTTCGTTTAAATCAAAAGCCGAGGGGTAGCTAAAACCGAACTGGCCTTTTATGGATTTATAAGTCGAAAATTTCTGTGTTATTGACTTCTTTAAAGAATGGCTTGCCTGTATGGAAGTATTCTCTAGAGTTTCGTTTATATAAATATTATCAACATCATATTTCATAGGATAGGAGAAGGATAAATAATTATCAATGGTCAGATTCATTGCAAGACTATTGCCAAAAAGGAAAGAAGCAATAAAGAACATTATTATCCAAAGCATAATAATGATAGAAAGATATAAAAGCCTTTTTTTATAATTCTGAATGTAAACAATGTACAATTCCATAACCCCCTCAGGATTTTTATAACTTTTGGTAAAAAGACATATTACTTTTGCCTGATTGCTAAAACTTTTTTCTATATAATTTTATTCATTGGAAAAGCAAATAAAACATTTTTATGGAAATAATATTTTTATGGATTATCAAACCTTATAAAATAACTGATTATATAAAGGAGGAAATATTTATGGGCGGCTTTATTATTACCCTTATAGTTGCAACTATTACTGGGTGGCTTGCAAACCTGGTTTCAAAAGGAAGTATGCCTGGAGAAGCCTGGGGAGCCTCTCTTGCTGCATTGGTTGGGGCGTGGATAGGGGCATACATGCCTTATTTCACTTTCGGTCCTAGAATATGGAATCTGGCAATAGTACCTGCAATTTTGGGCTCCTTAGCTGCTGCATTTATTTTAGGGATTTTTAGCGGTGTTGTAAGACAAACTAGTGCCTCGTAACGTAATTCTTTTCTAGAGCATGCGAGGCACAAGCATAGGAAGTGCATTTTTAACAATATAAAAGACTAGAAATATGTAATGTTAAAAAGCACTGGTGCCTCGTAACGTAATTCTTTACTAGAGCATGCGAGGCACAAACATAGGAAGTGCATTTTTAACAATATAAAAGACTAGAAATATGTAATGTTAAAAAGCACTAGTTAATCTTTAGAGATAACGAAATGTAAATATTCACACAAAGATTATATTTTGAATATATTATGTATTGGGGAGCTTTTTTACCAGAGAGGAGTGTTCTTTATGAAAATATTAGTGGTAAAAATGCCAAAGTTTTTTGGAAACATTATTCGAAAGGTACTTAGAATGGATTAACCTACTTACCAATAATGCTGTAACATAAAAAAAGCGTATCACTTAGGATCAAGTGGTACACTTTTTTTATAAAACCAAGAAAATAATCATAAATATTACACTGCTCTCGTAACCTTGTTTGAACGCAAGCATCTTGTACAGATATTTACTGACTTCGGAGTACCGTTTTCTATAATTCTAACTTTTCTTACGTTCGGTTTCCAAGACCTGTTAGTTTTCCTGTTAGAGTGACTAACCCTAAGACCAAAAAGCATATCTTTGCTGCATACATCACACTTTGCCATCTATAATTACACCTCCTTTGAAGCTGGAGAAATATTAACTAACCTATAGTATTAACTTACTAAAATCAAAACAATACTTATTTTAACACACAAATTGGTTTTTTCGCAAGTTTTTTTTACATCTATGGCAAAAAAGGATTTAATATATTAAAATTATTATAGTGAATTTATAATATAACAAGCTTTAGGTTAGTGTGGATGCTCCAAAAAATAATTATAGAGGATACGTACAAAACTATGAATAAGGATATAGCAGATATACTAAAAAAGTCCATAACGTCCTTAAAGGGAGTAGGGGATACCAGAGCCAAACTTTTTCAAAGGTTGGGCATCTTTAGCGTTGAGGATCTTATAACCTATTTTCCTAGAGATTATGAAGACAGAAGCAATTTAAAAAAGATAGCTGAACTTGAAGACGGCCAGCTTTGTACTTTTGAAGGTTTAATAATGTCCAAGGTGTCTGAAAGAAGAATAAGAAAAGGACTTACCATTTATCAGGTGTATATAAAAGATGAGACGGGCTCTATAATTGCAACATGGTATAACCAGCAGTTCATAAAAAAGGTGTTTAACGTTGGAGAAAGATTTGTCTTTTATGGGAAGATTACAAGGAAGGCCAGAAATTTTGAAGTTCAAAGCCCGGTTTATGAAAAAGTTGAAGGCAAAGAAATGAAAAATACCATGAGAATTGTACCTGTCTATCACTCTACAGCTAATCTGACACAGAACTTGATAAGGTCTGTAATAGGAAGTGCGCTGGAACTTGTTGCAGGGAATCTTCAGGATATGCTTCCGGGTTGGATAAGAAAAGAGTATCACCTTTGTGATACTAATCATGCAATCCACAATATCCACTTTCCCAAAAGCGATGAAGACTTCAGGAATGCCCGTTACACGCTGGTGTTTGAGGAGCTTTTCCTACTTCAGCTTGGGCTTTTAAGCATAAAGCATGCTTTAGGGGAAGATAAGAAGGGGATAGAATTTAGACCTAATAAAGAAGAAATGAGAGTATTTATTGAAAATATAGGATTTAAGCTTACAAGTGCTCAAGATAAAGTATTGGCAGAAATAGAAAAGGATATGGAAAGTCATAAGGTAATGAATAGACTTGTACAGGGGGATGTAGGGTCCGGTAAAACGATAGTGGCGGCTTTGGCTCTA
>JBMOLK010000230.1:0-7106 GCA_049325575.1 Bacillota bacterium | reverse complement strand
CTTAATCTTGATGGCTTTGTAAACTCAACAGACCTGACAATACTTAGAAGATACATTCTTAGAATAATAATCACGCTTCCTTTTAAGTAATTTAATCCAATAAAAAGAAAGGAACCGGTAGTTTTCCAGCCGGTTCCTTTCTTTTTTAATTTAGGCGGCAATATGGAATTTTAAATATTAACATATACTTAACAATTTTTAACCTTTTCGTAACCTTTAATTAAAAAAAACATATTATAATAAGTATAAAGAAAGCTCTTGAAAAACTAAATACAAAATAGATTTTTAAATAATTAAGCAATCGATATAGTTTATTTGAAGTAATGGTTTTTGCAGTATAATCACAGCAAACGTTTCAATAAATCTGAAGAAATGGATAATTCAAAAGATACGGCATACGCTAAAGCACACGAGAGCCTTTGAACGCAGCTTACTATTTTATAACACACGACCTAAAGAGTTTTCTTATTTTATAAAAATAAAAGAGTTACTGTTAAATCAGTTAACTCTTTTATTTTTTTAGTGATTTAGAGTGTAATACAGCAGATTGTATAAATCATTTCCCATAGGAAAAACTATAATTTACATAAAGTTTTTAATAGGAGGTTTTTATGAAAACAAATTCACTAAAGCTTACATCATCGGAAATCGGCGGTGTTTGGGCTGCATTTATGAACGATAGTATGGCTTTATGCACTTTAGGACATTTTCTAAGAATCGTTGAAGATAAGGAAATTCATAATGTCTTGCAATTTGCCTATAATCTTTCGGAGAAACACATAAAACTTTTAAGAAAATTCCTTAAAGAAGATGGTCTTGCCATCCCCCAGGGATTTACAAGCGAAGATGTAGACTTAAAGGCTCCCCGACTGTACTCGGATAATTTCTACCTGTTTTATTTAATCAATATGGCAAAATTCGGTATGTCATCCTACAGCGTGTCGCTTTTTCATGTGTCCCGCGAGGATATACGCCATTATTTTTCTGAGTGCCTTGTATCTTCTGTAGAGCTTTATAATAAACTGGCAGAAACAATGCTGTCCAAAGGGCTATTTATAAAAGCTCCCAGGGTGGAGGTAACCAAGGAAATAGATTTTATCAAAAAGGATTCCTTCTTATCGGGCTTTATTAGGGAGCTAAGGCCTCTTCTGACTATAGAAATCACTCATATCTTTGCCAATGCATTAACCAGCATTGTTGGAAGACCTTTAGTCACAGGCTTCGCACAAGCTGCAAAATCCAGGCAGGTCCGGGATTATATGTTAAGAGGAAAAGATATCTCCTCCAAACACATTGAAGTGCTTTCCTCACTGCTTGCTAATGAAGATATTCCCATACCGTCCACCTATGAGACTTTCACAACCGATTCAACCATCGCTCCTTTTTCAGATAAACTAATGATGTTTCATATTGCTTTGCTGAACTCCTCAAGTATAGGAGCTTATGCAGCAGCAATGGCAGCAAGTATGCGACGTGATTTACACGCAAACTATGTGCGTCTATCTGCAGAAATAGCCCAGTATGCCAATGATGGCATAAATATTATGATAGATAACGGATGGATGGAACAGCCTCCACAGGTAATAAACCACGAAGTTCTGGCGGGAGTATAATTATTATCATGGACAACAGGGATAAAATAGAAAAGCTATTATGGAGTATTGCCTTGCCCGGTTTTGGCCAAATATTAAACGGCAGTCTTCTTAAAGGTATATTCTTTATTTTATTGGAGTTTATTATTAATCTAAGGTCAAACTTAAATACTGCCATAATTTATAGCTTTCATGGAAATATTGAGGAAGCTGTAAGTCAGACAAACTTTAGATGGCTTATGTTTTATCCTTGTATCTATATGTATGCAGCCTGGGATGCATATAAATATGCTAAAGGAGACTGCATCCCATTCTCTTTTCTCCCCTTTGTCCTTGCTGCCTATATTAGTACCATCGGAGTAATTTATTCCCCTCAATTTAAAATATCAGGAATCCTTCTTGGTCCAGTATGGCTTCCCATTATATGCCTGATAGCAGGGGCACTGGCTGGAACTATGGTTAGACACCTGCTAATCAAGTCTTATAAACTAAGTAATAGGATCTAAAACAAGTGTTTATCAAGTATATTGAAGCATTATATTATTTTTGATATAATTTATTAGTTAACAATTTCTAAAGGTATTATTACAGGGGGTCAAAAAAATGTCTCAATTCTTTAAAACATCTCAAAGAACAGTATTACCCTTAATAGTGTGTTTGGCTGTCTTGTTTTCTTTTTTTATTTCAGGCTGCAGCAGCAATTCAAACACCGGTCCGGTGACCAGTCCGGGAACTGACACCAGCTCAAGTTCAAATCCAGTTCCTTCAGTAGACAAAAATACCTTCGTCGGCAGGAATGGTAAGCTTCAGGTCATTGGAACCCAGCTATGCAACGAAAACAAAGAGCCTGTTCAGTTAATAGGTATGAGCTCTATGTCCCTTAACCTGTATGGAAGATTTGTAAATAAGGACACTTTACAATGGCTAAGAGATGATTGGGGTGTTAATGTCTTTAGAGCTGCAATGTACACAGAAGAAGGTGGTTATATAGCAAACCAGTCTATAAAGGAAAAAGTCAAGGAAGCCGTACAGGCAGCTATTGACCTCGGTATATATGTAATAATTGACTGGCACATACTAAGTGATGGTGACCCCAACAAGTATAAGGAGCAATCCAAAGAATTCTTTAAGGAAATGTCTTCTTTATATGGTAACTATCCCAATGTTATATATGAGATTTGTAACGAGCCAAACGGAGACAATGTTAAGTGGGCCAACAGTATCAAGCCTTACGCAGAGGAAGTCATTCCGGTTATAAGGCAGTCTGCTCCTGATAGTATTATTCTTGTGGGAACGGCAACATGGAGCCAGGAGGTTCATGATGCCGCCGATAACCCTCTATCCTTTGATAATATTATGTATGTATGCCATTTCTATGCCGGCACTCACGGCTCATGGCTAAGAGATAGAATTGATTATGCCCTCGGTAAAGGGGCCCCTATTTTTGTAAGTGAATGGGGAACCTCTCAAGCAAACGGATCTGATGGGGTATTTCTGGAAGAGTCATTACAGTGGATTAACTTTTTAAATGAAAGAAAGATTAGCTGGGTCAACTGGTCATTGTGCGACAAGGACGAATCATCCGCGGCACTTACTTCAACAGCAAGCTCAAAAGGCGGATGGACAGACAATGATTTGACCGAGTCAGGCCTTTTCGTTAAGTATTCAATACTTAACAAGGATCAATACACTTTATTAAGTGAGGGATTTGAAACAAACATGTTTACAACAAGAAGATGGGACAGCAAAGGGTCAATGATACTTAACAAGATAGGGTCTTCAGGATACTACGGAGCACTGCTTAAAAAGGATAATTACATTGCCAAATCCCTTAGAACCAAAGGGTTTTCAAATATAAAACTACAGTTTTCAATCTCTATAAAAGATTTTGGTGCTGATGATCACTTTTTGATAGAGTGGTTTGACGGAAGCAATTGGGCAACCCTTGAAGATATCAACAAAAGCAGCGACTGGACCGAAAAAACATTCACATTGCCCGATAGTGCTTCAAACAACGAGAATTTTAAAATAAGGTTTAGCGCAAATATAAAGAGTGAATCAGCCAAGGCTTTGCTTGATGAAATTAAGATTATCGGTGATAAGGCGGTTAAATAAATACTTACTAAAAGCAGACGGGGTAGGATATAAAAAGTCCACCCCGTTTTATTGTATCTTCCCTGTCCCCTGTTTTATATTTTATAAGGATCTTCATCAATGAGATAAGATAACATTTCCGTCTTGCTCTTATGCTTGTAAATCCATTCCCTCATCTCCTTCAGCCTTTCATAATCCCAGCGTCCGAACTTTCTTATGTACTTATCCTGTAGATTGTCCCTTGCCGCTTCCTCCCTTAGCTTCTTCTGCCATGGCTTTGTAAAGAAACTATGTATTTGGTTGTGCAAGCTATTCAATTTCAGATTCTCCCACTCGTTTTTATCCAGCCAGATTCCGTTACACCCCCCACAGTTGTCTATATAAAAGTCCAGTCTGTTATCAACCTTATACTTTATCAGAATTCTGCCACAATCGGGACAAATCTTGGCCTGTTTTGAATCTGGTACCGGCAGGTAGTTCTTTATCTCCTTTTCTTTTTCATCTATCTCCTTATTATTTAAGTACCACATCCAATAATTATCATACCTTAGCCAATTACCTCCGCATACTGTACAGGTAAACACCTTTAAATCATCCACAAGTTCAATGGATTCAAGACGCACTGTTTTACATATGGGACACATCATATATAACACCTCCCATATTAATTTTATTAGTACTTGTACCAAAATATTCTTTAAAGCTTTTCAAAATCTGTTAGACCTGATCTATAGAGATCGAACTGTAAAAGTAGATAAACAAGATAGGCAAGCCATTTGTATCAAATTAGCAGAGCGAATTATATGTTTATCTTTACAGTTCGTTATCTCTAACGTATGTTCGCCAAATTTATCTATTTATTGAATTAGAATTGATTTACGTGTATAATATGATATTATAATACCATAATTTAACTTTAGGTAAGGTGATATTAATTATGAAAATGCGTATAACAAAAGAAGACATCGCACAGCTTACGGATAGTCAGAAGCAGCGTCTTAATGAAATTTGGCTTCCTGAAAAATACGATGTTGCAGTTGCATCCATATGCAAAAATGCCGAAACTGAAGAGTATGACCAAATCGAGTTTGTCATCGGTAAAATTAAACTCTTTCACACCCACTTCATCCTTCATGATTTAAAATATGTAAGAGATGAAGAGTCAAGTGTAGAATCTTGTGATGATCTTGAAGAGGACAACCCGGAAAATGAAGATATCAAAGAGTCGGAAGCTGCAGCAGATGATGAAGTAGATGAGGAATATGAAGATGAGGAATATGAAGAAGACGAAGAAGACATTGACGATTCAGCTGATGACTTTGATTTCTCCTACGAACGTCCTACAACTTTTACCAAGGAGGACTGTGTTCCCCTTCTGTCTATTGGACAAATGCTTGAGATTCTTAGTAAAAGCGGGTCCAAATCATTCGATCTATACCTTTTGGCCGACAGCGGTGAAGTAGGCTGTGAGATAGGAAGTAAGAGCTATAATCTGGAAGGCTTCGGCAGTGATTTTGAATCTAAAGATCTTTGTGATGTTTTATGGGACTGCGTAAAGAAGCTGCTATAAATCATCCTCCAAGTATACTTGTGTTATAATATTACATTTAGAGATAACGAACTGTAAAGATAAACATATAATTCGCTCCGCTAATTTGATACAAATGGCGGGCTCATTAAGTTTATCTACTTTTACAGTTCGATCTCTATACATAACGGTCAGTCAGGCTTTAATATACTGGTGTAACCGACAATATCAGAGCGGGAGGAAGTAACTTTGATATTGTCGGTGAAAAGTACATTTTTAACATTTGTTTTAATTAGAAATTTATTTTGTTAATAAATGCAAGGTACCTAAATATCAAAAACCCCTTTTCCCTTTAACCAGTCTATAAACTATGTATGCGGCAATAATCACAACTGCAACGGGTAATACCTTATAAACAGCCCAGGTAAGGACCTTTAGGGCGAAAACAACCAACACTACAAAAAGCACTATTGTTAATATGGATTTTATTAAGCGATCATTCATTCTTAACCAACCACCTTCATTAATATTTTTTATTTATTATACGTTAATAATTAATTTTTGTCTATTCATAACTTAATATTTTTTATTAATATTTAAATATATTCAATTTCATCACTGAATCTCTAATTAAAGAAATGGAACGCTCGCTATCTCCAGATTAAAAAATCTGTTGATTAGGCATAAAAAACTCCTGATGTTCATTTTATGCACCAGGAGTTTTTTATATTAATTAAAGTGAAATTTGAAATTAAAGTGAAATTCCTACGGAGTTAATCAAATAGTTAAGTTTTTCTTTATCAAGTGTTTTCTTAAGTTCAACGCCTTTAAGATTAAGTAACCCGACTGGATAAACCGGAACATTGAACAGCGAGAATAAGTATTGATTCAACCCGCTAAGCTGTGAGCCCCCGCCTATTATGAATATTTTAGATATGGGTGTACCATAACACCTGTCAATATAGAACTCAAAGCACTTTACTATCTGCTTTGCCAATCTTTCAATATAGCTGCTGATCTTACCGTATGTTATAACATGATCCCTTTTGGAAAGGTTATTTGGTACCATCATCCCATATGTCTTTTTAAGCCTTTCTGCTTCCTGCATGCTGATATCCATTTCCCTTGCTATATGGTCATCAATATTTGAGCTTCCTGATAATATAACCTTATTAAATTCCAAAACCCTGTCCTTTAAAAAGTTTACAATGGTTGTTTCAGAACCGAAGTCCAATACAGCAAATGTATCGCTTTCAACTTTGTTATATCTTTTTCTTGAATAGTATTCGTCCATATCTTTTGTCTGAATTTCTCTATTGAAGAACTTGGCTGTGCTGTTGGCAGGAATGTCAACTGCAAGCGGCTTAAGATCAAGTCCTTGCAGCACATCAACATAACTTTGAAGAATATTTCTCGGAACTGCCGTTACAAAAACCTTATACTTATCTTCATTTTTATCCCTTACAGTTTGAAGAATTTTGTAGTCTACCCTGTAGTTGTCTATGTCAACAGGGAGAAACTGTGGCATGCTGTTCTTTACAGTAAAGTCTTCACTCTCGCCGGGAACCTTGCTGATCATATAAATCCTGGTTATAATATTTGTACCCGACATGATTATTTTAGCATTTTTAGCCTTCATATTCTGCTCTTTAATAACTGCTTTTACAACTCTAAGGACACGTTCAACATCATATATTGCACCGTTTTTTATACAATCCGGAGGTGTTGATACTATACCATAATTTTCAATAAAGATATTGTTGTTTTTTCTTACCGATACTTCAACAACCTTTATATTCCTGTATCCAACATCTATGCATACCATTGATGTCTTTTGCATTAAAATATCAAGAAGCATTTATACATCCCCCTTAGAATGTGCAAAACATTTA